>DATJBC010000027.1:0-34909 GCA_035515515.1 Acidimicrobiales bacterium
CGTCTCTAGCGAGCTGCGAAGCGCTGGCACCGAGCACTCCGGTCTTCCGGATCCAAATCCCGGTGTCAGATCCCTCGGATTAGTGGGCGTTTCGACCGTCCTGGAAGTGCCGAGCCCGGTCACTTGGCCGAGGGTGCACCCACGTGTCCTCGGCACAGTTGGGTGGGCGCCGACACCGACCGGGCCGTTGTGCTGACGGTCGAACCCGGGCCGCTGGGAGAACGGGGCGCCGTCTCTGGGGTGGGGGACCGGGGAGGCGTCCGACTTCTCAGTGGCATGGACGTGGCACGGCAGACGGATTCGGCACTCAACCTGTCGAGAAGTGTGACTTCACTCGGGAGCGGGCGACGGGAATCGAACCCGCATAACCAGCTTGGAAGGCTGGGACTCTAGCCATTGAGCTACGCCCGCGAATCTCGTTGAGGCTACCGCGCGCGAGGGCGGGTCCGGACGCCACGGGTGCGTCGGGGAGGGGGGATTTGAACCCCCGACCTCCTGCTCCCAAAGCAGGTGCGCTGCCAGGCTGCGCTACTCCCCGTTGGCTCGTCCTGGGAGCGGTTGGCCGCTGCCCGAGAACCGCTTATGCGAACACCACTGGAGCAACAGGTTAGTCCCGGCGCGGGGGGAACACGACGTGTAGGTGACGCTAGGACGGATTGATGCCCAGCGACCGCACGCGCTCGCTGTGGCATTTGGTGGCGATCCTCTCAGCACTGGGTGAGCAAGGCCTTGCGTTCGAGCTTGGCGAGCTCGACAGCCCCGCGAGGCGTCGGGTGGATGTGGTCCGGGAAGACCCATTGTGGGTTCTCGAACTCGATCTCCCCCCAGTTGAGCAGGTGGAAATTGCGGTGCGTCGCCACGGCTTGCCTCATCGCTCCGTCGAGGTGCATGGCCGCCGAGCTGATCCGCGGGCTCACGGTCACGAGGATCACACACTGCTGGCCTGACAACATGTTCACTTCGTTAGTGAAATCGCTGTTCCAGTACGGCGTGTAGGCCGCGTTGTTGTCGTTGGTGTCGTTGGTCCCGAGATCGACCACCCAGTCACCCGACGGTTGGCTCTGCACGGCCGACTCGATGAACGGTGCCCAGTTGGCCATGGTGGTGCCGATCACGGCGTGGATGTCGGGCGAGAAGTTGCGGCCGAGCACGCGCTGGATCTTGCTCGACGAGAGGACGGTGATCGAGTCACCGACGACGGTGACGGTCTGCGTGCCTTGTGCACCCGGGTGCGGCGCCGTGGTGAGGGTCGAGGAAGGCACCGACCCGACGGGCGCCACCCCGAGGGCGGTGGTGAGCGTCGACGTCGGGGCGATGTCCGTGGTGGATGAGCCCGCGCCGAACGCCGGTGTCACCGGCGACGACTGGTGCTGGCGCTGCGTCGAGGGCTTCGGCGCGGTCCCGCCCCCCAGGGCGAGGGCTCCCGCCACGACGCCGGCCACCGTCACCGCGGCGCCCCCGGCCAGCACTGCCTTGGTCCGTGCGGGCTTGGGCCTTCTCGGTCCCTTGTGAGGGGATGAAGCCTCGGGGACAGCCGGAGCGGGGGGATCGAGGGGCCGTGGCGCAGGCTCGATGGTGAAGGGGGTGACGAGCTCACCGAGTGCCAGCCAGGCGACGCCATTCCAGTAGCGCCGTTGCCCGGTGCGCCGGTCCCGGTACCAGCCGATCCTCGGCGGAGCCGGCGGGGTGAGCTTCGTCCCCTCCTCAGTCACGGCGTCGCCTCCGCTGCGCGCGCCGGCCCGGTCGAGGACCGGTCAGGTGATCGGGAGGCACAACAGTGTCTCTGGCGACACTGCGTTGCATCAATAGGACGTGACGCGCGGCGCGACGCGCGTCACGCCTGCGAAGATCTGGCTTCCCGCCGCTCCGGCCCATCGTTTCTCCACCCTCGCAGTGTTGTCACACGGGGACGAAGGTCGCGACGTGAGTGTAGTCAGTCCATGACGAGTTCCCAGGGGAGCCCGTCGTCCCCAGAATTGAGGGCGGTACGGGACGTAGGCGCGGGGATGTCGCAGCCGACTGACACACGTCGCCCGGACACGGCAGAGCCTCGGTGCACGTCCGTTCACGCGGGCGCACGTCGGGTTGCGGGTGGCGGCGTCTCGACGGCCCCGCGTGGGCGGCGGCGAAGGGCGAGCAAGGGCGACCGCGACGTGGAGGAGGTTCGTCCGCGGGCGCCCGGACATCGGGCCGTCCGGTCGACGGTGTGGTGCGGGGCCTCCGCCGCCTCGGCCTGGAGCGGAGCCACCTCGGGGTCTACGTTTGGCCCATGCGAGCCGCCGTCACCCTGCACATGGACGCCCCGCCCGACACGGTCTGGGGGCTGGTCAGCGACATCACCAAGATGGGCGACTACAGCCCCGAGGTGGTCGAGGCCGAGTGGATCGGGGGGGCCACGGGCCCGGCGGTCGGGGCTCGCTATCGCGGCCATGTGCGGCGCAACGAGAACTGGCCCGTCCTGTACTGGACGACGTGCGAGGTCACCGAGTGCGTCCCCGGGAAGGTGTTCGAGTTCGCCGTCGTGATGCGGGACCGGCCCGTCAACACGTGGCGCTACGAGTTCCGCCCGACCGACGACGGCGGCACCGACGTCACCGAGTCCTTCGACCTGGGGGACAACCTCTTCACCAAGCTCTGGCGCCCGCTGGGCGGGATCCTGCGGGAGCGCCGCAACCAGCGCGACATGCTCCGCACCCTGGAGCGGGTGAAGGCGGTGGCCGAGGGGTCGTGACGGTCGTGGGGACGGCGGCGGCCAACGACGCGCTCGTGCGCTCCATGCTGTCGGCGTGGGAGCGCCGTGACAGCGCATTCATCCTCGACCACCTCACCGACGACGCCGTCTACCACGCCATGCCGCTGCGCCCCATCGTGGGCAAGGCCGCCCTGGAGCCGTGGGTGCGCAGCTTCGAGCGCGTGCCGCCGGGGCGCCTCGAGATCCACCACCAGGTGGTCACCGGCGACGTCGTCATGAACGAGCGGACCGACCGCATCACCATCGAGGGGACCGAGGTCAGCCTGGCCATCTGTGCGGTGTTCGAGGTCGACGACGGCCGGCTCAAGGCGTGGCGGGAGTACTTCGACCTGGCGGGGCTCCAGTCCGCCCTGCGTGCGGAGCGGCCCGCGCCCTAGGCCGTCTCGCCCCGGGGCTCGATGCGCAGGGCGCCCGAGGGGCACCGTCCGACCTGGGCGACCACGGCGTCGGCGTCCGCCCCGTCGGGGGTGACCCACGGGGCGCGCCGGGTGTCGAAGACGGCGGGGAGTCCCTGGACGCAGCGGCCCGAGTGCTGGCACACCTCGGGATCGAAGCTCACGGTGACGCCGGTGCCGACGTAGGACTTGCGAGCCATGGGCAGCTCCCCGTGGTCGAAGGCGACACCGCCAACCTACGCCCTCCTCGCCAGGGACGCGGTGGCGCCCCGTTCGTCCTGGCGACCGCCTCGAGTTCGGCCCCGGGGTCGCCGGTCGCAGGGCGCCGAAGGCGGTGCTGGCCCCGGCGGTGTCGGCCGCCACGTCGGCCGCCGGCCCGGCGAGGAAGCGGGCACGCCCCCGGCACAGGAGCACGAGTGGTTGGCGGTCTCCCCGTCCTTGCTGGGGTCCTGCCCGGGGACCAGCGCGGTGCGGTGGCGGCGCGCACCCACGGAGAGACTCCGCATCCCGCGGCGCCGGGGCCGCGGGTGGGGTCGCCAGCACGTGGACGGCGTGGCCCCGCTCCACGAGGCGGCGGGCCACGCCCAACTCGGGCGGGACGTTGCCGCCCCCCTCCCGCAACGCCACGAGGGGGCGATGGTGTGCGATGTCGGTTTCCCGTCGGGGTGCGGCGTCGCGCCCGCCGGGGGGCCGCGCCCGCCAGGGGCAACGGGAGCCACTGGGTAGCCTGCGCTGTCGTGCGGTCGGAGCAGTGGCTGGGGGTGCTCGGGGAGCGCAACTTCCGTCTGTACTTCCTGGGCCGCTTCACGTCGTTCATCGGGACGGGCATGCTGCCGGTTGCCCTCTCCTTCGCCGTGCTGGGGCGCGGCGGGTCCACTTCCGACGTCGGCTACGTGCTGGCCGCCGAGTGGGCGCCGCTGGCGGTGTTCCTGCTCGTCGCCGGCGTGCTGGCCGACCGGTTCCAGCGCCGACGGGTGATGGTGTGCGCCGACCTCCTGCGGGCGCTGGCCCAGGGCGTGCTGGCGGGGTGGATCCTGCTCGGGCACCCTCCGCTGTGGGGGTTCGTCGTGTGCGAGCTGGCGGTGGGGACGGGCACGGCCTTCTTCACGCCGGCCATGACGGGGCTCATCCCCGAGGTGTCGAGCGCCGAGCGCCTCGCCCAGGCCAACGCCTTCAACTCGCTGGCCCAGTGGACGGGGACGCTCGTGGGCCCGGCCGTGGGCGGGATCGTGGTGGCCGCGGCCGGACCGGGGTGGGCGGTGGGCGCCGACGCCGTGTCGTACGGGGTGAGCGCCCTGTGCCTGGCCGCACTGCGGGCCCAGTGGCGCCGCGGGGCGGGGGACGAGCCGTTCCTGCGTCGCCTGGCCGAGGGATGGGAGGCGTTCCGCACGCGCACGTGGCTGTGGACGGTGGTGGCCCAGTTCAGCCTGCTGGGCCTGGTGGTGTTCCCGGCGTTCTTCGTGCTGGGCGCGGTGACGGCCCGCGACTCGCTGGGCGGGGCACCGGCCTGGGGCGCCATCCTGGCCAGCCAGGGAGCGGGGTCGGTGCTCGGGGCCCTGCTCATGCTGCGCATCCGCCCGCGCCGTCCCCTGGTCGTGGCGGAGCTGGCCATGTTCGGCTGGGTCCCGCCCCTGGCGCTGTTGGCGGCCGGGGCGCCGGTCGCCGCCGTCGCCGTGGGCGGCTTCGCCGCCGGGCTGGGCTTCGGGGTGTTCGGGCCCCTGTGGGACACCACCATGCAGAAGGAATTGCCTCCCGAGGTCCTGTCCCGGGCGAGCGCCTATGACTGGTTCGGGTCGCTCGTGTTCCTGCCCGTCGGGTTCTCGATCGTGGGAGCCGTCACCGAGGTCCTGGGGCTCACCACGACGCTCGTGGTGGCGGCGTGCTGGGCCGGGCTGAGCACCGCCGCCGTCCTGGCCGTGGGGGACGTGCGGGGGCTGCGGTGGTCCTCGGCGTCGCCCGCCGGTGCCGGCCCGGTGGCACCGCCCGCCCAGCCCGAGCCCGCCGCGGCCACGGGCCACCTGGGGGTGGGCTGACGCCTTGGGGCGCGGTGCCGGGCCGGGGATCGCTCGGTAGCGTGGGCGGCCATGGACAGCGAAACCGACGGACAGGCCCCCGTGGCCGTGGCCGACCCCGCGTTCTCCCCCGACGACGACGCCGCCACCCTGCTGGCCAAGGCGTACCAGGGCGAGGTGCTGGGCGAGATCCTCTTCGGCGGCATGGCGGCGCGCGCCGACGACGCCGCGCAGCGCGCCAAGCTCGAGGTGCTCGCCCGGTTGGAGAGGCGCACCAAGGACGCCATGGTCCCCGCCCTGCAGCGACACGGGGTGTCGACCGAGCCCGACCCCGCCAGCGTGCACGCCGCGCAGTCCCTGGTGGAGGCGACGGCCACCATGACGTGGTCCGACATCTGGGCGTCCACAGAGGCCATCACGGCGCAGTTCGTGGCGCTCTACGAGCGCATCGGCGAGGTCGATCCCGCCGAGGGCGACATCGTGACCCTGCTCGTGGCGCACGAGCGCGCCCTGGGCGACTTCGCCCGCAAGGAGCTGGCCGGGGAGGCCCAGGGCTCGCTGGCCGCCGTCGAGGCCCTGCCCCACTTGCAGGGCGAGGTGGTCCGCTAAGCCCGGCCCCATCCGGTGGCGATCGTGCTCCGGTCGGCGACGCCCGACGACATCGGGGCCGTGCTCGAGCTGTGGCGGGGGGCCGACGCCGAGGTGTCGCGCACCGACGACGTCGGGGGCCTGCGCGTCCTGGTGGCGCACGACCCCGGCGCCCTGGTGGTGGCCGAGGACGACGGTGCCGTGGTGGGGTCGGTCATCTGCGCCTGGGACGGCTGGCGGGGGTCGGTCTACCGCCTGGCGGTGGCGCCCACCCACCGCCGCCGGGGGCTGGGACGGCGCCTCGTGGCCGAGGCCGAGACGAGGCTGGCGGCCCGGGGCGCCCGGCGCCTGCAGGCGGTCGTCGTGGACGGCGACGACCGGGCCACGGGGTTCTGGCGGGCGAGCACGTGGGAGGAGCAGGCGCGACGCATCCGCTTCGTCCGCTGAGCCGGGCGACCCTAACCTCGGGCACATGGACGCCCACGCCGAGTACACCGACGCAGCCGCCGTCACCACCAGCGGCTGGGTGGCACCGGGATTCGAGGCCGTGCAGGAGGCCTTCCAGTCGAACTTCGACGCCGGGCGCGAGGTGGGCGCGGCGTTCGCCGCCTATCACCGGGGCGAGAAGGTCGTGGACCTGTGGGGCGGGATCGCCGACCAGAGCACCGGCCGGCCGTGGGACGAGGACACCATGGTGCTCGTCTACTCCACCACCAAGGGCGTGACCGCCATGTGCGCGCACCGGCTGGCGCAAGAGGGACGGCTGGACATCGAGGCGCCGGTGGCCACCTACTGGCCCGAGTTCGCGCAGGCCGGCAAGGAGCAGGTGACCGTGGCCGACCTGTTGTCGCACCGGGCCGGGCTGGCGTGGGTGGACGGCACCATGACGGCCGAGGAGATGTTGCGCTGGGACCCCGTGATCAGGGCCCTCGAACGCCAGGCGCCGTCGTGGCCGCCGGGCACCGCCCACGGGTACCACGCCACCACCTACGGCTGGCTGGTGGGCGAGGTGGTGCGGCGCGTGACGGACGTGAGCATCGGCACCTACCTGCGCGACGAGATCGCCGGCCCGCTCGGGGCCGACTTCTACATCGGCCTGCCGCCCGCCGAGGAGCCCCGGGTGGCCCGGCTCGTGTCGTTCCTCGACGCCCTGCGCGCCGGGAGGGCGCCGGCGCCCACCGAGCCGGGCACGGGCCCCGACATGCGCGCGCTGGCCGAGCTGGCCGGGTCCTTCCTGGCACCCGGCGGCGCCTTGCACAGCGCCCTCAACGCCCCCGGCGGGGTGTTCGGCGACGAGGGCATCTGGCACACCCCCGCCCTCCACCAGGCCGAGATCCCGGCCGCCAACGGCATCGGCGACGCCCGGGGGATCGCCTGTCTGTACGGGGCGTGCGTGGACGAGGTGCGGGCGCGCTCGGGCGAGCCCTTCCGCGTCCTGAGCGCCGAGCAGCTGGACAAGGCCACCCGGCAGCAGACCGAGGGCCCCGATACCGTCCTTCTGGGCCTGGACCTCCAGTGGGGGCTCGGGTTCAACGTCAACGCCGGGCTCATCGGCCTCGCCCGCCTGGGCGGCCCGCGCGCCTTCGGGCACTTCGGGATGGGGGGCTCGGCGGGGTGGGCCGATCCCGACCTCCACCTCGGCATGGCCTACGTGATGAACAAGATGGAGATCGGCACCACCGGCGACACCCGCAGCTACCGGCTCATGCGGGCGTGCATCGACGCCGCCGGCAAGGCCTGAGACGAGGGGGGCCTGACATGAAGGCGGCCGTCTACTACGAGACCGGGGCCCCCGACGTCCTGCGCTACGAGGACGTGCCCGACCCCGTGCCCGGCCCCCGCGACGTGCTGGTGCGGGTGGAGGCCATCAGCATCGAGGGCGGCGACACCCTCAGCCGGGCCGGCGGGGAGCTCGCCGCCGCGCCCCACGTCGTGGGATACCAGTGCGCGGGCACGGTGGTGGGCGCGGGCGACGACGTGGAGACCCTCGGCGTGGGCGACCGGGTCGTGACGGTGGGGCTGGACGGCTCCCACGCCGAGCTCCGGGCGGTCCCCGAGGCCTTCTGCTGGGCCGTCCCCGAGGGCATGGACAGCGCCGTGGCCGCCTGCATCCCGGTCCCCTTCGGCACCGCCGACGACTGCCTGTTCGAGTTCGGGCGCCTCCAGCCCGGCGAGTGGGCGTTGGTGCACGCGGGCGCCAGCGGCCTGGGGATCGCCGCCGTCCAGCTGGCGCACCGGGCCGGGGCCCGGGTGCTCGCCACGGCGTCGAGCGACGACAAGCTGGCCCGCCTGGGCCCCCTGGGCCTGGACGAGGGGATCAACTACGCCGAGAAGGACTTCGCCACCGAAGTGCGGCGGCTCACCGACGGCCACGGCGCCGACGTCATCGTGGATTCGGTGGGCGGCGCCAACCTCCAACGCAGCCTGGAGTGCCTCGCCTACCGGGGGCGCTGCATCACGGTGGGCGACGCCGGGCGCGACGTGCGCGACAGCCTGGACGTCGCCGGCCTGCGCCCCAACAACCAGAGCCTGATCGGCTACTTCCTCGGGGCCGAGATCTTCCTCGCCCGGCGCGCCCACGCGCTCATCGCCACGCACATCGCCGACGTGGCGGCCGGCCGGCTGCAGGTGGTGATCGACCGGCGCTTCGCCCTGGCCGAGGCGGCCGCCGCCCACGCGTACGTCGAGAGCCGCCGGGCCTTCGGACGCGTCCTGCTCGTGCCCTGAGCGGTCCGGTCGCCGCCGGGCGGCGGCGGCTACGGTTCGGCGCCGTGGGGCTGCGGGCCGCTGTGTGGGACCTCGGAAGCAGCTCGTTCCACCTGCTCGTGTGCGAAGTGGGCAAGGACGAGGCGCTCGTGCCCGTCCTGCACCGGCGCAGCACCCTCAACCTCGGCTTGAGCGTGGGGCGCAGCGGGAGCATCCCCCGGGACCGCATCGCCGCCTCGGTGCGGGCGGTCAAGCGTCTGCGCGCCGGCCTGTCGGCGGCCAAGGCCTCGGTGGTGGTGGCCGTGGCCACGGCCGCGGTGCGCGACGCCGCCAACAGCGCCGAGGTGGTCGAGCGCCTCGAGCGCGCCGTGGGGACCGAGGTGCGCGTCCTCGACGGCGAGGAGGAGGCCCGGCTGTGCTTCCTCGGCCAGCGGGCCGGGGTGTGGACGGCGCCGGGCCCCACCCTGGGCATGGACCTCGGCGGCGGCAGCCTCGAGGTCGCCCTGGGGGACGACGACGGGGTGGCGCTGGCCACGAGCGCGGCCGTGGGGCCGGCCCGGCTCCGGGGGGAGCTCGGCACCGGTGACCCCCTGTCCGACGCCGACCGCGGCGCCCTGTGCGCCCGCACGGCCGAGGCCGTCGCCCCCATCGCCCGGCAGCTGGCCCGCTGGCCCCAGGTCGCCGACCGCACCGTGGTGAGCGGCGGAACGGTGCGGGCGCTGGCCCGCGTGGCCACGGCCCGGGCCCGCCGCACGCCCTCGGCCGGGCCCGGCGAGGTCAACCAGGTGGAGCTGCCCGCGGGCCAGGTGCGCGCCCTGGCGGACACCATGGCCGGCCTGGACCTGGCCGGGCGGCTGGCCCTGCCGGGGATGCAGGCCCGTCGGGCGGCCCTGCTGCCCGTGGGCGCGACCGTGCTGTGCGCTGTGGCCACGACGTTCGGCGTCGACCGCTTCGTCGTGAGCGAGTGGGGACTGCGAGAGGGCGCGCTCCTGGACGCGCTCCGGCGGCGGTGAGCCCCTACTTCTTGCCCAGGATGCGGTTCATCTTCGTGCCGCAGGTGGGGCAGTTGCCCTGGGCGGCGCGCCGACCGTTGGCAAGCTCGACTTCTTGGCCCTCGAACTGTCGCTTTTCACGGCATTTCACGCAGTAGCCCTCGTACGAAGCCACGTTCGTCCTCCTCACTGTGCCCCCCGCCACGGGACGGGTCGAAGCTATCCCCGTGCCTGGGGGGACACGCGGATGGTGGCCTCCTGACCTGGAGCGCCGGGGGCCGGCCACGGCACACTGGGGCGGCTCACCAGGGGGCCGGGGGGCCGACGTCGAGGAGGTCGACATGGGAGAGCAGGAGCCCGTCGTGGCGATCCTGGCCGAGGAGTGGGGGGCCATCGACGCCCTGCTGCGCGGGCTCGAGGCGTCCGAGTGGGAGCTCCCCACCGAGTGCCCGGGCTGGACGGTGCGCGACGTCGTGTCCCACCTGGTGGGGACGGAGCGGTCGCTCCTGGGCGACCCCGAGCCCGAGCGCCCGTCGCCCGCGCCGGCGCACGTGCGCAACCCGGTGGGGGCCGGCAACGAGGCCTGGGTGGCCGCCCGCCGGTCGCGCCCGGGGGCGGAGGTGGCCGAGGAGTTCCGGGCGGTGACCGGCCGCCGCCTGTCCGAGCTGCGTGCCGCGCCCGCCGAGCGGTTCGCCGCGCCCGGCCCGAGCCCCGTGGGCGTCGTCCCCTACCGGGAGTTCATGCACGTGCGCGTCATGGACTGCTGGGTGCACGAGCAGGACATCCGGGTGGCGACGGGACGTCCCGGCCACGACGACGGGCCCGCCGCGCGCCTCTCGCTCGATCGTCTCGCCTCGGGCCTGCCCTTCGTGGTGGGCAAGCAGGCGGCTGCGCCGGAGGGGTCCGCGGTGACCGTCGACGTGCGCGGCCCGTTGGCGCGCCGCGTCGACATCGTGGTCCGTGACGGGCGCGCCGTGGTGCGGGACGCGCCGGTGAGCGGCGGTGCCCCGGGCCGCCCCGACGACACGGTGCATTCCGACGACACGGTGCACCCCGACGTCACGTTGCACATGGACACCGACACCTTCTGGCGGCTCACCTGCGGGCGCATGACGGGGGACGCGGCGCGCCACGCCGGCCTCGTGACCCTCGACGGTGACGGCGACCTCGGCGATCGCGTCCTGGGCGCCATGGCGTTCATGATCTGAGCCGCGGCGGCCACGCACGGCCCGTCCGGGCGGCTGCGGGGCCGTGCCCGCCCCCGGCGGGTGCCCCGGCTCGTGCGGGGGGCTCGTCGCCGGTGCTTGTAGACTCTGCCTTCCTTATGCGCGCCACCGCCGCACCGGTCGAGGGCAACCGGGTCCGCCTGTCCGTCGAGGTCGACGAGTCGGAGGTGGACGAGGCGATGAAGGCCACCGTGCGCCGGCTGTCGGGCCAGGTGCGGGTGCCGGGGTTCCGGCCCGGCAAGGTCCCCCGCCAGGTGCTCGAGGCGCGCCTGGGCGGCGCCGGCGCGCTGCGGCAACAGGCGCTGAGCGACGCGCTGCCCGACCTCTACGCCCGCGCCGTGGTCGACGCCGAGCTCGACCCCATCGCCGCCCCGACCATCGACATCACCTCCGGCGAGGACGCCGGCCCGGTGACCTTCGACGCCGTGGTCGAGATACGGCCGACCGTCTCGGTCGCCGGATACCTCGGGTTGCAGGTGACGGTGCCCAGCCTCGAGGTGACCGACGACGACGTGCGGGGCCAGATCGACCGGCTGCGCGACCAGTTCGGGGAGCTGCAGTCGGTGTCGCGCCCGGCGCGCGACGGTGACCACGTCTCGATCGACATCCACGGCACGCGCTCACACGGGGACGACATCGACGTCGAGGACTACCTCTACGAGGTGGGCAGCGGCGAGCAGATCGTGGGCCTCGACGCCCAGCTGCGGGGGGCCAAGCCCGGTGACATCCTCCAGTTCGCCGCCCCGGTGCGCGGGCCCGACGACACCGAGGAGACGGCATCGGTCCGGGTGCTCGTGAAGGACGTCCGGGAGAAGGTCCTCCCCGAGGTGACCGACGAGTGGGCCGCCGAGGCGTCGGAGTTCGACACCGTGGCCGAGCTCGAGGAGGACCTGCGGGGGCGCCTGCGCCAGATCAAGGTGCTCGAGGCCCAGATGGCCATGCGGGAGCGCACCCTCGACGCCCTCATCGGCCTGGTGGCCGACGAGCCCCCCGAGGCGCTGGTGGAGGCCGAGGTCCGCGAGCGCCTGCACGACCTCGGCCACCGCCTCCAGGCCCGGCGCCTCACCGTCGAGCAGTTCCTCCAGGCGTCGGGCCGGGACGAGGCGTCCCTGCTGGAGGAGATCCGCGCCGACGCCGCCCGCGCCGTCCGCCTCGACCTCGCGCTCCGGGCCCTGGCCGACGCCGAGGACGTCCAGGTCAGCGAGGAGGAGCTGGACGAGTCGGTGGCCGAGATGGCGCAGCAGGCGGGGACCACGCCCGCCGATCTTCGTCGCCGACTCGACCGCACAGGGAGGCTGCCCGCGGTACGCTCCGATAGGAGAAAGTCGAAGGCACTGACCTGGCTCTTCGACCACGTGGGGTTGGTCGACGAGGACGGGGAGCCCCTGTCCAGGGACGTCCTGGCACTGGACGTCGGAGCGCACGACGTGGGTGATGCGCACGAGGCCGGCCCCGAGAGCGTGGCGGACGGCGCCGGGCCGGGCGAGGGAGGGAGCGAGGGCGTGCAGGCTGAGCAGGAGCCCACCACGGAGGCCGGGGCGTGAGGGTGAGCGCCGAGGCGTACGGCTACCTGGTCCCGACCGTCATCGAGCAGACGAGCCGGGGCGAGCGCGGCTACGACCTGTACTCGCGGCTGCTCAAGGAGCGCATCATCATCCTGGGCACGCCCATCGACGACGCCGTGGCCAACCTGATCTGCGCCCAGATGCTGTTCCTCGAGTACGAGGAGCCGGACAAGGACATCCACCTCTACGTGAACTCGCCCGGTGGCGACATCACGGCCCTGTTCGCCATCTACGACACCATGAAGTTCGTCAAGCCCGACGTCTCCACGTTCTGCTTCGGCCAGGCGGCCTCGGCCGCCGCGGTGCTGCTGGCGGCGGGGGCCCCGGGCAAGCGCTTCGCCCTGCCGCACGCCCGCATCCTCCTGCACCAGCCCTGGGGCGGCGCCGCGGGGCAGGCCAGCGACATCGAGCTCCAGGCCAGGGAGATCATCCGCATGCGCGACCTGCTCAACTCGATGCTGGCCGAGGACACCGGGCAGTCCGTGGACAAGATCGCCCGTGACACCGACCGTGACTTCGTCATCACGGCCGACGAAGCCGTCCAGTACGGCCTGATCGACGAGGTCATCACGACGCGCGACGCCGTGGGCGCCGCCGAAGCCGTCGGCGCGGCGTAGGCTCGGACCGGGACGAAGGGGGAACGGTGGCGAAGTTCGGTGACGGCGGGGACCTCGTGAAGTGCAGCTTCTGCGGGAAGTCCCAGAAGCAGGTCAAGAAGCTCATCGCCGGTCCCGGCGTCTACATCTGCGACGAGTGCATCGACCTGTGCAACGACATCATCGCCGAGGAGCTGGCCGAGACCCCCGAGTTCTCCTTCGAGGAGCTCCCCAAGCCCCGTGAGATCTTCGACTTCCTGAACGACTACGTCATCGGCCAGGAGTACGCCAAGAAGATCCTGGCCGTCGCCGTCTACAACCACTACAAGCGGGTCCAGGCGGGCGCGGCCCAGGCGGCCGAGGTCGAGCTGGCCAAGTCGAACATCCTCCTGCTGGGCCCCACGGGGTGCGGCAAGACGCTGCTGGCCCAGACGCTCGCCCGCATGCTGAACGTGCCCTTCGCCATCGCGGACGCCACGGCGCTGACCGAGGCCGGCTACGTGGGCGAGGACGTCGAGAACATCCTCCTCAAGCTGATCCAGGCCGCCGACTACGACGTGAAGCGGGCCGAGACGGGGATCATCTACATCGACGAGATCGACAAGATCGCCCGCAAGAGCGAGAACCCCTCCATCACCCGCGACGTGTCGGGCGAGGGCGTGCAGCAGGCGCTGCTCAAGATCCTCGAGGGGACCACCGCCTCGGTGCCGCCCCAGGGGGGCCGCAAGCACCCCCATCAGGAATTCATCCAGATCGACACCACCAACATCCTCTTCATCTGCGGCGGGGCCTTCGCCGGGCTGGACAAGATCATCGAGAGCCGCATCGGCCGCAAGGGCATCGGCTTCCGGGCCGAGGTGCGCCGCAGCGCCGAGTCGCGCGACGACGAGGTCCTGCGCCACGTCCTGCCCGAGGACCTCATGAAGTTCGGGCTCATCCCCGAGTTCATCGGGCGCCTCCCGGTGGTGGGGGCGGTGTCGAGCCTCGACAAGGACGCCCTCATCCGCATCCTGGTGGAGCCCAAGAACGCGCTGGTCAAGCAGTACCGGCGGGTGTTCGAGCTCGACGGCGTGGAGCTCGAGCTGGCCGACGACGCCCTGGAGGCCGTGTCCGAGCAGGCGCTGTTGCGGGGCACCGGCGCCCGGGGGCTGCGCGCCATCCTCGAAGAGGTCCTCCTGGACGTGATGTACGACCTGCCCAGCCGCACGGACGTGGGGCGCTGCGTCATCGACCGGTCCGTCGTCTTGGACCGCGTGCACCCCACGCTCGTGCCGCAGGGCGAACCGGCGAGCAAGGTCCGCACCCGCCGGGCAGCTTCCTGAGCGACCGCCCGCCGGCGGTGCGCAGCGGCTCACCCGGCGCCGAGGAGCGCGCCGGGCGCGACGAGCTCGTCGCCTGGCTGGACGGCCACACCAACTTCGAGCAGTCCATGCCCACGCGGGCCGCCGTCCCCACGCTGGCGCGCATGGAGGCCCTGTGCCGCCTGCTCGGCGACCCCGAGCGGGCCTGCCCGGCGGTCCACATCACCGGCACCAACGGCAAGGGGTCGACGGCCCGCATCCTGACCGAGCTGTTCATGGCCAACGGGCTCACGGTGGGCACCTACACGAGCCCCAACCTCGACCGCGTCAACGAGCGCCTCACGCGCGACAACGAGCCCATCGACGACGACGAGCTCGCCGAGGTGCTCGGATCGCTCGAGCTGCTGGAGGCGCTCGTGCCCGAGCGCCTGACCCGCTTCGAGTTGCTCACCGCGGCCGCCTTCCGGTGGTTCGCCGACACCGCCGTGGACGTGGCCGTGGTGGAGGTGGGACTGGGGGGGCGGTGGGACGCCACCAACGTGGTCGAGCCCGAGGTGGCCGTCGTCACCAACGTCAGCTACGACCACGTCGAGGTCCTCGGCCCCACGCTGCGCGACATCGCCCGGGAGAAGGGCGGCATCATCAAGCCCGGGTGCCGGCTGGTGGTGGGGGAGCAGGACCCCGAGCTGCTGGCGCTGTTCCGGGAGGCGGCGGGCGAGGCGGGCGCGGCGTCCACCTGGGTGCGCGGCGAGGACTTCGCCTGCGCCAGCCAGGTGGCGGTGGGGGGCCGGCTGCTCGACGTGCGCACGCCCGGGGCGCGCTACCCCGAGGTCTTCCTCGGCCTGCGGGGCGCGCACCAGGCCGACAACGCGGCGTGCGCCCTGGCGGCCGCCGAGGCGTTCTTCGGCGCGCCGCTGGCCGACGACGTCGTGGACCAGGCCTTCGCCTCGGTGCAGGTGCCGGGCCGGGTGGAGGTGGTGGGGCGCGCCCCCCTGGTGGTGCTCGACGGCGCCCACAACGTGGCCGGCGCGCACGCGCTGGCCCGGGCGCTGGCCGAGGACCTCGCCACCGAGGGCGACACCGTGGCGGTGATCGGCATGCTCCAGGGCCGCGACCCGAGCGCCATGCTGGAGGCGCTGGCCCCCGCGGGGGTGCGCACCGTGGTGGCGTGCACGGCGGCCTCGCCCCGGGCGGTGCCCGCCGCCACCATCGCCGAGGCGGCCCGGGCCCTGGGGCTGCACGCCCTGGCCGTCGACACCGTGGAGGGCGCCCTCAGCCTGGCCCGCGCCCGGCTGGGCCCGCCCGACCGGCTGGTGGTCACGGGGTCGCTCTACGTCGTGGCCGAGGCCCGCGCCGCGCTGCTCGGATCGACCGAAAACGCCCCGCCCGGTTAGCCTGCGCCCTACCGTGGACAGAACGCTGGTGATCTGCAAGCCCGACGCGGTCGAGCGCGGGCTCGTGGGCGAGCTCGTGGGGCGCCTGGAGCGCAAGGGGCTGCGCCTGGTGGCGCTGGAGCTGCGCACCATCGACGTCGCCACGGCCGAGGCCCACTACGAGGAGCACCGGGGCAAGCCCTTCTTCGAGGAGCTGGTGGCCTTCATCACGCGCTCACCGGTGGTGCTGGTGGTGGTGGAGGGGCCGCCCGACACCTGGCGCATCGTCCGCACCATCATGGGACCCACCAACCCCGCGGAGGCCCCCCCGGGGACGATCCGCGGGGACCTCGGCACGGTGCTCGCCGAGAACCTGATCCACGGGTCCGACTCCGCCCCGTCGGCGGCACGCGAGATCGGCATCTTCTTCCCCGCCCTGGGCTAGGACGCGCCGGCACAACAGGTGGCCAACGGCCACGCGGCGTCGCCTTGTGGCCTCGGGAACCGTCCCCTAGCCTGGGCCCCGACCCCCAGCACGGGCGGGTGCCGCTCGACGCCGGCGACGGCCCCCGCTTCCAGGATGAGGTGGACCTGCGCCATGGCGGACAACCGGTTCTTCCTCCTCGGCCGCGACATGGCCGTGGACCTCGGCACGGCGAACACGCTCGTCTACGTGCGCGGCCGCGGCATCATCCTGAACGAGCCCTCGGTGGTGGCCGTCAACGTCAAGGACGGGCGGCCGCTGGCGGTGGGGGCCGAGGCCAAGCGGATGATCGGGCGCACCCCGAGCCACATCCAGGCCATCCGGCCGCTCAAGGACGGCGTGATCGCCGACTTCGAGATCTGCGAGAAGATGCTGCGCTACTTCATCCAGCGCGTGCACCAACGGCGCTTCGCCAAGCCGCGCATGGTGATCTGCGTCCCCTCGGGCATCACCGGCGTGGAGCAGCGGGCGGTGATGGAGGCGGCCGAGTACGCCGGGGCCAGGAAGGCCTACATCATCGAGGAGCCCATGGCGGCCGCCATCGGCGCCGGGCTCCCCGTGCACGAGCCGACCGGCAACATGGTCGTGGACATCGGCGGCGGCACCACCGAGGTGGCCGTCATCTCCCTGGGCGGCATCGTCACGAGCCAGTCGGTGCGCATCGGGGGCGACGAGCTCGACGAGGCGATCATCTCCTACATCAAGAAGGAGTACAGCCTCGCCCTGGGCGAGCGCACCGCCGAGGAGATCAAGATCGCGCTGGGGTCGGCCTTCGCCCTCGAGGAGGAGCTGCACGCCGAGATCCGGGGCCGGGACCTCGTGACCGGGCTGCCCAAGACGGTGGTGGTCTCCACCGAGGAGATCCGCAAGGCGATCGACGAGCCCGTGTCGGCCATCATCGACGCCGTCAAGGTGACGCTCGACAAGACCCCGCCCGAGCTCGCCGCCGACATCATGGAGCAGGGGATCGTGTTGACCGGCGGGGGCGCCCTGTTGCACGGGCTCGACGCGCGCCTCCAGGAGGAGACGGGCATGCCCATCGTGGTGGCCCGGGACCCCCTCAACTGCGTGGCCATCGGGAGCGGGCAGTGCCTCGAGGAGTTCGAAGCCCTCAAGCAGGTCCTGATCACGTCCTCCGCCGGGTGACCGGCGCCCGCGCCAGGCGCGGCGCCCGCATCGACCACCACGGCCAGGACCCCCGGCACCCCATCCCCCCCGGACGCGGCGTCGCCGAGTCGTCCTGAGGGTGGTCGGGGGGTGCCGCTGCGGACACGACGGTCGCGGCGGACCCGCCGCGGGCTGACGCTGGTGGTCCTCCTGGCGGTGTCCATCGCCGTCATCACCCTGGACTACCGGGGCCAGGCGCACGGGTCGATCTCGTGGGCCAAGCGCGCCGCGCACGACGCCTTCGCCCCGGTCCAGGACGCCGTGGACGACGTGGCCCGGCCCGTGGGCAGCTTCCTGGCGGGGGCGGTGCACGGCTCGTCGCTCGAGGACCAGAACGCCGACCTCCAGCGCGAGATCGGCGCGCTGCGACGCCAGGCGCTGGCCGGCCAGGCGACGCGCAGCGCCCTGCGCGAGCTCGAGATCCTCGACAACCTCCCCTTCGCCGGCGGCATCCCCACGGTGACGGCGCGGGTCACCGCCTTCAGCCCGTCGGACTTCGCGGCGACCATCCAGCTCGACCGGGGGACCACCAGCGGGGTGGCGGTGGGCATGCCGGTGGTGGGCGGGGCGGGGCTCGTGGGCCAGGTCACCGAGACGTGGTCGTCGGGCTGCACCGTGCGCCTCGTGACCGACGTCGACTCGTCGGTGGGGGTGCGCTTCGGCGCCCACGGGGACCTGGCCCTGGTGCAGGGGGCGGGGCTGGGCAAGGCGCTGGCGGTCAACCTGGTGACGCCGGGCACCGCCCTGCACAAGGGCGAGGTGCTCACCACGAGCGGCCTCCAGAACGCCCAGTTCCCGCCGGACATCCCCGTGGCCCGGGTGACGTCGTTCTCCTCCACGCCCTCGGCCACCCAGGAGGCGGTCAAGGCGGCGCCCCTCGACAACCTGTCGATCCTGCAGTACGTGGACGTGCTGCAGTGGCAGTCGGCGCCATGACGGTCTCCGACGCGGCGCGCTCCACCCTCGTCATCGTGGTGGTGCTGGTCGTCCAGCACACGCTGCTCGACACCGTGCGGGTGGGGGGCGCCCACCCCGACGCCATGGTGCTGCTGCCCATCGCCGCGGGCTACGCGGCGGGGCCCGAGCGCGGCGCGGTGTTCGGGTTCGTGGCGGGGCTGGTGGCGGACCTGTTCCTGCCCACCACCTACGGCCTGTCCGCCCTGGTGGGCAGCCTGCTCGGCTTCGGCACGGGGCTCGCCACCCAGGGCCTGGTGCGCAGCTCGTGGTGGTTGCCGCCGGTGGTGGCGGCCGCCGCGACGGCCGCCGGGCTGGGCGGGTACGCGATCCTGGGGGCCGTGCTGGGCGACCCCGGGATGGTGCGCTCGTACCTGGCACCGGCCCTGGTCGTGGCCACCCCGGCCGCGGCGGTGCTGGCCCTGCCCGTCGTCCGCTTCGTGTCGTGGGCCCTGCCGCCCCGGGCCACCGTGCACGGCCCGGCCGGGGGCGGCACGCGATGAGGCTGCGCCGGCGCCGCCTGGCGCTCATCCTGCGCAGCGCCGACACCCCGCGCCGCCCGCCCCGCCCGCCCCGCCAGGCCAGGGGGCTCGTGGGGCGCCTGCGCCACCCCCTGCGGGGCACCCACTTCTACCCGCGCCCCAAGGCCCCCAAGGCGGGCCGCACCACCGGGCCGCGCGGGCCGCGCATGCACCCCCGCAAGTCGGTGGTGGACCGGGTGAAGTCGGTGAGCGAGCCGTCGGTGCCGCGCACCGTGGTGCGCCTGCGGGTGCTCGGGCTCCTCGTGCTGGCGCTGTTCTCGCTCATGTTCATCCGGCTGTGGTACCTGCAGGTGCTCGACACCTCGGCCTACTCGCAGACCGTCACGGCCAACCAGATCCGGCCCGTCGAGGTGCCCGCCCCGCGCGGCCTCATCCTCGACCGCGCCGACGGCGTCATGGTGGGGGACCAGGTGACCCGGGACATCACGCTGTCGCGCGTGTCGGCCCAGCAGCACCCCGCGGTGGTGGGCCAGCTGGCCGCCCTCCTGGGCATCGCGCCGGCGCAGATCCAGGCGGACCTGGCCAACGTCCAGTACAGCCTGTACAAGCCGGTCCCCATCCTCCAGAACGCGCCCTTGTCGGACGTGCTCTACATCGGCGAGCACGCCTCGATGTTCCCCGGCGTGTCCGCCGTGGCCGACACCAACCGCACCTACCCGCTGGGGGAGAACGGGGTGCAGATGCTCGGCTACGTGGGCCAGATCACGAGCGGCCAGCTCGCCGGGCACCAGTCCCAGGGGTACCAGCTCGGCGACCTCTACGGCCAGAGCGGCCTCGAGGCGCAGTACCAGCAGGCGCTGCGGGGCCAGCCCGGGGTGGACAAGGTCGAGGTGGACGCGCACGGCCAGGTCGTGGGCAGCCTGGGCGAGACGCCCCCCCGGCCCGGCGACGACGTGGTGACCAACGTCGACAGCGGGCTCCAGCAGACGCTCCAGCAGGCGCTCGACACCGAGATCGCCTCCCTGCACGGGGCGTCCAAGAGCGGGGCGGCGGTGGCGCTCGACCCCCAGACCGGGGCGGTGCTGGCCCTCGTGTCGTCGCCCACCTACGACCCCACGTGGTGGACCAACGGCATCTCGGCCGCCCACTACCACCAGATCGAGTCCACCGGCGCCCTCAACAACAACGCCATCCAGGGCCTCTACACGCCGGGGTCGACCTTCAAGCTGGCCACGGCCACGGCCGCCCTGCAGACGGGGCTCATCTCGCCGCGCTTCGTCTACAACGACACGGGGCACTACACCATCCCGGGCTGCAAGAGCGGCGGCGCGGGGTGCGCCACCTACCACGACTTCGACGGCGAGGCGGCCGGCCCGGTGAACGTGTCGCAGGCGCTCACGGTGTCGAGCGACATCTTCTTCTACAACCTGGGCGTGCAGTTCTGGGACCAGCAGAGCCGCTACGGCAAGGTGCCCATCCAGAGCGCCGCCAACGCGCTCGGCTTCGGGGACGTCACGGGCATCGACCTCCCCGACGAGACGCACTACGCCCGCGTGGACTCCCCGAGCGTGGTGCAGCGCGAGCACGCCCAGGACCCCAAGGACTACCCCAACGCCGGGTGGTTCACGGGGAACAACCTCGAGCTGGCCTTCGGCCAGGGCGGCACCGTCATCACCCCGCTCCAGCAGGCGGTGGCCTACGCCACCTTCGCCAACGGCGGGACCCGCTACGTCCCCCAGGTGGCCGCCGGGCTGGTGGGCTCCACGGGCAAGGTGGTGCGCACCGTCGCCCCCCAGGTGGCCGGGCACGTGTCGTACGGCGCCGCCAACTACCAGGCCATGCTGAGCGGCTTCGAAGGCGTGGTGGACAGCCCCAAGGGGACGGCGTCGGGCGCCTTCGCCGGGTTCCCGCTGCAGGCGTTCCCGCTGGCGGGCAAGACGGGGACGGCCACGACCAACGAGCAGCAGCCCAACTCGTGGTTCGTGGGCTGGGGGCCCCTGCCCCACCCGACCTACCTGATCGCCGTGGTGGTCCAGGGCGGCGGGCAGGGCGCGCTGGCGGCCGCCCCCGTCGTGCGCCAGGGCTTCGACTACCTGGTGGCCCACCCCGAGTCGCCCGTGCGCCTGGCCGCCCCGGCGAGCACCACCACGACCACCGCCGCCCCGGCCTCGTCCACCACGACCACGGGCGCGGGGACGGCGCGCCACGCCGGCGGCGGCGCCCCGGCGACGTCGTCCACCACCACGAGCACCCTCCCGGCCCGCCACGCCACCACCACGGCGGCCGCCCCCGGGACGGCGGGCACGACGGGCACGGCGGGTCCGGCCGCCGTCCCCCGCTCCCGGCGCCTCCGGGCGCCACCAGGGGGCCTCTAGACTCGGCCGGAACATGACCTCCCTGTGGCCACGCATCGAGCCCCTGTTGGCCCAGGTCACCAAGCCCGCCCGCTACATCGGCGGTGAGCTGGGGGCGCGGCGGCCCGAGCACGGTGCGGGGCGCGTGGCCTGGCTGCTCGTCTACCCCGACACCTACGAGATCGGGCTGCCCAACCAGGGCCTGCAGATCCTCTACGAGATCCTCAACGACCGCCCCGACGCCGTGGCCGAGCGCGCCTACGCGCCGTGGACCGACATGGAGGCCGCCATGCGGGCGGCCGGGGTGCCCCTGTTCTCCCTGGAGGGGGCGCTGCCGGCCGGGGGCTTCGACATCCTGGCCTTCAACCTGGCGGCCGAGCTCACCTACACCAACGTGCTCAACCTGGTGGACCTGGCCGGGGTGCCCGTGCGCCGGGCGGGGCGCGCCGCCACCGACCCCCTCGTGCTGGCCGGGGGGCACTGCGCCTTCAACCCCGAGCCGCTCGCCGACTTCGTCGACGCCTTCGTCATGGGCGACGGCGAGGAGGTGGTGGGGGAGATCACCGCCGTGGTGGCGGACTGGCGCCGGCAGGGGGCCACGGACCGTGGCGAGGTGCTGCGGGCCCTGGCGCAGGTGCCCGGGGTGTACGTGCCCGCCTGCTACGAGCTCGTGGAGGGCGCCGGCGGCAGGCTGGCGGTGCGCCCCGCGGTCCCCGAGGCGCCCGAGCAGGTGGAGAAGCGCACCCTGGCCGACCTGGCCCGCTGGCCCTACCCGACGGAGCAGCTCGTCCCGCTCATCGAGGTGGTCCACGACCGGCTCAACGTCGAGGTGTTCCGGGGGTGCACCCGGGGGTGCCGCTTCTGCCAGGCGGGGATGATCACCCGCCCCGTGCGGGAGCGCCCCGCCGCCCAGGTGCGCGCCATGGTGCAACGGGGGCTGGAGCGCACCGGCTACGACGAGGTCTCGCTCACGTCGCTGTCGAGCGCGGACTTCTCGGGCATCGAGGACGTGGTGTCGTCGGTCATCAACGACCCGCAGTGCTCGGGCCAGGTGTCGGTGAGCCTGCCCAGCCTGCGCGTGGACGCCTTCACCGTGGGGCTGGCGGCCGAGATCCAGAAGGTGCGGCGCACCGGGCTCACGTTCGCCCCCGAGGGCGGCACGTGGCGGATGCGCCAGGTGATCAACAAGCTCATCCGCGAGGAGGACCTCTACGCCGCCGTGGACGCCGCCTTCTCCCAGGGGTGGCGGCGCGTCAAGCTGTACTTCCTCATCGGGCTGCCCACCGAGACCGACGAGGACGTGCTGGGCATCGCCCGGCTCGCCGCGGCGTGCGTGGCCATCGGCCGGCGCCACCACCCCCACGTGACGGTGACGGCGTCGGTGGGCGGTTTCGTGCCCAAGCCGCACACACCGTTCCAGTGGTTCGGCCAGGACACCGTGGGCGAGCTGCGCCGCAAGGTCGGGCTCCTGAAGGACGCCGTGCGGGGCACGCGCGGGCTGTCGTTGCGCTGGCACGACCCCGAGGCCACCTTCGCCGAGGGGCTCCTCAGCCGGGGCGACCGCCGCATGGGGGCGGTGGTCGAGCACGTGTGGCGGGCGGGCGGGACCTTCCAGGAGTGGTCGGAGCACTTCGACCTCGGCCTGTGGACCGAGGCCCTGGCCGCCGCGGGCCTCGACGGACATGACGTCGTGCACCGCCACCGCGCCGGGGACGAGGCCCTGCCCTGGGACCACGTCTCGGCCGGGCTGCACCGCGACTTCCTGTGGCAGGACTTCCGCGACGCCCTGGCCGAGCACGGCCTCGAGGACTGCCGCTGGACGCCGTGCTACGACTGCGGGGCCTGCACGGGGCTGGGGGTCGAGCACATGGTGGCCTCCCCGGTCCCGCCCGCGGGCGGCAGCCAGGGCACCGGCCAGGACCTGTCCGGCGCGGGCCGCGTGCCGGTGCACTTCCTGGGCACGCCGGGCGCGCCCCGGGTGCCGGAGCCGGTGGGCGGGCCATGAGGGTGCGCGTCCGCTTCACCAAGCTCGGGCGGGTGCGCTGGACCAGCCACCGCGACGTGGCCCGCATGTGGGAGCGCGCCCTGCGGCGCGGGCGGGTGCCGGTGGCCTACACGGCGGGCTTCACGCCCCGGCCCCAGCTGAGCTTCGGGCTGGCCCTGCCCACGGGGTGCGAGTCGCTGGCCGAGTACCTCGACGTGGCCCTCACCGACGACGTCGACCCCGCGGCGTTGGCCGGGGGCGTGAGCCCGCTGCTCCCCGAGGGCGTCGACGTGGACGCCGCCGGCGTGCTCGACCCCGGGGCGCGCTCGCTCCAGGAGGACGTCACCGCCTGCGCGTGGGACGTCGAGGTGCCCGGGGTGAGCCGGGAGGCGCTCGAGGCGGCGTGCCGCCGGGCGCTCGAGGCCGAGCACCTGCCCGTGGCGCGCGAGCGCAAGGGCCGCGTCGTGACCGATGACCTCCGCCCCTCGGTGCGCATGCTGGCGTGCCGGGAGGGCCCCCGAGGTGCGCAGCTCCAGGCCGAGCTGTCCACCCAGCCGCGCGGTGTCCGGCCGTCCGAGCTCGCCCAGGCGCTGGGCGTCGAGCTCGGGCTCGCCCGCAGAACCTGTCAATGGATCGAACGCGACGGCTCCCGCTGGGAGCCGCTCTCGGCCGGCCCCGTGGCCGCCGCAGGGGTGCACGCGTCGTGAGCAGTACGAGAAGGGATTGTCCCCATGTCCGATACGAGCGCCGGGCAGCCGCCGGCGGAGCCCCTGGGCCCGCCGGGCGCCCCCGCACCCACCGTCCCCGGGGCAGGGCCTGCCCCCGAAGGGTCCCCACCGCCGCCGGCGGTCCCCGAGCCGGCACCCGGGCCCGCCCCGTCGTCGTCGCCTGACGGCGCCTCGGGCGCGTCGGCGCCACGCGAGCGCCCGGCCGGGTCGTCGGGCACGCGCCGGCGCCGGCGCCGGTCGTCGGGGTCGCGCCCCGCGGGGGGGCCGGGCTCCGGCCCCGAGGCGCCCGGCGCCGACGGTGCGGGCCCCGGGCGGGCTGCGGCCGGGGACGACGCCCTGGCCGCCGCGCCGGGCGCCCCGGGCCTGACGTCCGCCCCGGGCGGGCCCCGCGGCGGGGCCTCCGCCGCCAACGGCCCTCCCGGCGCCGCCCGGCCCAAGATCGGCGACCGCCGCCCCGCCCCGCCCCCGGTGGCGCCCGTGGTCCCCGTGCCCGTCCGGCCCGTCGCCCTCCCCGTGGCCCCCCGGCCCGAGGACCTCGACGAGGAGGAGCCCGGGGAGGGGGACGGGGCCCTCGGCGCGCAGGCGGCGGGGGGGCGCTCCCGCCGCCGCTCGGGGCGCGAGCGCCGGGGACGGCCCGTGGGGCGCTACCTCATGTGCGTGCACGTGCGCCCGCACGCCACCCAGATCGCCGTGCTCGAGGGCCGGACCCTGGTCGAGCACTACGTGTCGCGGGCCGCCGACGACGCCACCCAGATCGACGGCAACATCTACCGGGGGCGGGTCCAGAACGTGCTGCCCGGCATGGAGGCGGCCTTCATCGACATCGGGACGCCCAAGAACGCCGTGCTGTACCGGGGCGACGTCCGCTACGACCGCGACGACATCGAGACCCCGAGCGGGGCGTCCCCGCGCATCGAGGAGATGCTGCGGCCGGGCCAGAGCATCCTGTGCCAGGTCACCAAGAACCCCATCGGGGCCAAGGGCGCCCGCCTCACCCAGGAGGTGTCGCTGCCGGGGCGCTTCGTGGTGATGGTGCCCAACTCGACGGCCTTCGGCATCTCCAAGCGCCTCGAGGACAACGAGCGCAAGCGCCTGCGGCGCTTCGTGGACGAGGTGCGCCCCCCGGGCCACGGGCTCATCGTGCGCACGGCGGCCGAGGGCGCCAGCCAGGACGAGCTGCGCCACGACGTCGAGCGCCTCGTGAGCCTGTGGGCGGCCATCGACGCCGAGGCCAACCGGTCCAACGCCCCGGGCCTGCTCTACCGAGAGCCCGACCTGGCCGTGCGCATCGTGCGGGAGGAGTTCAACCGGGAGTACCGGGGGGTGGTCATCGACGACGAGGCCCTCTACGCCCAGGTGCGCGACTACGTGGGCCAGGTGAACCCCGAGCTCGTGCAGCGCGTGGAGTACTACGACCCCGTCGCCGAGAACCTGCCGGTGTTCGAGCGCTTCCACGTGCACGAGCAGCTGCACAAGGCCCTCGACCGCAAGGTGTGGCTGCCCTCGGGGGGGTCGATCATCATCGAGCGCACCGAGGCGCTCACGGTCATCGACGTCAACACGGGCAAGAACGTGGGCAAGTCGAACCTCGAGGAGACCGTCTACCGCAACAACCTGGAGGCCGCCGAGGAGATCGCCCGCCAGCTGCGCCTGCGCGACATCGGGGGGATCATCGTCATCGACTTCATCGACATGGAGATCCGCGAGAACCGCGACCGGGTGGCCTCGGCCCTGCGCGCCGCGCTGTCCCGGGACAAGACCCGGACCCAGGTGTTCGACATCTCGGAGCTCGGCCTGGTGGAGATGACCCGCAAGCGGGTGTCCGAGGGCCTGGTGGAGTCCCTGTCCAGCACGTGCAGCGTGTGCGGGGGCCGCGGGATCGTGCTCGACGAGTCCCTGCTGTAGACTCGCCGGGCTATGTACGCGGTGGTGGACAGTGGCGGCAAGCAGGAGCGCGTGGCCCAGGGCGAGCACGTGCGCGTCGAGCGCCTCGACGTCCCCGAGGGCGGGGAGGTCGAGCTGACGCCGGTGCTCGTGGTGGACGACGACCGCGTCCTCGCCACCCCCGCCCAGCTGGCCGGGGCGGTGGTGTCCGCCCGGGTGGTGGGGGGCGAGCTCGGCCCCAAGGTGCGGGGGTTCACCTACCGCGCCAAGACCCGCAGCCGGCGCCGGTGGGGGCACCGCCAGCAGTACACCACGCTCGAGATCACCGCCATCACCGTCCCCGCCGGTCGCTGAGACGGCGCGGCGCCACCCGGGAGGTCACCGATGTCGAAGACCAAAGGTGGAGGCTCCACCCGCAACGGCCGTGATTCGAAGGCCAAGCGCCTCGGGGTGAAGGTCTTCGACGGCACGAGCGTGCCGGCCGGCGCCATCATCGTGCGCCAGCGCGGCACCCGCTTCCACCCCGGCGACAACGTGGGCCGGGGCGGCGACGACACGCTGTTCGCCACCGCCGACGGCGTGGTTCGCTTCGGCACCCGCCGGGGCCGGCGCCTGGTGCGCGTCGACACCGGGGCCTGAGCCGCACCACCGCCCACGCCCGCCCCGTGCGGGGGGCGCCCGTAGGATCACCGGCGTGCCTGCATTCGCCGACGAGGCGCAGATCCACGTGAAAGGCGGCAACGGGGGCGCCGGCGCGGTGTCGTTCCGCCGCGAGGCGCACGTGTCGCGGGGCGGCCCCGACGGGGGCGACGGCGGCGACGGCGGGGAGGTGTGGCTGGTGGCCTCCACCAACCACGCCTCGCTCCTGGGGTTCCGAGACCACCCGCACCGTCGGGCCGCCGACGGCAAGCACGGCCAGGGCAAGCGCCGCCACGGCGCCCGGGGGGCGTCGCTCGAGGTACCGGTGCCGGTGGGGACGGTGGTGCGCGCCCTCGGCGGCGACGTCGTGGCCGACCTGGCCGCCCCCGGGGACCGCTGGCTGGCGGCGCACGGCGGCGTGGGGGGCCGCGGCAACGCCCGCTTCCTCACCAACCGACGCCGGGCCCCGGCCTTCGCCGAGCAGGGGGAGCCCGGCGAGGAGCGCTGGCTCGACCTGGAGTTGAAGCTGCTCGCCGACGTGGCCCTGGTGGGTTTCCCCAACGCCGGCAAGAGCACGCTCATCGCCCGCATCTCCGCGGCGCGGCCCAAGGTGGCCGACTACCCCTTCACCACCCTCGAGCCCCACCTGGGCGTGGTGCGGGTGGGCCGGGGCGGCGACGAGACCGAGTTCGTCGTGGCGGACGTCCCCGGCCTGGTGGAGGGGGCGTCTGAGGGGCGCGGCCTCGGGCACCGCTTCCTGCGCCACGTGGAGCGGGCCCGGGTGGTGCTGCTCCTGCTCGACCTGGCCGCCGCCGACGGGCGCTCGCCGCGCCACCAGGAGCGCGTGCTCACCGACGAGCTGGGCCGCTACCGCGCCGATCTCCTCGAGCGTCCCCGGCTGACGGTGGGCTCCAAGGCCGACATCGCCGGGGAGGGGGCGGGCGACGGGCTCGACCTCGTCGTCTCCGCCGTCACCGGGGCGGGCATCACCACCCTGGTGGGCCGGCTGGCGGCGGTGGTGGGCGCCGCCCGCGCCGCTGAGGCCGTGGCCGTCCCGCAGATCGTGGTGCACCGCCCCGTGCCCGAAGGCGTGACCGTCGAGCGCGCCGACGACGGGTCGTTCGTGGTGCAGGGCCGCGAGGCGCTGCGGGCGGTGGCGCTGTCGGACCTCACCGACGACGACGCCCTGGACTACGTGCAGCAGCGCCTCCAGCGCCTGGGCGTGGAGCGGGCGCTCGTGCGCGCCGGGGTGCGCGACGGCGACGTCGTGCACCTCGGCCAGCTGAGCTTCACCTACACCTCCGACGAGGGCGTCGACGCCGCCGTGCAGCGCAGCGCGGCGCGCCGCCGGGCGGCGTCGGCCCCGGGGCGCGCCGGGCGTCCCGGGCCCGGCGGGGCACGATGAGCGGCCCCCCGGCCGGCGGCGAGGGGTCGGGCGCCGAGGCGGCGCGCCGCACCGTGGTGGTGAAGGTGGGCTCGTCCTCCATCACCGGCGACGAGGGCGGCGTGGCGCGTGCCGCCGTGGACCGCCTGTGCGCCGAGGTGGCCGAGCTGCGGGGCCTGGGCCACAGCGTGGTGGTGGTGAGCTCGGGGGCGATCGCCGCGGGGTGGTCGGCGCTCGGGGGCGGCCCCCGCCCGGCGGACCCCGTGGCCCTGCAGGCCGTCTCGGCGGTGGGCCAGCCCCGCCTGATGCGCGTCTACGACGACTGCCTGGCCCAGCGGGGCCTGGCCGTGGGCCAGGTGCTCCTGGCGCCGCTCGACTTCGTCCACCGCCAGCAGTACCTGCACGCCCGCCAGACCCTGGCCCGCCTGCTCGAGCTGGGCGTCGTGCCCGTCGTCAACGAGAACGACGCCACCTCCGACGACGAGATCCGCTTCGGGGACAACGACCGGCTGGCCGCCCTGGTGGCGCACCTGGTGGCGGCCGACCTCCTCGTCCTGCTCACCGACGCCCCCGGGCTGCTCACCGCCGATCCCCGCACGAGCAGCGAGGCATCGCTCATCGAGGAGGTCGTGGAGGTCGACCACGAGCTGGAGGCGCTGGCCGGGGGCGCGGGCACCGAGGTGGGCAGCGGCGGCATGGTGTCGAAGCTGGCGGCGGCGAAGATCGCGGCGTGGTCGGGCGTGCAGACGGTGATCGCCGACGCCGGCCGTTCCCGCGTGCTCGTCGACGTGCTGGCGGGCGAGCCCGGCGTGGGGACCGTGTTCCGGCCCCGGGCGCGGCGGCTGCCGGCCCGCAAGCTGTGGATCGCCTTCGCCGTGGCGCCGGGGGGGACGCTGGTGGTCGACGAGGGCGCCCGCCTGGCGCTGGTCGAGCGCGAGGCGTCGCTGTTGCCCGCGGGCGTGGTGTCGGTGTCGGGGAGCTTCGAGGTCGACGACGCCGTGGAGATCGCCGGCCCCGACGGCACGGTGTTCGCCAAGGGCCTGGCCCGGCACCCCGCCTCGTTGGTGGCGTCGTGGGCGGGGCGGCGCACGAGCGAGCTGCCCGCCGGCACGCCCCACGAGGTCGTGCACCGCGACGACCTCGTCGTCCTGTCCTCCTGAACCCGCCGTCGCCCCGGCGGGAGTCCGCCGGGGCGCCCGACGCGGCGCGGCGGGTCGCGCCCGGCGTCTTCCGACGCGCCGAGGGCCCGTCGGGGAGCCGTTGTCCCCGGGGGTACCCTGGAGCATGGCCGGCGAGGACCTCGAGGACCTGGGGCGACGCGCCCGCGGCGCGGCCCGGGCCATGGCGGGGGCGGGCGGTGCCGCCAAGGACGGGGCGTTGCGCACGGCGGCCGACCTCCTCGAGGAGCGCGCCGAGGAGCTCCTCGAGCACAACGCCGGGGACGTGGCCGCCGCCCGCGCCGGCGGCGCGGGCGACACCGAGCTCGACCGCCTGACCCTCACCCCCGCCCGGGTGCACGCCATGGCGGCCGAGCTGCGCCAGGTGGCCGCCCTGGCCGACCCCGTGGGGGCCGTCGTCGAGGGGTGGGTGCGGCCCAACGGGCTGCGCATCGAGCGGGTGCGGGTGCCCCTGGGCGTGGTGGGGATCATCTACGAGAACCGCCCCAACGTCACGAGCGACGCCGCTGGCCTGTGCCTCAAGGCCGGCAACGCCGTGATGCTGCGGGGCTCGTCGAGCGCCCTGGCCTCCAACACCGCCGTGGTGGGGTGCCTGCGCGAGGCGCTCGCCAAGACCGGCCTGCCCGAGGACGCCGTCACCTTGGTGTCCGACACCAGCCACGAGGCGGCCGTGCGCTTCATGCAGCTCACCGGGGTGATCGACTGCCTCGTGCCCCGCGGCGGCCACTCGCTCATCGACACGGTGCGGGCCAACGCCACGGTGCCCTGTGTCATCGACGGTGACGGCAACTGCCACCTCTACGTGGACGCCGCCGCCGACCTCGACATGGCGCTGTCGGTGCTCGTGAACGCCAAGACCCAGCGCCCCGGGGTGTGCAACGCCGCCGAGTCGCTGCTCGTGCACGAGGCGGTGGCCCCGGGCTTTCTGCCCCGCGCCCGTGAGGCCCTGGCCGGGGTGGAGCTGCGGGGGGACGCCGCGACGTGCGCCATCCTCCCCGGCATCACCGCGGCGAACGACGAGGACTTCGCCACCGAGTTCCTCGGGCTCACGCTGTCGGTGGCGGTGGTGGGGAGCCTCGACGCGGCGATCGACCACATCGCCCGCTACGGCACGGGCCACTCCGAGGCCATCGTCACCGGCGACCTCCGGGCCGCCGAGCGGTTCTGCCGGGAGGTGGACGCCGCCGCGGTGGTGGTGAACGCCTCGACGCGCTTCGTGGACGGGGCGGAGTTCGGGCTCGGCTCCGAGATCGGCATCTCCACCCAGAAGCTCCACGCCCGCGGCCCCATGGGCCTCGACGCGCTCACCTGCGTCAAGTACGTGGTGCACGGCGACGGGCAGGTGCGGCGGTGAGTGGCGCGCCCGAGCAGGACGGCGCCGCCGGGCACCACGGAGACGCCCCGGTGACGGCCCTCGGGTTCCCCGACCCCGGCCCGCCCCTGTTCGCCTCGGTGGCCGACGTGCGGGCCCGCCTGGCCGAGGTCGGCTACCTGGCCGACGACGGCATCGCCGGCGTGGTCCACCTGGCCGACCGCCTGGCCAAGCCGGTGCTGGTGGAGGGGCCCGCCGGCACGGGCAAGACCGAGCTGGCCAAGTCGGTGGCGCGCGTCACCGGCAGCCGCCTGATCCGCCTGCAGTGCTACGAGGGCCTGGACGAGTCCAAGGCCCTCTACGAGTGGAACTACAAGAAGCAGCTGCTGCGCATCCAGGCCCAGCGGGTGGTGGACGCCGAGGGCACCGGGGCGGCGCCGCCGCCGGGCGCGGCCGGGGCCGAGCTGGCGTGGCGCGACCTCGAGGAGGACATCTTCTCCGAGGAGTTCCTCCTCACCCGGCCCCTGCTCGAGGCCATCCGTTCCCCCGAGCCCGTCGTGCTGCTCGTGGACGAGGTGGACCGCGTCGAGCTGGAGACCGAGGCGCTGCTCCTGGAGGTGCTGTCGGAGTACCAGGTGTCCATCCCCGAGCTGGGCACGGTGCGGGCCCAGCAGATCCCGCTCGTGTTCCTGACCTCCAACAACACCCGCGAGCTTTCGGAGGCGCTCAAGCGGCGCTGCCTGTACCTGCACCTCGACTACCCCTCGCTCGAGCGCGAGCGCGACATCGTGTGCACGCGCGTGCCGGGCATCACCGAGGAGCTGGCCGACCAGGTGGCCCGCATCGTGCGCTCGCTGCGCACCTTGGAGCTCAAGAAGTACCCGTCGGTGTCGGAGACCCTCGACTGGGCGCGCACGCTCGTGGTCCTGGGCGTGGAGTCGATCGACGCCGAGCAGGCCAAGGCCACCTTGCACGTCCTGCTCAAGTACCGCAGCGACCTCGAGCGGGCCGCCAAGGAGCTGACCGTGGCGGGGGAGCCCCCGTCCTGATCGGGCTGGCGTGCTCGACGTCCTGACCGGGTTCGTGGGGGAGCTGCGCGCCGCGGGCCTCCCGGTGTCGCTCACCGAGTCGATCGACGCCGCCGAAGCGGTGCACCACATCCCCCTGGAGGACCGCCAGGCGCTCAAGTACGCGCTGGCCGCCACGCTGGTGAAGAACTCGGCGCACTGGAAGGCCTTCGAGACGGCCTTCGAGGTGTACTTCTCCATGCGGGGCCCCCAGTACGACATCACCGACGACGAGGCGGCCGCCGCCGCCCAGGCAGGTGACAGCGGCCCGGAGGGGTCGGACGCCGCGGGCCGCGGCGGCGGGGGCGAGGGCCTCACCCCCGAGGAGCTGGCCGAGATGCTGTTCCGGGCGCTGTTGCAGGCCAACGACGCCCAGCTGGCGGCGCTCGCCCGCCAGGCCGTGACGCGCTACGCCGGCATGGAGCCGGGACGCCCCGTGGGGGGCACCTACTACCTGTACCGCACGCTGCGGAACCTCGACCTCGACCGCATGCTCGAGCGGCTCATGCAGCGCGCCCGCGACGACGCGCCCGAGGGGCACCTGACCCCGCTCGAGGAGCGCCTCGCCCGCGACGAGTTCGCCGCCCGGCTGGGCCGGCTGCGGCGCGAGCTCGAGGACGAGATCCGCCGCCGGCTGGTGGCCGACCGGGGCACCGAGGCCCTGGCCCGCTCCCTGCGCACGCCCTTGCCCGAGGAGATCGACTTCATGCACGCCACGCGCGAAGAGCTGGCGTCGCTTCGCCGGGCCATCCACCCCCTCACCCGCAAGCTGGCCGTGCGCCTGGCCCGCACGCGCCGCCACGGGCGCAAGGGCCCCCTCGACTTTCGCTCCACCGTGCGCCACTCGCTGTCCACCGGCGGTGTGCCCGTGGACCCCAAGTTCCGATACCCGCGCCCCGCCAAGCCCGAGATCGTGGTGATCGCCGACATCTCGGGCTCGGTGGCCGCCTTCGCCCGCTTCACGCTGCACCTCGTGCACGCCATCAGCTCGCAGTTCTCCAAGGTGCGCAGCTTCGTGTTCATCGACGGGATCGACGAGGTGACGCGGTACTTCGAGGGGGTCGAGGACGTGGCCGAGGCGGTGCACCGCATCAACACCGAGGCCGACGTGGTCTGGGTGGACGGCCACTCCGACTACGGGCACGCCTTTCAGGTGTTCTGGGAGCGCTGGGGCGAGGAGATCACGCCGCGCACGAGCGTGCTCCTGTTGGGCGACGCCCGCAACAACTACCACGCGTCGCAGGCCTGGGTCGTCCAGGAGATCCGCCACCGGGCCCGCCACGTGTACTGGCTGAACCCCGAGCCCCGCGCCTACTGGGGGACCGGGGACTCCATCCTGGGGGAGTACACCGTGCACTGCGACGCCGTGTTCGAGTGCCGGAACCTGCGCCAGCTCGAGCGCTTCGTCACCGAACTGGCGTGACCGGCGTGCCCGCCTCGCAGCCGCCGCCCGGCGTGGCCACCGTGGCGCCCCCCCGGCCCGGTGCCACCCGCGTGGTCCTCATCCGCCACGGCGAGGCCACCTGCAACGTGGCGGGCCTGGTGGGCGGGCGGGCGGGGTGCAGCGGGCTCACGGGCACGGGCCGGCGCCAGGCCCAGGCGCTGCGCACCCGGCTGCTGGGCAGCGGGGAGCTCGCCGACGTCGCCGCCCTCTACACGAGCGTGCTCCCCCGGGCCCTGGAGACGGCCGAGATCGTCTTCGCCGGCACCGGCCTCGAGCACGGCGCCGTCGCCGACTGCGCCCTGTGCGAGCTGCACCCGGGCGAGGCCGACGGCCTCACGTGGGAGGAGTTCCGGGCCCGCTACGGCGAGCCCGACTTCGACGCCGACCCCGACCAGGAGGTGGCGCCCGGCGGAGAGAGCTGGCGCTCGTTCGTGGCCCGGGCGTCGGGCGCCCTCGCCCGCGTGGCCGAGGCCCATCCCTCGGCCCGGGTGGCGGTGGTGTGCCACGGCGGGGTCATCGAGGCGTCGCTCACGGCCTTCCTGCCGGTGGCACCCGGACGGCCCCGCCTGGGCCTGCTCACCGAGCACACGTCGCTCACCGAGTGGGAGCGCAGCGGGGACCGCTGGCGCCTCCTGCGCTACAACGACGCCGCCCACCTGCGCGGCGCGCAGGTGCCGGCGGGCCCGGGGACGGCTCAGCAGGCGTAGTCCCCGTCGAGGCTGGCGCCGTTGGCCTGGTCGGTGTACTGGGTGAGCCACACCCCGCCCGTGGGCAGGTCGTCGCCGTTCTGGGCGGCGTAGGACAGTGCCCCCGTGCAGTTGGCCTGGGGGTTGCCGGTGTACCACGCCACCCACAGCGGCACCGGCGGCTGGTAGTTCCCGGCGATCCCGGCCCAGGTGAGCGGGCTCGTGTACACCCCGACGTTGTTGATGCCGAGCGAACGGATGGCGTCGACGGCGCCCGCGATGACCTGGTCGTTCTCGGCGGTGTCGGCGGACCAGTTGGCGGGTTCGACGTCCAGCCACCACGTCACGAAGGGGTTCACCCCCTGGGACTGGGCGTAGGAGAAGGCGTAGGAGCCCGCTTCGTAGCCCCAGTTGCAGGCGGGGTCCCCGTTGCACCCGGGCTGCTCGGTGGTGGCGTCGGTGCCGTAGGTCAGGAAGATGTAGAGGTTGAGCCCGGCCCCCGCCCAGGCCGCCTCGTGGGCCAGGCAGGTGTTGGGGTAGCCGTTGGCCGCCCCGGTGGCCTCGACGATGCCCACGGTGTGGCCCGAGGGCAGCGTGGAGGTGCACCCGGGCGCGTTGTCCTGGAAGACCGAGACGTCGTAGCCGTAGCTCCCCGAGGGATAGGCGCCGTTGGTGACGGCCCCCGTGCCGGGACCGTCGACGAGGCCCACCACCGGCTGGGTGATGTGCTGGGGCGCCGAGCCGAAGTACCCGGCGTCGCCGAAGGCCGTCACCGCCCCGTTGCTGTCGGTCATCCAGTAGCCCCCCGGGTCGGCGGCGGCCAGGGCGACGACGGGGTGGCGCAGGACGTGGCCGCCGAGCGAGCCGAAGTAGCCGGCGTCGCCGAAGGCGAACACGCCCCCGTCGGAGGCCACCATCCAGTACCCGCCGCCGTCGGGGGCGGCCGCCCCCACGATGGGCTTGGCCAGGTGCACGCCCCCGAGCGAGCCGAAGTAGCCGGCGTCGCCGAAGGCGAACACGCCCCCGTCGGCGGCGACGAGCCAGTAGCCGCGGCCGTCGGCGGCGGCCACCATGGTCACGATGGGCTGGTCGAGGTGATGGCCGCCCATGGAGCCGTAGAACGGGGCCCCGTAGGAGAACACGCCGCCGTCGGCGGCCACGGTCCAGTACCCGCCGGTGGCGGGGTCGGCGGCCATGCCCACCATGGGGCTGTCGAGGTGCCGCCCGCCCATCGAGCCCAGGAACGGGGCGTTGCCGAAGGTGAAGATCCCGCCGTCGGAGGCCACCGTCCAGTAGCCCTGGCCGGTGGCCCCGGTGAGGGTGGAGGTGGGGGCCATGCCCACCATGGGGGCGGCCAGCCGGCGGCCGCCCATGGAGCCGTCGAAGGGCAGCCCGCCGAAGGTGAAGATCCCGCCGTCGGAGGCCACCATCCAGTAGGCGGGCACCGAGGTGGCCGCCGCGGGCGCCAGCGCCGGGTCGGCGCCGCCCGCCGCGCCGGGTCCGCCCGGGGACCCCGCCAGTGCCGGCGTGCCCAGGCCCAGGACCACGAGGGCGCCCACGAGCCCACGCCGGAGCCCGGCGCGCCGCAGCGGGGACAGGGGGGAGGTGGTGGTTCGGGGCATGGGTTCACTGCGGTCCTCGGCACGGCGACCGTCA
>DATJBC010000028.1:0-6111 GCA_035515515.1 Acidimicrobiales bacterium
GCAGGTGGGCGTGCAGGGCGACGGCGCCCTCGGACAGGGTGCTGGCCGCCTCGAGCAGGCGCGCCGCGGGGAGCACGGCCGTGCCGTGCGTGCTCACCGGGGGCGTGTCCCGCTCGCCCTGGATGGCCGACAGCCGGCGGCGCCCGGCGGGCGCGCCCTCCCCCACGTCCTGCATCCCAGCTCCCGTCTCGTCGTCGCCGCCCGTGCTCGCAAAACTACACCTCTGTGACTTGAGCCGCTCGGACCCGGTCAGCACTCGGCGGCGCGCCGGCGGCACGGCTCCAGGGCGTCGAAGGCCGCCGGCACGTCGTCCGCCGACATGGCGAAGAGGAGCGCGGCGACGGCGTCGGCCCCGCCCTCGGCGTACTGCTCGGTGATGCCGGCGTCGAGCGGCTTGAAGTAGGGGCACACCGTGATGCGCAGCTCGGCGCGCCGGCGGCCGTGCTCGTCGAGCAGCGCGTCGAGCCGGGCCAGCGCAGGGGGGAGCTCGTCGGGAGCTCGGTCGAAGGTGTGCCACCCCTGGCCCAGGCGCGCCGCCCGGCGCAGAGCCGGCTGGCTCTCGCCCCCGATGTGGACGGGGGGATGGGGATCCTGGACCGGCTTGGGGTGCATGTTGCACGGGGGCAGGGTGTAGTGGTCGCCGCTGAACGACGAGGGGTCGTCGCACCACAGCGCCCGCAGCACGCCCAGGTACTCGTCGGTGCGCGCCCCCCGGCCCGGCCACGGTGCGGCCACCGCCTCGGACTCCTCGCGCAGCCAGCCCACCCCCACCCCCAGGTCGACCCGGCCCCCCGACAGCCAGTCCAGCGTGGCGACCTCCTTGGCCGTGTACACCGGGTTGCGCTGGGGCAACAGGCACATGGCCGTCCCCAGGCGCACGGTGCGGGTGAGCCCGGCCACGAAGGCCAGGGTGGTGAAGGGCTCGAGCAGGCCCGACCCGGGCGGGATCGGCATCTCGCCGCTCTCGGCGTAGGGATAACGCGAGGCGTAGTCCTCGAAGGTGACCACGTGCTCGCCCACCCACACCGTGGCGACCCGGCGCTCCTCGGCCTCCCTGGCCACGGCGGCCAGCACCTCGGGCGTGGACATGGGGCTGGCGGTGGGCAGCCAGACGTCGAACTCCATGGGGGCTCCTTGCGGTGTGCCGGCCCGTGGCGCGCGGGCGAGCGGCTAGGGGGGCGGCGCCGGGGAGATGCGGAACACGGGGTGCTCGGGGGCGATGCGCCGGAGCTCCTCGGGGGCGGCGTCGGCCGACACCCCCCCGAAGAACCGGCCCACCTCGAATCCCCACCGCCGCAGGTAGGCGCGCAGCGCCGCCTCCTTGTCGGTGTCGGCCAGCTCCTCGGCGCCAAAGGGCTCGACCCGCCGCCCCACGACCAGCTCCCCGCCGCCCGCCACGCGCAGGTTGCGGACCCACTGGGTCTCGCCCCGGGGGGCCACCAGGTAGCGCTGCCCGTCGAGGCTGAGCACGTTGACCGGGGTGGTGCGCCACTGGCCCGAGGTCCGGCCCCGCACGCGCAGCACGCGCGACCCCCACACGCTCAGCCCCAGGCGGGTGGCGCCGGCCACGAGGCGGTTGAAGAGGTGGTCGAGGAATTTCGGCTCCTGGTAGTGGGGCACGGCGTCATCTTGGCAAGCGCCGTGGCCGGCGGCCACCGCGGCGGGCCTCAGCGCAGGCGCAGCCCCCCGTCCACGAGGACGATCTCGCCCGTCATGTAGCGGGCGGTGAGCACGCTCAGGATGACGTGGGCGATGTCCTCGGGGGTGGCGGAGCGCTGCAGGGGCGCCTGGGCGCGCACGAAGGCGCGGACCACGTCCCAGGTGGCCGTCCACGGGGTGTCGACCAGGCCCGGCGCCACGGCGTTGACGCGCACCTCGGGCCCGAGCACGTTGGCGAGGAGCTCGGTCATGTGGCTCACGGCCGCCTTGGAGGTGGCGTAGGGGATCGAGCTGCCCCGTGTGGTGTGGCCCGCCACCGACGACACGTTGACGACCGCGCCGTCGCCGCTCGCCCGGAGGTGGGGCACGGCGGCCACCGTCACCAGCCAGGTGCCGATGACGTTGACGTCGAGGATCCGGCGCCACACCTCGACGGTGGCGGCTTCGAGGTCGGGGTGGGGGATCACCTCGGTCGTCCCCGCGTTGTTGACGAGGATGTCGAGCCGGCCGTGCGCGGCGACGGCCTCGGCCACGAGGTGCCGGGCCTGGTCGGGGTCGGCGATGTCGGCCCGCACGTAGGTGGCGCCCGGGAGCTCGCCCGCCAGGGCCCGGCCGGCCTCCTCCGAGCGCGCCGAGTTGACCACCACGGTGGCCCCCGCCTCGGCCAGGGCGCGCGCCGTGGCCTCGCCGATGCCGCTCGAGGAGCCGGTGACGAGGGCGACTCTGCCCCGGAGCTGTGCGGTCATGTGGTCCCCTCGTGGTGCCGTGGCCCGTGGGCCGGTGCTGTTCTCTTACCAGGGTTGTCGGTACCGTGGGGCGGTGCGCCTGGTCAGCTTCGTGGAGCGTGGCGACCCGTCGGCGCTCCGCACGGGGGTCATGCTCGAAGGCGAGGTGGTCGACCTCACCGACCCCGCCGTGGGGCTCCCCGGCGACATGACCCAGCTCCTGGTGGAGGGGCCCGGTGCCCTCGAGCGCGCCGCCGACGCCCCGCGCACCGGCGCCCGGCGCCTCCCGGCCGCGCTCGTGCACCTGCGCCCCCCGGTGCCGCACCCGCCCAAGGTGCTCGGCATCGGGCTCAACTACGGGGCGCACATCGCCGAGACCGGCGCGCCGCGCCCGGAGTACCAGGTGTGGTTCAACAAGCAGCGCACCTGCGTCATCGGGCCCGGTGACGCCATCGAGGTCCCCCGCCAGTCGGAGCAGGTGGACTACGAGGGCGAGCTGGCCATGGTGGTGGGGCGCCGGTGCCGCCGCGTGTCCGTGTCGGAGGCGCCGTCGGTGGTGGCGGGGTTCACCATCTGCAACGACGTGACGGTGCGGGACTGGCAGTGGCGCACCCCCACCTGGACGCTGGGCAAGTCCTTCGACACCCACGGCCCCACCGGGCCCTGGATCGTGGCCGGCGACGACATGGCGGACCCGCACGGCCTGCGCCTGCGCACGTGGGTGAACGACGACCTGCGCCAGGACTCGTCGACCGGCGACATGATCTTCTCCTGCTGGGAGCAGGTGTCGTACCTGTCCGAGGTGTTCACGCTGGAGCCCGGCGACATCATCTCGACGGGCACGCCGGCGGGGGTGGGCATGAGCTTCGACCCGCCCCGCTGGCTGGCGGCCGGCGACGTCGTGCGCATCACCGTCGACGGCATCGGGACCCTCGAGAACCCCGTCGTCGACGAGCCGCCGGGCTGAACCGGGCCACCGTGACCGAGCCGGGACCGGCGGTGCTGCGCGTGACGCGCAGCCTGGCCATCCCGCTCGACGAGCTGCGCTGGCGCTTCTCGACCAGTGGCGGGCCGGGGGGCCAGCACGCCAACAAGGCGAGCACCCGGGCCGAGGTGAGCTTCGACGTCGCCGCCTCGCCGTCGCTCGGCCCCCGCCAGCGCGCCCGGCTCCTCGAGCGCGTGGGCGCCACGGCGCGCGCCGCCTCGGGCGAGGAGCGCTCGCAGGCCCGCAACCGCGAGGTGGCGCTCGAGCGGCTCCGGCGCCGCCTCCAGGTGGGCCTGCACGTCGAGACCCGGCGCGTGCCCACCGCGGTGCCGGCGGCGGCCGCCGCCCGGCGCCTGGCGGACAAGCGGCGCCGGGCGCAGCGCAAGCGCCAGCGCCAGCGGCCCGGGGCCGATGACGACGGGTGAGACAGCGCCGTGGGGCGCGCCGCCGCGGCCCGGTGGCGCGTGCCGCGGCGGCTCTCAGACGGCGTCGGGCCGCAGGAGCGCGTCGGTGCCGCCGTCGACGAACAGCACGGCGCCGTGCACGTACCCGTGGGCGGGGTCGAGGAGGAAGGCCACCGCCCCGGCGATCTCCTGGGGGGTGGCCCGCCGCCCCAGGGGCACGGGCAGGGCGTCGATGAGCGGGCCCAGGACGGGGTCCTCCAGGCCGCCCGCCAGCAGGGGGGTGTCCACCGGGCCGGGCGCCAGCGCGTTGAGGCGCACGCCGTGCGCCCCCCAGGCGCCGGCCCGACGGCGCAGGGACCGGGCGAGCGCCAGCTTCCCCGTCCCGTAGACGGTGGCGCCGTCGAGGGTGGCCGCCGCGGCCCGGGCGCCGGCCTCGTCGCCGGCCTGGAGGCGTTCGAGCAGGGTGGCGTCGGCCGGGGTGAGCCCGGCCGCGTTCGAGGCGATGGCCACCGCCGCGGGCGCCTCACCCTCGGCCAACAGGGGGAGGAGCCCGTCGAGCACCTCGAGCGCGCCGAAGTAGTTCACGCTCGGGATGCACTCGACGGGCGTGCACTGCGGCCCCAGCCCGGCGCACACCACGGCGCCGTCGAGCCTCCCCCCACAACGCTCGGCGACGGCCGACACGGCGTCGTGACGACCCTCGGGGACGCCGAGGTCCGCGGTGATGTCGCTGTCGTGCAGGTCGATCCCCACCACCCGCGCGCCGCTCTTCTGGTAGCGCGCGTAGGTGGCGGCGCCGATCCCGGAGGCGGCGCCGGTGACGACGATGGTGCGGCGGGCGCGGCGCGGCGCGGGGGGAGGGGCCTTGTCCACAGGGGCTCGTTGTAGCCCAAACCGGTGCTCGCCCGCCTCCCGGCGGGCGCGGCGTCACGCCGAGCAGTCCCGGCAGGTCAGCGCGACCGGGTCGCACAGCTGCGCCTGGCTGCGGACCAAGAAGCACGAGCGGCACACGAACTCCCCGAGGCCGCACGGGGCGACCTCGGACGTCACGGGGCGGGCGCGTACCAGCACGTCGCCGAGGGCGAGCTCGCCGACGCCGTCCGCCCCGTCGTCGACGAGGGCCAGGCGCACCTGCAACAGCGCGTCGAGCCCCTCCACGGTGTCGTCGAGGTCGTCGTCCACGTCGTCGTCGGGCTCTGCCTCGGCCGTACCCACCGGCACGCCCCGGCCCGGGGACAGCCCCGACGCCACCTCGAGTCCCTCCACGGTGTCGTCGAGGCCGTCGTCGAGGTCGTCCTGGGCGTGCACGAGGTCGTCGAGTGTCGCTTCGAGGACGTCCTCGTCCACGTCCTGCTCGAGGAGGTCCTCGTTGTCGAGCTCCTCCTCGAGCACCGCCTGCTCGTCGAGCTCGCCGATGGCGAGCTCCTCGGGGGGCTCGAGGTCCGGCTCTCCCTCGGTGAAGCGGGGCTCGGGGGGTGCGTCGATCCTCTCGGTCACGGTCATCGGCCACGCCTCCTTCTGCGAGCACCGGGCCGCGCACGGGACCCGGGCAGGGCCGTCACCACACCGTCTGCACTCAGCATCGGGCCGGGGCCCGCCGTGCGCAAGGCCCTTTTTCCGCGGCGGCCTCCCCGCGCGGCGCGCCGGCCCGCCCCGCCCGCCTTGACAGCTAATTCCATGTAAATCTAGAAATACAGGTGATTTACTCCAGATAGGGGCCGCGGGCGCCCCGGGACGGCGAGGGGAGCAGGGTGTCGAAGACCAATGGCGAGACCGGCGGGGGGCACGGGCGACGACGGCGGTGGGGCGCCCTGGGCGGGGTGACGCTCCTGGCGGCGGCGGCGCTGGCCGTACTGGGGCCGGCCCTCGGGGCGTCGGCCAGCGCGCCCGTCCCCGGCGGCTACGTGCTGGCGGGGTCCAACGGCGGCGTGTTCGGGTTCGGCACCGCCGGGCTGTACGGCTCGCCGGTGGCGTCGGGCGCCACCCTGGCCAAGCCCGTCGTGGGGGTGGCCGCAGTCCCCGATGGCAAGGGCTACTGGCTGGCGGCCGCCGACGGCGGGGTGTTCGCCTACGGGGACGCCGGGTACTTCGGCTCGCTGCCCGCCCTCGGGGCCAGGCTCCGCTCGCCCGTCGTGGGGGTGGCCGCCGCCCCCGACGGCAAGGGCTACTGGCTGGTGGGGGCGGACGGCGGGGTGTTCGCCTTCGGCAGCGCCGGGTTCTACGGGTCGTTGCGCTCGCTGGGCGTGACGCCGTCCTCGCCCGTGGTCGGCCTGGCCCCCGCCTCGAGCGGCAAGGGCTACTGGCTGGTGTCCGCCGACGGCGGGGTGTTCGCCTTCGG
>DATJBC010000029.1:0-26569 GCA_035515515.1 Acidimicrobiales bacterium
AACGACGTGGAGCCTTCGAACGTCGCCTTCCGTGACGGCGTCGCCGTCGGCCTGCTCGACTTCGAGTTCGCCGCCCCCGGCCGCGCCGCCTACGACCTGGCCCAGCTGGCCCGCCTCTGGGTGCCGATCGAGGACGACGTCGACCGGGCCCGAATGGGCTGGCGACCGGCTGACGGGCCGGCACGGCTACGGCTCGTCGCCGACGCCTACGGACTCGACCGCGACGGCCGGGCGGAGCAGCTCGGCGTCATGGACGTCGCCATCGATAGAGTCGAAGAGGCCGTGCGGCGCAGCGTCGCTGCGGGTGCCCCCAGCTCTGTCGCCATGTGGAACAGGACCGGTGGCGCCGCGCGCTATGACCGCCGCCGCCGGTGGTGGGCCGATCACCGCGACCGCTTCGGCGCCGCTCTCGCCGGCTGACGGGCCCTACGGCCCGGCGCGCCGGCGCGCCAGTCGGCTCGTACCCGCCGCCGAGGAAGCACGTGGAGACCGAGCCGTGGCCCCGTCGACGTGGTGGAGGAGGCGCCGGTCGCAGATCGGCCGACGACGTGCCGCCGGACTTCGGGGCCCCACAGGCCTCGCCCTGGCCACCGAGGGGGACGTGGCGGCCGGGGCCTGACGCCGCTCGGAGCGCCGCGCCGAATCGACACTCGCCGTTGCGACCGTCTAGGACGGTGGCCGGGGCCGATGACGGTCGAACAGGGAGGGGTGGGCAGCGGCGATGAGTGGTGCGGGCGGGCTCGACGAGGACTTCGACGCACGCCTGGCGTCGGTCGTGGGGCGGCCCATGGGGTCGCACGGCGACCAGAGGGCGCCCGACCCCGTCAACCTGCCCATGATCCGCCACTGGGCGGCTGCCTTCGAGGACTGGAATCCCGTGTACACCGACCCCGCGGCAGCCGAGCGGTCGCGCTTCGGCGAGATCGTGGCTCCACCGCTCATGCTGCAGACGTGGATCATGGCGACCCCGATCATCACCGGCATCGCCGAGCGCGGTGGCTCGCCCATCGAAGTCGACGAGGACTACGCCCTGGCGGTGTTCGACGAGGCCGGCTGGGTGGGCACCCTGGCCACCAACTCCGAGTTCGAGATCCTGCGGTACCTGCGGCCCGGCGACGTGGTGTCGGCCACCACCACCATCGAGTCCATCTCGGAGGAGAAGCAGACCCGCCTCGGTCCCGGGAGGTTCGTCACCTGGGCCACCACCTACACCGACCAGGCGGGCGAGGTCGTGGGGCGCCAGCGCTTTCGCATCCTCAAGTTCAAGCCCGAGGGAGCACACCCATGAGCGCCGCCCCGGCCGCCGATGGAGCCCGCGAGACCCTGGACTTCGATGCCATCCGAGTCGGTGACCACCTGAGCCCGCTGGAGTTCGACGTCACGGCGACCGTCATCGTGGCCGGGGCCATCGCCTCGCGGGACTTCATGCCGGTGCATCACGACCGCGACTACGCCAATGCGCAGGGAGCGCCCGACATCTTCATGAACATCCTGTCGGACACCGCCTATTGCAGCCGCTTCCTCACGGATTGGGCGGGGCCCGACGCGCGCGTGCGGCGCCTGGCCATCCGACTCGGTGTTCCCGCATTCCCCGGGAGCACGCTGCGCTACACGGGCACGGTCACCCGGTGCGCACGGCAGGAGGGTGAGGGGGTGGTGGCGGTCGAGTTCCGGGCCGTGAACGACCTGGGTGAGCACCTGACGGGCACGGCAGAGCTCGACCTTCCGCTGCGGGCGACCTGACACGAGCGGCCGCCCCCGACGTCCCGGAACGGGACGCCGGGCACCTCCTCGAGGAGCCATGGGCCTCTTTCGTTGCGAGGCCACGGGGAACCTGGCTCGGGCGACCACGAGTCGCCGCCTGAGGCGCTCGTCCCCCCATCGTGGAGGCCGAGCACCTGGCCTCGACATGGCGCCGGCACGGCGCTGCGACCGTCCGCACGGCACGGGGCCGTGCGATCGGCCCGACACCGGTGGCTGTGGGCGACAGCGGGGGGATCTGCCTACGGTGGCCTCATGGTCGATCCTCCGACAACCGCGGAGTCGCCCCCGGGCGCGGCACGCGTGACCCGGCTCGGCCGGGCCTGCGCCGGCGAGGGCGGCCCGGCACGCCAGCGGCCGTCCGTCGCCATGGCCCGCGGTCGCCGGCCGCACAGCCACGAGAACGCCACCGACTGGCTCCGGGACGTGATCCTCGGGGGCCAGGACGGGTTGGTGAACATCCTCGGCATCGTCCTCGGTGTGATCTCGGGCGGGGGGTCCCGCGTGGTGCTCGTGGCGGCGGGCTTCGCGGCGGCCATCACGGAGTCCATCTCGATGGGCGCGGTCGGGTACACGTCGACGGTGGCCGACCGGGACTACTTCGCCGCGCAGCGCGCCGTCGAGGAGGCGGCCGTCGAGGGCGACACCGACCTCGAATGCCAGGAGATCACCGACCTCTACCGGAGCAAGGGCTTCTCGGGCCACCTGCTCGACCAGGTGGTGGCCACCATCACCGCCAACCGGGACAAGTGGGTGGGCACGATCCTGGAGGAGGAGCGCCACCTCCAGCCCGTGGACAACGGCGACGTGGTGCGCAGCTCGGTGGTCATCACCGTCGCCACCCTGATCGGGCACCTCATCCCGCTGCTGCCGTTCGTCTTCCTCGCCCGGCGTCCGGCGCTGGTCCTGGCGCTGGTCCTCAGCGCCGTGGTGCTCTTCGGCGTGGGCGCCTACCAGGCGCTCACCAGGGTGGGCTCGTGGTGGAAGCAGGGCGCGCGCATGGTGCTCATCGGCCTGGGCGCCGCCGCCCTGGGCTTCGCCATCGGCCACCTCTTCCACGCCTCAGGGGCCTGACGCCCCCCGGGCCGCCCGTCAGGAGCCGGCGGCCTCCGGTGTGGCCTTCAGTCCGTCCAGGATCATGGGCAGCAGCCGCGAGGTCTGGTCGCGGGTGATGGTGGGGCTGGTGCACATCGGCCCGAGGAGCTGGGTCACATCCGCACCGTCGACGTCGTCGCGCACCACGCCCGCCTGCTGGGCCCGGCGGATCACCATGTCGGTGGCGGCGTCGATGCGCTCGCGGGAGGCGAGCTTCAGGTCGGGATGCTCCTCGAACGCCTCACGCAGCTCGTTGAGGAAGGTGCGCTTGCTCTGGGCGTAGCGGACGAACGCCTCGAGGAAGGCCACCACCGCCTCCCACGGCCCCAGCCTCGCCACGGCGTCCTCGGCGGCGTCGACGAGCTCGTCGACGTCGGTGGTGTAGACCGCCTCGACCAGGTCGATGCGCCTGGGGAAGTGGCGGTAGAGGGTGCCCACGCCGACCGCGGCCTTGCGGGCCACCGCCTCCATGGAGGCCCCGTCTCCCTCGGCGGCGAAGACCTCCCGGGCGGCCGCCACGAGGCGCTCGTAGTTGCGCCGGGCGTCGGCCCGCATCCCCCGGGCCCCCCCGCTGGCGTGGGTGTCGGCGGGGGAGCTGGCCCCCCCGTCTGTCCTGGTCATGGCGATGTTCCGCCTGCCTGTCGGAAATGGGTTGCTAAACGGAGGCACCCTCCGTATAGTAAACGGAGGATAGTTCCGTTTCCTCAGGATACCAGCGCAAAGGTCGAAGTCAATGCCCCTCTCCTCGCTCCGCTCCCCCCGCCCGGCGACGGCCCGGGACGACCCCCCCGCCCCCGGGGGCGGCCGTCGCGGGTCCGCCCTCTTCCTGGCAGTCATCCTCACCGCCCAGCTCATGGTGGTGCTCGACACCACGATCGTGAACGTGGCCCTGCCCCACATCCAGCGCGGCCTGGCCTTCAGCGGCACCGGCCTGTCGTGGGTCATCAACGCCTACATCCTCACCTTCGGCGGCCTGCTGCTGCTGGGCGCGCGCGCCGGTGACCTCGTCGGGCGGCGGCGCGTCTTCCTGGGCGGCATCGCGCTGTTCTCGGTGAGCTCGCTGGCGGGCGGCTTCGCCGTGACCGGCTGGATGCTGCTGGGCTCGCGCGCCCTGCAGGGCGTGGGCGCCGCCCTGGCGGCCCCCACCGCCCTGTCGCTGCTCACGGCGGTGTTCCCCGAGGGGCCCCAGCGGGTGCGCGCCATCGCCCTGTACACGACGGTGTCCGCCGCGGGCGGCGCCACCGGCCTGGTGGCCGGCGGGCTGCTGACCGAGCTCGTGTCGTGGCGCTGGGTCATGTTCGTGAACGTCCCCATCGGGCTGGCCGTCCTGGCGCTGGGCCGCCGTGTCCTGGCCGAGACCGAGCGGCGCCACGGCCACCACGACGTCTCGGGCGCCGTCACCTCCACGGCCGGCACCACGGCGGTGGTCTTCGGGTTGGTCCAGGCGGGGAGCGGCGGATGGGGGAGCCCCCTCGCGATCAGCGCCTTCGCCGTGGGCCTGGTGCTCCTCGGGCTGTTCGTGCTGACCGAGGCGCACGCCGAGGAGCCCATCCTGCCGCTGCGGCTGTTCGCCCACGGCACGCGCACGACGGCCAACGTGGCCCGGGGTCTCATCTACGCCGGCATGTACGGCATGTTCTTCTACATGTCGCAGTTCTTCCAGGACGTGCAGGGCTTCTCGCCCCTGCGGGCCGGGGTCGCCTTCCTCCCCATGCCGGCGTCGGTGTTCCTCGCCTCCCAGCTGACCAGCCGGGTCCTCGTCCGGCGCATCCCCGAGAAGGCCCTCATGGTGACCGGCGCCCTCTTCGCCGCCGTGAGCCTCGGGCTCGCCACCCGCATAGGCGCCGGCAGCTCCTACGGGCAGATCGTGGTCACCATCGTCCTGCTCGGGCTGGGGTCGGGCATCTCCTTCGTGAGCCTCACCTCGGCGTCGCTGGCCGAGGTGGAGCCCCGCGACGCCGGTGCCGCCTCCGGGCTCATCAACGTGACCCAGCAGCTGGGCGCGGCCCTGGGCCTGGCCGTGCTGGTGACGGTCTTCGACGCCGCCACCAGGCACGTGCAGCTCGGCGGCCGGGTCGCCGCCGGCGCCGTCGCCCATGCCCATCAGGTCGTCGTCCACGGTGTGGACGACGTCTTCGCCGTGGGGATCGGCTTCACCGTGGCGGCGCTGGTGCTCATCGGCACCTTCGTGCGGACCCCGCCGCCGCAGCCGGCGGGCCTCGAGGTCGGCGACGACGACGCCGAGCGCGGCGCGGAGGGTCCGTGGCTGGCCGAGGTGGCCGAAGCCGGCTGAGCGCTGCGCCCAGCGCCCCGTCAGGTCCCGGCGGGGCGCCGCCGCCGGTGGCTCCCGTGGGGGCCGGGCGTGACGTGCACCAGGTGACTGGGTTCGACCGCTTCGAGCCGGTGCCAGACGCCGCGTGGGACGACGTACGCGTCGCCGGACCCAAGGAGCACCGTGGTCTCGGCACCCACCGCACGCTCGTCACCGTCGTCGAGGATCAGCTCCATCGTCCCGCTGACGACGTACAGGAACTCGTCGCCGTCGGGGTGGACCTCGCCGCCGTGTGGCCCCGGCCCGTCGATGCCGCGGACGGCGCCGATGGTGTACCCGTCGATCCGCTGCGGCGGCCCCGGCGGCGCCGCCGTGATGGTCATCGACCAGTCCCGGGCGACGTGCGCGATCCTTCCCTCGAAGGGGACCGGCGCCGCCTCCGGCGGTCTAGGCACGCCGCGTGCCCGCGGCGTTCAGCGCCACGGCCGCGCGCACGAGCTTCGTGAGGGCCCGTTCGTCGATCTTGTCGCCCTCTTTGATGTCGATGGCACGCCTCACCCTGCCCTCGAGGCTGGAGTTGAACAGGCCGGAGGGATCGGGCAGGGACGCTCCCTTGAAGAAGGTCAGCTTGACGGCGCTCTTGTAGACCTCACCGGTGCAGATGCCCCCGTTGGCGGACCAGACGGGCACCCCGGGGTTGGTGGGCTTCACCCACTTCCACTCCTCGACGATGTCGGGGTCCGACGCCCTGATGATCTGTCGGACGCGGGCGAGCACCGTGCCGCGCCAGTCGTCGAACTCCTTGATCCTCTTGTCGATCTGCTTGGACGCATCGGTCTTGGTGTCAGCCATCGCTGTGTCCTCCCGTGCCGTTGCATGGCGCCCCGGAGGCCCATGACGGTTCCCCACGAGCGTCGCCGATCCTACCGATGCCGTCCCAGAGCCCCACGCCCGGCGTGCGCCGATGATTCCCGGCGGTGCGGGCCGTCAAGCTGGTGACCGGTTCGTTGGGCACACCGAGGAGGAGCGTCGATGGGCACAGTGGCAGCGGGCATCACGATGTCGGTGGACGGCTACATCACCGGCCCCGACGACGGTCCTGGTCGTGGCCTCGGGGTGGGTGGCGAGCGGCTCCACTACTGGGTCTTCGGCGGCCCGTGGACCTATGACTCGCCGGGGCGCGGCGAGCCCACCGGCGTGGACAAGGAGTGGATGGAGCAGGTCCTCGGGGCCAACGGGGCGGTGATCACGGGACGGGGCACCTACGAGGCCGCCGGGCACTGGGGGGACAAGAACCCGTGGGGGATCCCGGTGTTCGTGGTCACGCACCGGCCCGAGGAGCAGCCCCCGGGCGACGAGTTCGTCTTCGTGGGCGGCCTGTCCGAGGCGATCGCACGGGCCCGGGCGGCCGCCGGCGACAAGCAGGTGCACGTCATGGGGGGCGGCCAGATCATCCGCCAGGCGCTGGCGGCCGGTGTGCTGGACGAGCTCAGCATCATCGTGGCCCCGGTGGTCCTCGGCGGTGGCAAGCGGCTCTTCGACGGGTTCACGGGATCCGTCGAGCTCGAGCACCGCGGCGTGCGGCAGTCGCCCTTCGCCACCTTCATCGACTACCGCGTGAGGAGATGAGCCGGGCCCGCGTGCGGGCCGCTCAGGCGTGGGCGCTGGCGAGGGCCCGTCCCAGCTCGCAGAGCCGGCGCCGCAGCTCGGCGGGCGAGACCACCCGCACCGAACCCCCGAAGGGGGTCAGCGTGGAGACCGCCGCGTCGAGGTGGGGGAAGGCGGCATGGAAGCGGCGCCAGCCGTCTGGGCCGGCCTCGAGCTCCTCCGTCGCCACCCACCCGCGCAGGGTGGCCGTGAGGCGCAGGACCGCGGCGTCGCGCACCTCGAGCTCCACGTCGATCACCGACATCTGCGCCAGGAAGTCGCGCTCGGCGGCGCGCCACTCGCCGGCCAGGTCGAACCCCGCCGGCCGGTGCGCCGGCTGGTCGGTGACCGACACGGCGCCCACGCGCGACACCCGGAAGGTGCGCCGTCCGTCCTCGGTCCCCGCCAGCAGGTACCAGACACCGGCCTTGGCCACCAGGCCGTAGGGGTGGACGCGGCGCCACCGGGGCTCCTGGCCGGGCTTGGCGTAGTGGATGTCGATCTGGTGCCCCGACACCACCGCGGCCTGCAGCCCTGGGAGGGCCGGCGGGTCCTCGGCCTCGCGCCCCCACCGGGCGGGATCGACGTGGGACGCCGTCTCGGCCGTGGCCGCCGCGTCCCGCAGGGGCTGGGGGAGGGCCGCCATGACCTTGCGCAGGGCCGAGCGCACGCTCGGCTGCGACGCGGGCCCGGCCATCATGAACAGGGCGCGGGCCTCCTCCACGGTGAAGCCCGACAGGTCGACGCGGTTGCCGCCCAGAAGCGCCCACCCGCCGCCCCGGCCGCGCTGGGAGTAGAGGGGCAGCCCGGCCACCAGCAGGGCGTCGAGGTCGCGGCGGATGGTGCGCTCCGAGGTCTCGAGCGCCTCGGCCAGCTCGGCCGCCGTCATCTGCCCCCGGGCCTGGAGCAGCAGCACGATGGCCACCATGCGGTCGGCGCGCACGAGGTCACCCTACCCAAGAAAGTGGCCGGAGGATGTCCTATTTGCGGCCGTACGCTCTGGGGGCCAGCCCGACCGACAGGAGGCCCCGTCATGCCCACCGCCGCCCCGCCGACCGACCACATCGTCGACCTCCTCGACCGGGCCTTCGCCCAGTCCGAGCGGCTCATCGCCGGGGTCCGACCGGAGCAGGGCACGTTGCCCACCCCCTGTGACCTCTTCGACGTGCGCACCCTGGTGGGCCACATGGTCTTCGCCGCCGAGCGGGTGGCGGGGGCGGGCCGGCGCCAGGCGCTGGCTGCCGAGGGCCCGGCCGTCGCCGGGGCCGCCGACGCCGAGGCCGCCGGCGCCTTCGCCACCGCCGCCGCCGAGGCCCTGGACGCCTGGCGCCGCCCCGGGGCCCTCGACGGCGAGATCGTCCTCCCCTTCGGTACCTTCCCCGCCACCGTCGTGGCCCGGATCTATGTGCTCGAGCAGGTCACCCACGCCTGGGACCTGGCCAGCGCCATCGGGGCCCAGGCCCAGCTCGACCAGGAGCTCGCCGCCACCGCCCTGCCCATGGCGGCGGAGGTCATCCGGCCCGAGTACCGCGGCCCCGAGCCCATGCCCTTCGCCGCCGAGGTGGGCGTCAGCCTGACGGCGTCCGCCGCCGACCGCCTGGCCGGGTTCATGGGCCGTCGGGTCACCTCGGGCGTTGCCATGTCCGGCGCCGACGAGCGCGAGCGCGCCGACCTGGTGAGCACCCTGGGCAAGCACCGGGGCTTCCTGCGCCAGACCGTGCGGGACCTCACCGACGACCAGGCCCGCCGACGCACCACGGTGAGTGCGCTGTGCCTGGGCGGGATCGTCAAGCACGTGACGCGCGTGGAGCAGCGCTGGACGTCGTTCATCGAGGAGGGTCCCGCCGCCTTCGGGGCCATGGACGCCTCCGCCTACGCCGAGCACGCCGCCTCCTTCGCCATGACCGAGGAGGACACGCTGGCCGGGCTGCTCGAGGACTACCGGGCCGTGGCCGACCGCACCGACGCCCTCATCGGCGGGTTGCCGTCGCTGGAGGTGGCGCACCCCCTGCCCGAGGCGCCGTGGTTCGAGCAGGGCACGGCCTGGACGGCGCGGCGGGTGGTGCTGCACATCCTGGCCGAGACGGCCCAGCACGCCGGGCACGCCGACATCCTGCGCGAGGCCCTCGACGGGGCCAAGACCATGGGGTGAGCGTCGCTACGCTCGGGCCGTGGCTCGCCCCGCGTCGTACCGACCGGCTGCGCGCCGCTCCTGGCAGCGGTGCGCGGGGGACGGTGGGGCGTGACCGCCCCCGAGGAGACGCCCCGGGTGTCCGGCCTCGAGCCCACCTTCCGGCACCTCGACGACCCCGACGTGCCGTGGCAGCAGGTGCGCGCCGTGCGCCGGGCCGACGGCACCGTGGCGTCGGTGTGGGAGAAGTGGCTGGCGTTCTCGCCCGACCCCCCGTACCTGTCGTTGTACGCCAAGTGGGACCCCGGCGTCGTCCAGCGCCGCCACGGCCACTACAGCCCGCACGTGGTGATGGTGCTCGAGGGCGACTTCCTGTGCGGGGAGCGCCCGTGCCCGGCGGGGACCCACATCGAGCTCCCCCTGGGGGCCGCCTTCGGGCCTTTCGTCGCCGGCCCCCGGGGGGCGGTGCTCTTCGAGGTCATGATGGGCGACCCCCGCGGATGGGGGGACGACCCCGAGTCCTTCGCGCGCGCGCTCGCCGCCCAGGGGGCGGCCGCCCTGCCCGATCCGCCCATCACCCTTCCGGGCTGGCTCGAGGACCTGCGCGGGAGATGGGCCCCGGGCTGACGGCCTGTGCACCGGCGGCCGCCTGACCGGGCCTGCTCCGCACGGCGGCCCGGCCCGAGTGCCCGACAGCGACGTCGATAGCCTGGATCGCCGTGGAGAGCGCCGCCGCGGGCCCCGCTGGAGACGAGGCGCACTGGGACGCGGCGTATGGGGATCGTGGCGTGGCGGAGGTGAGCTGGTTCCAGCCGGCGGCCACGGTGTCCCTCGCCCTGATCGGCCGCCTGGGCATCCCCCCGCGGGCGGCCGTCGTCGATGTCGGCGGCGGGGCTTCGGTGCTCGTCGACGGCCTGGTGGCACAGGGGTTCACCGACGTCTCGGTGCTCGACGTCTCGGGTTCGGCGCTGGAGGCGGTGCACAAGCGCATCGGCCCGCATCCCGGCGTGGTGCTGATCCATGCCGACGTCCTGACGTGGGAGCCGCCGCGGCGCTTCGCGCTCTGGCACGACAGGGCCGTCTTCCACTTCCTGGTCGACGCGCGAGCCCGGGCGGCCTACCTCGCCACGCTGGAAGACGCGCTGGAGCCGGGCGGATCGGTCATCGTGGCGACGTTCGCCCCGGCGGGGCCCGAGTACTGCTCGGGGCTGCCCGTCGCCCGCTACGGACCGGACGAGCTCGCCGAGGCCCTGGGCGCGGGCTTCGCGGTGGTCGAGGCCCTCGAAGAGGACCACGTCACCCCGGCCGGGGTGACCCAGCCCTTCACCTGGCTGGCGGCCCGGCGTCGCTGACCGCGCGCGCCGCTCCGCCGGGGCGCGCCCACCGAGAGAGAGGAGGAGACGTGCAACGGCAGACGATCGACGCGCTGGTGGGCGCGGCGAGGGCGCGCCTGGACCGGGTCGAGCCCGAACAGCTGGAGGCCGTGCACGAAGACGGCGCCCTCGTCGTCGACATCCGGCCCGTCGAGCAGCGCCGACGCGACGGGTCGCTGCCCGGTGCGATCGTCATCGACCGCAACGTGCTCGAGTGGCGCCTCGACCCCGCCAGCCCGCACCGCATCGACGAGGTGACCGACTGGGACCGGCGCATCGTCGTGGTGTGCAACGAGGGGTACGCCTCGAGCCTGGCGGCCGCCACGCTCCAGGACCTCGGGCTGCACCGGGCCACCGACCTGGCGGGCGGGTACCAGGCGTGGCGGGCCCTGCGCCATCCGACGGGGTGAACCGAGCGCGTCTCCCGTCGCCGGCCGGCCCACTGCGCAGGGGCGGCCGCCCGCCGTTTCGTGCTGATATTGGGGCCCCAGCCGCGTCCCGACACCCGGGGGAGTGCCCGTGACCGTCCTGCGCAGGAGCGACGTCTACTACGACCCCTACGACGTCGAGATCAACGCCGACCCCTATCCCGTGTACCGGCGCCTGCGCGAGGAGGCACCCCTCTACTACAACGACGCCTACGGCTTCTACGCCGTCAGCCGGTTCGACGACGTGGCCCGGGGCCTGCTCGACAACCAGGCCCATCCCTCGGGCCGCGGCGACATCCTCGAGCTCATCCAGGCGGACGTGGAGATCCCCCCGGGGACGCTCATCTTCGACGACCCCCCCAGGCACCCCGTGTACCGCCGGCTGCTCTCCCGGGTGTTCACGCCCAGGCGGGTGGCCGAGCTGGAGCCGAAGATCAGGGAGTTCTGCGCCTTGAGCCTCGACCCCCTGGTGGGCGCCGGCACCTTCGACTTCATCGCCGATCTGGGCGCCCAGATGCCCATGCGCACCATCAGCATGCTGCTCGGTGTCCCCGACTCCGAGCAGGAGGCCGTCCGGGACTTCGCGGACTCGGCGCTGCGCACCGAAGCGGGCCAGCCCATGAGCACCACCATCGACTTCGGCGGCGAGATGTTCGCCCGCTACATCGACTGGCGCGCCGAGCACCCGTCGGACGACATCATGACCGAGCTCCTGCACGCCGAGTTCGAGGACGAGACGGGGACCGTGCGGCGCCTCAGCCGGGACGAGATCCTCAACTACGTGACCATCGTCGCCGGGGCCGGCAACGAGACGACCACCCGGCTCATCGGCTGGGCCGCCACGCTGCTCGCCGAGCACCCCGGGCAGCGGCGCGAGCTGGTGGAGGACCCCTCCCTCATCCCCAACGCCATCGAGGAGATCCTGCGCTACGAGCCCCCCGGCCCCCACGTGGCTCGGTACGTGGCGCACGACGTCGAGTACCAGGGGACCACCGTGCCGGCCGGCAGCGCCATGCTCTTCCTGGTGGGGTCGGCGAACCGCGACGACCGGCGCTACCCCGACGGTGACCGCTTCGACATCCACCGCGACGTCGGCAGGCACCTCACCTTCGGGCACGGCATCCACCTGTGCCTGGGCGCGGCCCTGGCCCGCCTGGAGGGGCGCATCGCCCTCGACGAGGTCCTGCGTCGCTTCCCGGTCTGGGAGGTCGACCTCGACCGGGCCAGGCTCTCGCCCACCTCCACCGTGCGCGGCTGGGAGACGCTGCCCGTCACCACGTCGTGACCGCCGTGCCGGGGCGCCCCCGGCCCCTCAGCGGTCGGGTCGGTCCCCGCCGGGGGTGATGGGGCGGGGCGGGTCGTCCACCAGCACCTCGGGGGCGCCCGTCTCGATGGCGAAGACGATGGCCCGTGCCGCCAGCTCCGGCGGGTCCGGCGTGAGCGGGACCGCCCCGCGCACGATGTGGCCGGCCCGGAGGTGCTCGTGGAACTCCGTCGCCGTGAGGCGCGGGTAGACGACCGACAGTGCGATGCCGGCACCGGCCAGCTCGAGGCGGGCGGTGGCCGACAGCAGGTTGAGGGCGGCCTTGGTGGCGGCGTAGCCGCCCAGTCCGGGGATGACCCGCAGCGACGTGGCCGAGCTCACGTTGACGACGGCCCCGGCGCCCTGCGCCCGCATCGAGGGCAGCACCGCCTGCAGCACGTTGAGGGGGCCGACGACGTTGAGGTCGAACACCGCACGCAGGTCCTCGGGGTCGAGATCGGCCACCGGGACGTGCAGGCCCTGCCCGGCGTCGTTGACGACCACGTCCACCCGGCCGTGGCGCTCCAGCGCCTGCTCCACGAGCCGCCGGACCTGGGCGGGGTCGGTGACGTCGGTCGGCACGGCCAGGGCGCCGGGGAACTCGGCGGCCAGGGCCCCGATCCGCTCGGCGCGGCGCGCGGCGAGGACGACCTTCGAGCCCTGGGCGGCCAGCAGGCGAGCCGTCGCCGCGCCGATGCCCGACGATGCCCCGGTGACGACGCTCACGGCCCCGTCGGTTCTCACCCTGCGCTCCCGTCCGCTCCTGGCCTCCCACCATGGCACCGGACACGGCGTGGCGCCCACCTCGTGCTCCGCTGCCCGCACGGGCGGTCGCCGCTCAGGCCCGGTGAGCCTGCGGAGCTGCCTGGCTACCATCGCCCCGCGTGGCGGTGATCACCCTCCCCGACGGCCGGCTCCTGGCCTACGAGGTCGGTGGCGACCCCGCAGGCGACCCGGTGGTGGCCCTGCACGGGACCCCGGGGTCGGCGCGCCAGCTGTCGGGCCTGCACGAGGTGGCGCGGGGGCGGCGATGCGCGCTGGTCACGCCGGACCGTGCCGGCTACGGCCAGTCGACGTTCGACCGGGCGCGGACCATCGCCTCGGGCGCCCGCGACATCGGGCACCTCCTCGACCATCTGGGCATCGAGCGGTGTGCGGTGGTGGGCTTCTCGGGCGGTGGGCCGTCGGCGCTGGCGTGCGGACGCCTGCTCGCCGACCGCGTGTCGGTGGTCGTCACGGTGGGGAGCGTGGCGCCGCTCGTGCCGCGACCGGCCATCGTCCCGCCCGACCGGCTCCTGACCAGGGTGGCCCGCCGTTCGGAGCGTGCTGTGCGCCTCCTCTTCGCCGTCATGATCGGCATGGGGCGACGCCGCCCGGAGCGGACCCTCGACCGGTTCGCCGCCATGCTGGCCGAGCCCGACGCCCGGCTGCTGCGTGCGGACGGCCCCGTCAGGGCCGGGTTCCTGGACGACATGCGCCACCCCTCGGACACGGCCGCGGCGGCGGCGGCCCGTGACTTCTGGCTCTTCGCACACCGGTGGGACGTCGACCTCGCCGCCATGGGGACGCCGGTGCACGTGTGGCACGGCACGCAGGACAAGAACGTCCCCGTGGCGCACGCCCGGGTGATCGCCGAGCAGTGCCCGTCGGCCCGCCTGCATCTGGTGGAGGGAGGCGGCCACATGCCCCTCGACAGGGCGGACCAGATCTTCGACGACTTGCGGGCGCCCTGAGCCGTCGAGCAGTTCTTCGCCGGCCTCGCCGGGGAGAGTCAGTCCGCCGGCCCCGTCACCAGATGAACGGTCGCCGTCTGCTGGTTGCCCGCCTGGTCGATCCAGCTGAGCTGCACCACGTCACCGGGGTGGTGCGCGTCGATGGCGTCGGTCAGCGCGCTGGCCGATCCGACGACGCTTCCGTTCACCAGGGTGATGACGTCGCCCGACACCAGGCCGGCCTGGGCGGCCGGCGAGCCGGGCTCGACGCCCACCACGAGCGCCCCGGCGCCGAACAGGTTCATGACCGACACACCGAGGAAGGCGCTCGGGCCGATGTGCACGGTGGCCGACGCCTTGCCGGCGGCGATCTGGTTCGCCACCGTGACCGCCGTGGTGATGGGGATGTGGAACGCCTGGTTCGTGCCCGTGGCGAAGCTGTACCCGTTGGACGCCGCGGTGTTCACGCCCACGACCTCACCGCTGAGGTTGACCAGCGGCCCCCCGGAGTCGCCGGCCTCGATGGCGGTGTCGGTCTCGATGAGTCCCGAGAGCTCCTCGGAGAGCCCCATGGAGTCCTGGGCGATGATCTCGCGGCCGAGGGCGGTGACCACGCCGCGCACCGCGCTGGGCGTGCCCCCCACCCCGCCGGCGTTGCCGAAGGCGATCACGGCGTCACCCACGGCCACGCTCGAGGACCTCCCGACGGCCACGGTGCGCAGGTGGGAGGCACCCTGGAGCTGGAGCAGGGCCACGTCGTCGCTGCGGTCGGTCCCGACGACCGTCGCCTTGTAGGTGCGGCCGTTGCCGACGTCGGTGGCCTTGACGGCGGTCGCTCCGTAGATGACGTGGTTGTTGGTGAGCACCTCGCCCGACGACGTGAGCACCATGCCCGTGCCGGCCGCCTCGGCACCCTGGAGGCCGAGGGTGCTCACCACGTCGACGATCCCGGGGTCGACCTTGGCCGCCAGGCCTCCGGGCACCGTGTTCGTGGGCCGCCCGAGCCACAGCGCCGTCACGGCGACCACGGCCGTCAGGACGACCGCCACCACCGCCGCCGTGGTGACGAGTGCGGAGGGCGTGCGCCGAGGAGGTGCGGGCCGCTCCCCGAAAATGTCGGCGGAACCGTCCGCCCACAGCGTGGAGGGCCAGACGTCCTCGGGCGCGGGCCGTGTGCGGGTGCCGTGTCCCTCCACACGCCCAGCGTGCTCCGCTCTCGACCCTCCCCCCTAGGGTCGAACGTCACGATCGGAGTGGGACCCCGCCCTCCAAGCGCCCCCACCTTCGTCGGCCCCTCGCCCCGGAGGCCAAAGGGACCTTGTCCCCTGTCCGCCGCCGGCGCGGTCCGACCATCCTGGCGCCATGGCCCGCCTGCCCCGGTCCTCCGGCGTCATCCACGGAATGGGCACGGCGGCCTTCGCCGGGCTCGCCGTCGTCGTGTTGTCTGCGTGCGGCGCCAGCCCCTCGTCGCATCCCACCTCGGCCTCGAGGGCCTCGACGTCCACGAGCACGACGGTCCCCTGTGCCGCCCGGCCGAGTCACGGCTCACAGGGGTCGGCCACGATCACCGTGACGCCCGGCACGTGCCTGCAGGGCGGCCAGACCGTGACCATCACGGGGTCGGGGCTCAAGCCCAACAGCCCGGGAGGCATCGCGCAATGCAACGGCGCGGACGGTGAGCCCACGGTTGCCGTGGCGGGCAACCAGGTTCCCGTGGGGTGCTCCAATCCCTTGGCGCAGACGGTGAGCACATCGGAGTCTGGGTCCCTCGACGCCACGTTCCCGATCATCACGGGGATCCCCGGGCCGCCGGCCACGGGCACCGACACCGCCGGGAGGTCCGCCATGACCGACGCCCCCGGCTACCCCTGTCCCCCCACGGCCGCCCAGTCGGCCACCACCACGTGCAACATCGCGTTCGGCGACGCCAGCGGTGACCAGGTGAGCATCCCGATCAGCTTCGCCCCCGACGTCAAGCCCACGGCGACGAAGCCCGGGAGCACGCTCTCGCCCTCGGTGCCCATCGGTTGAGCGGCGGTCAGCGGCGCGGGCTCCCAGGAGCGGCCGCGGAGCGGTCATGTCACGACCCCGGCGGACCGCAGCCGGAGCCATTCGTCGCCGTTGACGCCGGCGAGCTCGGCGAGGACCTGCTGGGTGTGCTCTCCCAGCGTGGGTCCGACGTCGGCGACGGCCCCCGGGGTCCGGGAGAACTTGGGGACGACGCCCGCCATGGGGGTCTCGTAGCCGGCACGCGACATGGCCCGCACGACCATCTCCCTCGCCGCATAGTGCGGGTCGGTGACCATGTCGGGTGCCGTGTAGACACGGCTGGCGGGCACCTTGTGGGCGGCGAGGACGTCCAGGAGGTCCGCGCTGTGTTGTGCGGTGGTCCACTCGCCGATGCGCGCGTCGAGCTCGGCCATGTGCGCACCCCGGGCCCGGTGGTCCGCGTACCGGGGGTCGCGGGCGAGGCCGGGCTGTCCCATGGCGTCGCACAGGCGGGCGAAGACGGAGTCGGCGTTGGCGGCGATCAGGACCTCGGATCCCTCCGCGCTGCGGTAGACGTTGGACGGGGCCACCCCGGGGAGGACGCCCCCCGTGCGGCTCCGGGTCACCCCGGCGAGCTCGAAGTCGGCGAGCGTGGACTCCATGAGGGCCGCCACCGCCTCGTAGATGGCGACGTCCACCTCCTGGCCGCGCCCGCTCCGGGCGCGCTCGTGGATCGCGGCCAGGGTCCCGATCACGGCGAACATGCCGGCGAGGGCGTCACCGAGGCTGATGCCGCAACGGGCGGGTGGGCGGTCGGGGTCGCCGGTGGTGGCGCGGATGCCCCCGACGGCCTCGCCCACCGACCCGAACCCGGCTTCCGAGGACCGGGGGCCGGTCTGGCCGAACCCCGACACGTGCACGACGATCACGGCCGCGTTCGAGCGCTGCAGGCGCTCGTAGTCGAGGCCCCACTCCTCGAGCCGGCCCGGCCGGAAGTTCTCGAGCACGACGTCCACGTGCGCGGCCAGGCGCCGGACCAGCTCCTGGCCCTGCGCCACGCGCAGGTCGACGGCGACCGAGCGCTTGTTGCGGGCGATCGCCGGCCACCACAGGCTCTGGCCGTCCCTGGTCAGGCCCCACGACCGCATGGGGTCGCCCTCCCCGGGCTGCTCCACCTTGATCACGTCGGCCCCGTAGTCGCCCAGCAGCTGGCCGGCGAAGGGCCCGGCGATGAAGCTGCCGAGCTCGAGCACGCGCAGGCCGCCCAGCGGTCCTGACCGGGCCCTGGCGGTCATGGGCCGTGATTGTAGGCGTGCGCCTCACGCACGACGGCACCGTGGCGGACGCCGCCGTGTGCGAATGGAGCCTTGGATAGGCTGCCGACGATGCCGATGCGCTGTGCCTTGCCGACGCCGCCGCGCAGGCGCCGGCCACGCGTGGAGGCGTGAGGCCCCGTCGTGCCCAGACTGCGCCAGGTCGGCAAAGACGAGGCCGAGGCCCCCATCGTCACCGTGATGTACGAGCACCTCTTCGAGGGCCGGGACCCGGTGACCGAGCCCGGCACGGCCACGGGGTCCCCAGGTGACTGGTGGACGGTGTTCGCGCTGGTGCCCGACGTCCTCGAGCACGCCGTGCAGGGCTTCGGCCTCTACCAGAGCCCCACGCGCCTCCTCGATCCCGTGCTACGCGAGCTCGCCCAGGCCCGGGCGGGGTGGGCGGCGGGGAGCCAGTTCGTCTTCTCCCAGCACTGCAAGTCGCTCCGGGCACTGGCGGTGGACGAGGCGCTCATCGAGTCGCTGCCCCACTGGCCGTCGGCTGCGTGCTACAGCGAGGTCCAGCGACTCGTGCTCGCCTACGCCGACTGCCTCGTCCTCGACCGGGGACGGGTCCCCGACGGGCTGTTCGACGCGCTGCGTGCGCACCTCTCGGACGAGGAGATCCTCGAGCTGACCTACATCGCGGCTCTCTATCTGCAGCACGCCGTCATGTCCCGCGCGCTGCGCACCGAGTTCGACGACCGGCCCGAGCCTGTCGTCGAGGTCGTCGTGGAGGGCCTCGACGAGCGCCGCGACGTGGGCCGCGACATCGCGCTGCCCGGGCAGTGAGCGTGAGGAGCCGTGGGCGTCGGGATCGTTGAGGTATCCCCGCGTGACGGCTTGCAGGACGAGCCGTCGCTGGTGCCGACGGAGGCCAAGGTGGCGCTCATCGAGCGCGCCCTGGACGCCGGCATCGGGCGGGTCGAGGCGGCCAGCTTCGTCCGCCCCGACCGTGTGCCGGCCATGGCCGACGCCGAGGCGGTCCTGGCGGGCGTGCCCCGGCGTCGGGGGGCGCGCCTGGCGGGGCTCGTGCTCAACCGGCGCGGGCTGGCGCGCGCCGTGGACGCCGCCGTGGACGAGGTCAACGTCGTGGTCCTGGCGAGCGAGACCTTCTCCCGCCGCAACCAGGGCATGGGCGTCGACGACGCCCTGGCCACCTGGGCGGCGGTGGCGGCCGCGGCCAGGGCATCCGGCATCCGGCCCACCGTGACGCTGGGAGCCGCCTTCGGCTGCCCCTACGAGGGGCCGGTGGCGGCCGGGACGGTGCGCGAGCTGGCCGTGCGGGCCGCCGAGAGCGGGCCGGTGGAGATCGCCCTGGCCGACACGATCGGCTGTGCGGTCCCCCCCGAGGTCGCCGCCATGGTCAAGGGCGTGGCCACCGATACGGGGCTCCCCGTGCGCGTCCACCTGCACAACAGCCGCAACACCGGGTTCGCCAACGCACTGGCGGCCATCGAGGCCGGGGTGGCCACCCTCGACGCCAGCATCGGCGGCATCGGCGGATGCCCGTTCGCCCCCGGGGCCACGGGCAACATCGCCACCGAGGACCTCGTGCACCTGCTGGACCGCATGGGCGTCGCCACGGGCGTGGCGCTGGAGCCGCTCCTCGAGGCGGCGCGCTGGCTCGAAGGCGTCCTCGGGCACCCGGTGCCCGGTCAGGTGGTCCGGGCCGGGGCCTTCCCGCCGTGATGTCTCGGTGACGTAGGCGTCGTCCTCGGCGTTTGCCGCCGGTTCGGCCCGGGGCCCGGACCCGCCCTGTGGCAGTGTTGGCCGGCCATGCTCGTCGCCGTGGTCGTCCTGTCCATCGGGTTCGGGCTCGCCAACGGTGTCCACGATGCGGGCAACGCCATCGCCGCCCCCATCGTGACCCGGGCACTGCGGCCCGGGCCGGCGCTCGTGCTGGCCGCCGTCTTCCATGTGGCCGGCGCGCTCACGGTCGGCACGGCGGTGGCCGCCACCGTGGGGGGCATCGTCTCGGTGCCCAGCCGCGACCTGCTCGACGTGCTCGGGGCCGCCGTGGTGGGCGCGCTCTGCTGGAACCTCCTCACCCTGCGCCTCGGCCTGCCGTGCAGCTCGGGCCACTGCCTGGTGGGCGCCCTGGCCGGCGCGGCGTTGGCGGACGGCGGTGCCCGCGCGGTGCACTGGGGCGGGCTCCACGGGCTCCGGCCGGTCGGTGTCGTGGGCTCGCTCCTGTGGCTCGTCTTCTCCACCGCGCTGGCGGTGCCGCTGGCGCTGGTGGGCATCCGTGTCGCCCACCGCGGCCTGCGGCGGGCCTCACGAGCCGTGGTCGGCCCCATCCGCAAGGGCGAGGTGCTCACCACGGCGACGCTGGCCTTCGCCCACGGGTCCAACGACGCCCAGAAGACCATGGGGCTCCTCACGCTCGCCCTGGTGGGGAGCGGCCACCTCACCAGGTTCGCGGTCCCCTTCTGGGTCGTCCTCGTGGCGGCGCTTTCGCTCACCCTGGGGACCTCGCTCGGGGGGTGGCGGGTGGTGCGCACCCTGGGACGGGGCATCTACCCGCTGCGGGCCCTCGGAGGGCTCGTGAGCCAGGGGGCGTCCTCGGCCATCGTGCTGGTGGCCTCGCTCCTCGGGGCGCCCATCAGCACCACCGACGTCGTCGCCCCCGCCGTCGTGGGTGTCGGTGCGGGGCAGCGCTGGGGCCACGTACGTTGGCGGGTCGTGGAGGAGATCGGGCTGGCGTGGCTGGTGACCCTGCCGGTGAGCGCCGCGCTGGCCGCCGTCGTCCTGCCGGTGTGGAAGGCCCTGTCGTGACAGCCACACGGGCCCGCTGAGGCCACGCGGATGCGGCGACGCTGGGCCACGCTGTCGTGGCTGCTCCCGGAGTCCCCCGACCTCCTGGGGCTGCTGGCGGACCAGGGCAGGGTCACGATCGAGGGAGCCGAGGCCTTCGACCGCTGGGCGAGCGGTGACGCCGCGGAGGCGCAGCTGGTCCGGACGCTCGAGCACAGCGCGGACGACGCCAAGCACGCCGTGGTGGGAGCGCTCCGCCAGGCCTTCACCACCCCGCTCGAGCCCGAGGACATCTTCGAGCTGTCGGAACGGCTCGACGCCGTGCTCAACCAGGTCAAGGACCTCGTGCGCGAGGCGGAGGTCCTGGCCATGGCCCCGGACGAGGCCATGGCCGAGATGTCGCATCTCGTGCTCGAGGGCGTGCGCGAGCTGGCGGCGGCGATCCCCGACCTCGCCCGGGCCCCTGACACCGCCACGGCGGCCGCCGACCGCGCCATCCGCCAGCACCGGGGGATCGAGCGCGTCTACCGCCGGGCCATGTCGGGGCTCCTCGAGGCGACAGAGCTTCGCGAGGTGGCCGGCAAGCGCGAGCTCTACCGGCGCTACGCCCGCATCGGCGAGGCCATCGAGCACGTCGCCAACCGCATCTGGTACGCGGTGGTGAAGCAGGCCTGACCCGACGTGGCGGGCGTGGCTCCAGGGCAGGCCCACCATCGGGTCTTCCTCTGGAGCGTGCGTTCGGTGCCCCCGCGGCGATGGGCCATCATGGTCCCATGGACGCCGCGGCCATCCGCAATGTCGCCCTGGTGGCACACGTGGACCACGGCAAGACGACGTTGGTCAATTCGATACTCCACCAGACCGGTGTGTTCGGGCGGCGGGAGATCGTCGATCGCGTGCTCGACTCCACCGACCAGGAGCGAGAGCGCGGCATCACGATCCTGGCGAAGGCGGCGTCGGTGCTGTGGCGCGGCGTCAAGATCAACCTCGTCGACACACCGGGGCACAGCGACTTCGGGGGTGAGGTCGAGCGCGCGCTGGCGATGGTGGACGGCGTGCTGCTCCTCGTCGACGCAGCCGAAGGCCCGTTGCCGCAGACCCGCTACGTCCTGTCCAAGGTCGTGGCCGGCGACCTCCCGGCCGTGGTGGTCCTCAACAAGGTGGATCGCTCCGACGCCCGCCCCGCCGAGGTTCTCGACGAGATCTACCAACTGTTCCTCGACCTCGAGGTGCCCGACCACCACATCGACTTCCCGGTGATCGCGGCGGTGGCCAAGGAGGGCAGGTCGGGGGAGGGGATCGGCATGCCCGCCCATGACGCCGACCTGGCCCCCCTGCTCGACGCGGTGCTGAGGACGATCCCGGCACCCATGGGCGACCCCACCGCCCCGCTGCAGGCGCTGGTCACCAACCTCGACGCCTCGGAGTACCTCGGTCGTCTCGCCATCGGGCGCGTGATGCGCGGGACGCTGCGGGCCGACCGACCCGTCACGCTCATGAGCGCCGACGGCGCCGCCATCGTTCGGCGGCCGACGCAACTGCTGGCCGTCGACGGCTTGGGGCGGACCGAGGCGAAGAGCGTGGTCGCCGGCGACCTGTTCGTCCTGGCCGGCTTCCCGGAGGTGCAGATCGGCGACACCCTGGCAGATCCGGACGACCCCGACCCGCTCCCCCGTCTCACCGTCGACGAGCCGGTCCTGCGCATGACGTTCGGGGCCAACACCTCGCCCTTGGCCGGCAAGGAAGGGCGCTACGTCACCTCCCGGCAGCTGCGCGAGCGCCTGGAATTCGAAGCACTGGGCAACGTGTCGATACGTGTCGAGGACACCGGCTCACCCGAGTCCCTGGAGGTGTCAGGGCGGGGAGAGCTCCAGCTGGCGGTCCTCATCGAGTCGATGCGGCGCGAGGGCTACGAGTTGGAGGTCGGCCGGCCCGAGGTCATCACCCGCCACATCGGTTCCACCCGGCATGAACCGATGGAGGAGGGGGTGGTCGACGTGCCCGACGAACACGTGGGAACGGTCTCCCAGGCCCTCGCGCCCCGCAAGGGCACCGTCGTGGATGTGCGAGCCGGCGACACGGGCCGCAGCATCGTGCAGTTCGAGGCGCCCACGCGCGGGCTCCTGGGGTTCCGCTCCCAGATCCTGACCGTGACGCGCGGTACGGCACTGCTGCACACGCGCCACCGCGGGTGGGTTCCCTGGGTGGGCGAGCTCCCTTCCCGCCGCGGCGGGGCCATGACGGCTGACCGCCGGGGTGTCGCCACGGGCTACGCCCTCGACAGGCTCCAGCCGAGAGGGGAGCTGTTCATCAGCCCGGGCGAGGCCGTCTACGAAGGAATGATCGTGGGCGAGAGTGCCCGAGCAGGAGACATGGTCGTCAACGTCACTCGAGAGAAGCAGAAGACGAACATCCGCACCCACGCGGCCGACAAGGCGATCAAGCTGGTGCCGCCCCGTCCTCTGACCCTCGAGACGGCGATCGAGATGATCCTGGACGACGAGCTGGTGGAGATCACGCCGAGCTCGATCAGGCTGCGCAAGCGTCAGCTGCGGGAGTCGGACCGGCGGCGATCCGCACCGAGGGCGAGCGGCCTCACCGGTTGAGCCACGTCGGCCGTGAGCGCCTCCGGACCGGGGAGCTGCGTCACGGGGGCCGCGGCGTCCCGGTCGCACGAGACGATGTCGGCCCGGGCGATGTGGTCCGAGGGGGTGCACCGCACGGGCCCGACGGACGAACGATCCCGTACGATGGCGAGGTGGTGGGGGACGCGGCCGGCACGGCCAATGACGGCGACGCTGCCCGAGCGGACCACGTCGTCAGCATCGAGGAGATCGAGGACGCCGTCCTCGAGGGCGACAGCCCCATCGGCCCCCGGCACGGCACGGCGAGATCGGCCCTGCGCCACCGCACGTTCCGGGTGGTCTTCCTGGGCTTCTTCGCCTCCAACATCGGCACCTGGATGCAGAACGTCGTCCTCGGCGCCTACGCCTACAACATCACCCACTCGAGCACCTTCGTCGGAATCGTCATCTTCGCCCAGCTGGGGCCCACGCTCGTGTTCCCGATGCTGGGCGGCCTGATCGCCGACAAGGTCGACCGCCGGAAGTTCCTGATCGTCCTGTCGCTGGAGCAGCTCGTGTTCTCGCTCGGCGTCGCCTGGGTCGTGTGGTCGCCCGCCCCCTCCCACCTGCTGCTGGTCCTGATGGTGATCCTGGTGGGCATGGGAGGCGCCATGTTCGGGCCCGCCTACTCGGCCGTCCTCCCGATGCTGGTCGGGCGGGAGGACCTGCCGGGGGCCATCTCGCTCAACTCCGCGCAGATGAACGGCTCGCGGGTGATCGGCCCCATCATCGGGGGCCTGCTCTACCCGGTCGCCGGTCCGGCGTGGATCTTCGTCATCAACGCCGCAACGTACCTGTTCGTCGTGGGCGCCCTCTTCATGGTCACGCTGCCCGTGCCGGCATCCGCCACGGCGCATGCCAGCCGCTGGCGCGAGCTGTTCGCCGGGGTCGCCGTGGCCCGCCAGGACCGGGTGGTGGGCAGGGCGCTCGTCACCGTCTTCCTCTTCTCGCTCCTGGCCCTGGCGTTCATCGGCCAGATGCCCGTCGTCGCCGCCCACAACCTGGGCATCCAGCCCAACTCCACGAGCTATGGCGTCCTGTACGCCTGCTTCGGCACGGGCGCCCTGCTGGGGGCCATCTCGATCGGCACGGTCTTCTCCCAGACCTCCAAGCCGACCATCGTGCGCGCCTGCCTGCTTCTCTATGCAGCGTCGCTGACCGTCTTCGCGCTGCTCCGGGTCGCGCTGGCCGCCTACTTCGTGGTGGCCGTGGTCGGCGCCTTCTACTTCGCCTTCATCACCGCTCTGAACACGTCCCTGCAAGCGCGCCTGGAGGACGCCGTGCGCGGCAGGGTGATGGCACTGTGGATGATGGGCTTCGGCGGCACGGTGGGGATCGGCAACCTCGTGGTGGGCCCCGTCGTCGGCGCGCTGGGGATCACCGACGTGCTCCTCTTCGGCGCCGGCGTGGCCCTCGTGCTCGCCTGGTTCGCCGACGTCCGGCCGGTCGTGGGGGGACCCGTGCCTTCGATGATGCCGGCGGAGGCCTCCACCTGATCGAGCCGGCCAGGGGGTGTCCTGTCGTTACGTCAGGCTCTCCAGGAACGACGTCAGGGCTTCCCACCATCCATCGGGGTTCTCGAACTGCGGGCTGTGGCCGGCATCGGGGATGACCGCCACGGTCGACCTGGAGAGCGCGTCCGCCAGGCGCTTCGCCGACCCGAGGAAAGGGGTGTCCTCCTCACCGATGAGCACCAGCGCCGGCGGCTGCGGATCCATGGCGGACAGCTCCGACAGCAGGTCGGGGCAGGCCAGGAACTCGCGGCCGATGGACGCGTAGAGGTACGGGGACGTGGCGCGGAACTTCCGGTCCTCGAACGCCGCGTATCCCGGACGTTCGGCCAGGACACGCTGGTGGGCCTGGGTCTCGAGCGGTGATCCCATGGTGGCGATCAGGTCCGCCAGGACGTCCATGCCGGAGTCGATAGCGGTGCTCGCCGCCACGCCGGCGAGGTCGGGGTCGATGCCCTCGACGGGGCCGTGACCGGTGTCCATGAGGATCAGGCCGACGAGCCGAGCGGGATCGGCGAGCGCCATCCTCTGGGCGACGAAGCCGCCCATCGAATGCCCGAGCACGGTGTAGCGCGCCCAGCCCAGCGACGCTGCCAGGGCGGCAGCGTCCTCGGCCAGGATCGACATCGAGTACGCCCCGACATCGGCCGGCTTCGAGCTGTCGCCGTGCCCGCGGTGATCGGGGGCCACGGCGTGCCACCCGAGCTCGGCCAGAGCATCGATCCACTCGGTGAAGTCCTCCTTCGCACCCGTGAATCCATGCAGGAGGAGGAGCGGTGCCCCACCCTCACCGGCCTCGGCGATGGCGAGCTCGACGTCCCCCAGAACGACGATCCGTGTCCGCACCGCACCCACTCTGCCACCTTTCGTGCTGGGAGGCGCCGGGAGCACCGTCCGAGATCTCAGGGAGCCCGGCCGCGGGAAGCCGGCACCGGCCAGCCGGGCTCGGGGAATCGTCCCGGATCGCCCGCCCCTGCGTCACAATGGCCGACGACGGGAGGAGCGACGGGTGACGGACCTGCACAGCGCGACGAAGATCGTCATGCTCTTCGCCGCCGCCATGTTCCTGTGGGCGTTGCTGCTCGGCACCGTGAAGTACCGGCAGACTCTCCGGTCGCCCGATCACCGTGCCCACCCCTACACCGACGTCGCCCACCGGGCTGCCCTGCTCTACAGCTTCGCCCTCGGGTTGATCAGCGCCTTCATCCAGTTCGGGGAGTGGAGCAGCGCCGTCAACCTCGCGGCCGGGAGTGCCTTGGCCGCGTACTTCGCCCTCGCCGTCGGCGGCTACACGTGGCACGGACTGCGAAAGGACACGGAGAATCAGTTCCGGCGCCCCAGCCGCGCCCTCCGGGCGTTCATGGCCAGCCTGATCATCGTCGAGATCGGCGCCTGGCTGGTCCTCGCGGCCGGCTTCGCCGACCGCCAGTTCGCGCACTAGGGCCCGCGCCCCTGGCGACCCGTGCGGGGCGGAGCACACCGCGGCTCCCGGCGGTGGAGCGGGTTATGGTCGCTCCATGACTTGGGCTGCTCCTCAGCGCGCCGCATGGGTCGAGCGCATGATCGCCTACGGGAAGGGGCTCGGCGACGAAGGGCGGTCGATGGTGTCGCTCGACTCCGACGACCTGGTCGAGGCCAGCCGGTCGGCCACCGGTCTCGGCGACGTGGGTGACGACTGGTTCCGAGAGCCGCTCGAGCGGCTGTGCGCCGCACTCGAGGACGAGGCCGAGCTCCACCTGGCGGGGCGCCTGCGGGCCCGCGCCGAGCTGCAGCTCCTCCTCCAGAACCGCCTGCGCCTCGTCGACCTGTGGAAGCGCGCGCCGGCGATCGACGACGAGGTCGTGCGCAGCCCCATCATCGTCACCGGCCTGGGCCGCTCGGGGACGACGCTTCTCCACGAGCTGCTCTGGTGCGACCCGGCCAACCGCTCGCCGCTGTTGTGGGAGCTTCTCCACACCGTGCCCGGAGCCTTGCGGCCCGGGGCCGTCGAGGGTGGCGCCGTCGGATCGGCCGCCCCCGCCGCCCGGGACTGGGGCGAGCTCATGGACGACGAGATCAAGCTCATGGACGCCATGGTGCCTGCGTTCACCGCCATGCACGAGAACGGCGGCAACCTTCCGACGGAGTGCATCTTCCTGTTCGCCCACCAGTTCTCGAGCGACATGTTCACCGGGATCTACAACGTCCCCAGCTACACGATCTGGAAGAGCGGCGTCGACCAGGCCCCCGCCTACGAATGGCACCGCCGCATGCTGCAGACGCTGCAGTGGGACCCGGCGTCCGACGCGCCGTGCCCCTCGTGGGTGGTCAAGGCGCCCTCGCATCTGGGGTCGCTCCCGCTCGTCTTCGCCACCTACCCCGACGCTCGGGTGGTCATGACCCACCGCGACCCCTTGCGAGTGGTCGGGTCGCTTGCCGACACCATGGCGACGCTGCACTGGATGCACTCGGACCGGGTCGCCCACGCCGATCTGGTCACGTTCTTGTGCATGGGGGTGGAGATCCAGATGAACGGGGTCACCGCCGAGCGCGACGCCGGCGGGCTGCCGGCCGGGCAGGTCGCCGACGTCGTCTACCGTGACCTCGTGGCCGACCCGGTCGGGACGGTTGAGGGCCTCTACCGCACCTGGGGGATCACGCTGTCGGACGAGGC
>DATJBC010000030.1:0-11524 GCA_035515515.1 Acidimicrobiales bacterium
GGCCGGCATCGCGCTGTTCGAGCCCGACACCTGAGCGCCGGGCCCCGGCGGCGGGAGCCGCCGTGGCCGGCTTGCCCGGTGTGCGCGGGCATGGGATCGTTCCCCGAGGGACCACCAGGAGGGAGGGGCCGTGACGGGCAAGCCCAGCTACCTCGGACTGCTCAACGCCATCGCCGTCAACGAGGCCCGGGCGCACCGCTACCTGTTGGCGTGGATCGACGCCACCGACGACCCCGCCGTCCGGGGCGTGCTGCGCACCGTGGCCTGGCGCGAGGGCGAGCACGGCATGAGCTTCGCCAAGCGCATCAACGAGCTCGGCTACGAGGTGCGCGAGACCGACGACGGCGCGCCGGCCGAGCAGATGGCGGTGGCCGCTTCGGGCATGAGCGACCTCGAGAAGATGGAGCGCTTCGGCCTCGACCGACTCGACGACCTCCTGCACGGGTTCGACACCGTCTTCGCCGACCACTCCATCGACGTGCGCACCGGGGAGCTCATGGGACGGTACGTGGCCGAGGAGTTCGACACCGCCCGCCAGCTGCGGTGCTGCTACGACGAGCTCAAGGCGCGCCGGGACGGGGCGGTGCCCGCCGGGGCGGCGCCGGCCGAGGCGTCCTGAGCGCAGCCACCGCGGGGGCGCCGGCCCAGGAGGGGCTCTTCACCGACGGCGACCCGCCGCGCCTGGTGGGCGGCCGCTGCCCCTCGTGCGGCCGCCACCACTTCCCACGCCACGACACCTGCCCCTACTGCGCGGCGGAGGGCTGCGGGGCGGTCGAGCTCTCCCCCCGCGGCCGCCTGTGGGCGTGGACGGCGGTGCGCAGCGCCCCGCCCGGCTACCGCGGCGAGGTCCCCTACGGCTTCGGGGTGGTGGAGCTGCCCGAGGGGCTGCGGGTGGTCACCCGCCTCACCGAAGCCGACCCCGCACGCCTCAGCGCCGGGCAGGCCATGGCCATGGTGGTGGTGCCCGTGCACACCGGCGACGACGGCCGGCCCGTGGTGACCTACGCCTTCTCCCCCGAGGAGGGCCGGTGACGGCGGTGCGGGTGGCGGGGGTGGGCATGCACCGCTTCGGCCGCTTCGAGGACACCACGGTCACCGACATGGGCGTGGCCGCCGTGCGGGGCGCGCTGGCCGAGGCCGGCGTGGGCAGGGGCGGGTTCCAGGCCGCCTTCTGTGCCACCGCCTACGGCGGCGTGGCGTCGGGGCACAAGGTGCTGTCGCGCCTGGGCATGACGGGCATGCCCATCGTCGACGTCGAGGCGGGGTGCGCCAGCGGCGGGGCGGCGCTCATGCTCGGGGCGGCCGCCATCCGGGCGGGCGTCTACGACACCGTGCTCGTCTTCGGGCTGGAGAAGATGCCCAAGGGCATGATCCGCTCCTCGTTCTTCGCGCCGTGGCAGGAGGAGACGGGGATGGCGGCCACGCCCGCCTACTTCGCCCTGCGGGCCCAGCGCCTCATGATGGCGTCGGGGGTGACCAAGGACCACCTGGCCCGGGTGGTGGTGAAGAACCGCGCCAACGGGGTGCACAACCCCGACGCCATGTTCCGTGCCCCCGTCGACGCCGAGGCCGTGCTGGCCTCGCGCGTGGTGTGCGAGCCGCTGCACCTGTGGATGCTGTGCACCCCCAACGAGGGGGCGGCCGCCGTCGTCCTGCGCGCCGCCCTCCCCCACGGCGGTGACGGCTCGGTGCGGCTGGCGGCCGCCGTGCTGCGCTCGCACCTGCCCGGGTCGGTCCTCGACGAGTCGACGCCCATGTCGGGCCTGGTGGACGAGACCGTGCCCACGCCCAGCATGCTGGCGGCCACGGCCGCCTACGAGGAGGCCGCCCTGGGGCCGGCCGACCTCGACGTGGTCGAGTGCCAGGACACCGACGCGGCCCGCGAGCTGCTGGCCTACGAGGAGCTCGGCCTGTGCCCGGCGGGCGGCGCGGCGGCCTTGCTCGACGAGGGCGCCACCGAGCGCGCCGGGCGCATCCCGGTGAACCCGAGCGGGGGCCTGCTGTCCAAGGGCGAGCCCCTGGGGGCATCGGCGCTGGGCCAGGTGGTCTCGCTCGTGCACCAGCTGCGCGCCGAGGCCGGGGCGGCCCAGGTCGACGGGGCGCGTGTGGCGCTCGCCCACACCGTGGGCCGCGGCGCCAACGCCGGCGTGGTGATCCTCACCCGCTGAGCGCCCGAAGCGACGGCACGCAGGCCACGACGCGCAGGCCACGACACGCAGGCCACGACACGGAAGCGAGGAGCACAGACATGTCGAACCCGCCACCGGGGGCCGCACCCATCCTCGTCGGCGTCCTCTACGACTTCCCCCAGGCCGACGGGGGCGCGCTGTTCGAGGAGGCCGTGCGCCTCGGCATCGACGAGGCGCAGGCGGGCGGGCGCCTCGACCGCCCCGTGGAGTTCGTGCCCCGCCACGCGCGGGGGCTTCCGGCGGGCACCGCCCACGACGTGGAGCGGAGCTTCGCGGAGCTCGTCGAGGCCGGCGTGCTGCTCGTGCTCGGCCCCTCCATCAGCGACAACGGCCTCATCGTGGGCCCCCTGGCCGACGCCGCGGGGGTGCCGTGCATCAACTACACCGGCGGCGAGCGCACCCGGGGCGAGTTCATGTTCCACTACCAGGTGGGCTCGCTCGAGGAGGAGCCGTCGGTGCTGGCGCGCCACCTGGCCGGTGCGGGGCGCGCCAGCGTGGCCGTGGCCCACGACCACTCGCCGGTGGGCCGGCGCTACGCCGAGTTCTTCGCCGAGGCGTGCGTCGCCCTGGGCATCGACATCACCGCCCAGGCGGCGGTGTCGCCCCTGGCCGAGGACGTCTCCCCCGTCGTGGCCCGGCTGCGGGCCGGGGACCCCGAGGCCGTGGTGTACCTGGGGCTGGGGGTGGCGTCGCGGGCGGTGTCGCTGGCGCTCGCCGACGCCCGCTGGGACGTGCCGGTGGTGGCCAACTCGGCGCTCATGTTCGGTTACGCCCGGCGCGACTGGCGAGCGGGGTTCGAGGGCTGGGTGTACGTGGACAGCGTGTCGGACGCCAACCAGATGCGCGCCCGGCTGCGCGAGCGCTCGGCGCGTTGCGCGGCGGGGCCCATCGGTGTGGCCGCCTACGACATGGGCCGGCTGGCGGCCGAGGCGCTGGCGCGCGCCGCGCACCTCACCCGGGCCGGGGTGGCCGAGGGCCTCGAGCGGGTGAAGCAGCTGCCCGCCTCGAGCGGCATGGAGGGCACCACCATGGGCTTCGGCCACTACGACCACGGCGCGCTGAAGGGCCGCTACCTCGTGCTGCGCCAGTGGCGCGACGGCAAGACGGTCGAGGTGGCCGAGCAGTAGCGCCCGTGCCGCCGGCCGCCCTCAGGGCGCGGCCGGCACCTCGCCCCGGCGCTGGATGTAGATGGCGACGTGGGCGATGCGGCCGTCGTCGTCGAGGTCGAACACGAGCGCCTCGGGCGTCTCCAGGGGGGCGCCCGCCACCTCCACGGTCTCGGTGAGCTCGGCCACCACGGTGCGGCCCAGCCCCAGCACCCGGTCGATGCGCATGGCGTAGCCGGGGAGCGCCGGCATGAGCTCGGACAGGAAGCGCACGTAGGGCTCCCTGGGCGTGTAGGTGTCGCCGAAGGGGCCGACCCGCACGACGTCGTCGGCCAGGCAGGCGGCCATCGCCTCCCAGTCGTGGCCCACCATGGCGTCGAGGTAGCGGCGCACGACCTCGGGCCCCGGTGCGGTCATGGCTCCTCCCGTCGTCGTGCGGTGCCGGCGTCCCGGCGCCCGTCCAGGGTGACGTGCATGTGCTTCACCCCGGCGTGCTTGTTGGTGCGGAAGCGCTCGATGGGCGCGTCGAGGTGCAGGCGCTCGAAGCGGGCCGCCAGCTCCTCGAGCACGATGCGGATCTCCATGCGGGCCAGGCTGGCCCCCAGGCAGAAGTGGCTGCGGTGGCCGAAGGCGAGGTGCGGGTTGGGGCTGCGGCGCACGTCGAAGACGAAGGGGTCGGCGAAGACCTCCTCGTCGCGGTTGGCCGAGGCCCACCACAGCGTGACCTTGTCCCCCGCCGCGATGCGCACCCCGGCGACGTCCACGTCGCGGGTGGCGGTACGGCGGTTGTAGAGGGTGGGGCTCGACCACCGCAGGATCTCCTCCACCGCCCCCGGCAGCGCCTCGGGGTCGGCCCGGAGCAGGTCCCACTGCTCGGGGTGGTCGATGAGCGCGGCGGTGCCCAGGGCGATGGCGTTGCGCGTGGTCTCGCTCCCCGCCGCGATGAGCAGGTTGAAGAACATGAGCAGCTCGAGGTCCGACAGCGCCTCGCGGCCGCCGCCGGCGCCCTCCACGGTGGCGGTGGCCACCGTGGCCATGATGTCGTCACCGCCGTGGTGCCGTTTGCGCGCCAGCAGCGCCGTCCCGTAGTCGGCCATGGCCGCCGCGGCGCGCTCGGACGCCGGGCTGCGGGCGCCGAGCTCGCGGTCGTCGTAGGTGAGGGTGGCGTTGGTCCACGCCACGAGGTCGTGGCGGTCCTCCTCGGGCACGCCCATGAGCATGGCGATGGCCTGCAGGGGGAGCTCGAGCGCCACGTCGACGAGGAAGTCGCAGCGCCCCCGGGCGGCGGCGGCGTCGAGGATGGCCGACGCCCGGGCGCGCAGCTCGGGCTCGAGCACAGCCAGGGCGCGCGGCGCCACCGCCGGGGTCACGAGGCGCCGGATCCGCTGGTGCCGGGGGTCGTCCATCATGTTGAGCAGCACCCCGGACGCGAACCCGAAGGGGAGGTCCTCGATGAGGGTGCCCCCGCCGGGCGCCCCCGGAGCCCGCTCGGAGGAGAAGGTCTCGGCGTCGGACGCCATGGCCTGCACCGCGGCGTGCCGGCTGACCACCCAGAAGCCCACCCCGTCGGGGGTGCGCGCCGTGGGCTCGTGCCACCACACGGGGGCCTGCGCCCGCAGGCGCGTGAAGACCTCGTGGGGGAACCCCGAGGCGAAGCGGCCCAGGTCGGTCAGGTCGACGTCTTCGAGACCCACGTGGCCCGCCCCCTCCGGCGATCGTCGCCGGACATCAGAGCACACCGGCGCGGGCGGCGAACGCCGGGCCCCGCAGCGCCGGCGTCAGCCGCGGACCACCAGGCGCAGGCCGCCGTCGATGGCCGCCTGACGGCGCAGGTGCCCGTGGCGCGCCTCCCAGGTGCCGTCGGCCAGGTCGGCGCGCAGGCGCTCCATGCGCTCGGCCACCAACCCCTCGGGGAGCATGGCCATCCCCGACATGCAGGCCCGCACCTCGGGGTCGAGGTACATCTCGGGCCGGCACCAGAAGGCCCAGTTGAACCCGTCGACGCAGTCGGCGGGCACCGGCACGGTCTCGATGCGCCGCGCGCCGACGATGTCCGCCACGGCCCCGGGGTCCGGTGTGCGCCAGGTGGGCAGGTCGAGCATCTCCGGGACGTAGTCGGTGATCAACCAGAACGCCTCGTGGACGGCCGGGTCGTACGTCATGAGCACGACGCGGCGCGCCACGCGCCCCGTCTCGCGCAACCCGGCGGCCGCGTCGCTCCAGTGGTGCACGGTGAACACCCCGAGCGCGGCGTCGAAGGCGTCGTCGGCGAAGGGCAGGGCCTCGGCCACGGCGCGCACCACGGGCGGGGATCCGGGCCGGCGCTGGCGGGCCATCACCGACGAGGGCTCGACGGCCACCACGGCCCGGCCCGGCGGCTCGTAGGAGCCGGTGCCCGCCCCCACGTGCACCACGGTGCGGGCGTCGCCCAGCGCCCGCCACAGCTGGGCCGCGATGCGGGGGTCGGGGCGGCGGTGCTTGGCGTAGACGCGGCCGATGTCGTCGTAGCGGGGGGCGGGGGCCGACGCGCGCGCCACCGCTACCCCCGCGCTGCCCGTCGGCCCGTCACCCCACGAGAATAGAACGCGTTCTATTCCGCTGCCACCGCCGCCCCTACGGCGTCGTGGGTGGGGGCGCCGTGGTGGGGGGCGGCGCCGTGGTCGGGGGCGCCGTGGTCGGGGGCGCCGTGGTGGAGGGGACGATCGTGATGGGCGGTCGCGGCCGGGTGGTAGAGGGCGGGCGGGGCCTCGTGGTGGTCGTGGCCCGGGTCGTGGTGGTGGTGGTGCTCGTCCCCGACGGCCCTCCGGTGGTCGGGGTGCCCGGGGGCGCCGTCGTGCCGGGGCCCGACTCCGACGACGGCGGGCCCGAGGCGGCGCTCAGGACGACGGGGGTGGGGTTGGTCCCGTGGTGGGAGCGGGAGGTGCCCCTCGCGGAGGACCTGGCCGACCTCCCGGGCGCGGGTCCCGAGGTGGTGGCCGGTGCCGCCGAGCTCGCCGGGGCGGCGGCCGGGGCCGGCGGCGGGTCCGTCGTGACCGACGACGCCGTGGAGCTCGACGTGCCCGCGGCCGCCCGGGTCACGGGACGGTGCAGGGCCTGCGGGGTGGCGCCCCCGGCGCCGAAGGCCAGCCCGAAGCCGGCCACCACCAGGCCCGCCGTCATGGCCAGCCCCGCCCCCAGCGCCACCCGCCGGCGCCGCGGCGTGGCCAGCGCCTCGGCCACGACCCGCGCCGCCCGGGACGTGCGCCGGCGCAGCGCCCCCCACGGCGTCTCGGGGCCCAGGCGCACCACGACGTGCGCGGGGGCCATGGCGCGCAGGCGCTCCCGCGCGGGCGCGGGCAGCTGCTCGGCCGGGACGACCAGGCGGACGGGCCAGCCGTGCACGACCACGTCGAGGCACACCGCCGGGCGGCCGTCGGGGGTGGCGCCCCCCGGTGTCGACGCCACGGCGCCGATGGCGCCCCACGACCAGTGGCGCTCGACCTCGGGCGCGCCGACGTCCACGAGCGTCCAGCCGTCGGGCTCGATGCGCACGCCGTAGACGCCGACCTCCTCGTGGCCGGCGGTCCCGCCCTCGCTGATCGACACGTCAGAGAACTTCACGGCGCATGCATACTCCATAGCGTCACCGAATACGCGCTCTTCACAGTCCGTCGGCGGGCCCTTTTCCGTCGCCGACGCCACCGGCGCCAGAATTGCGTGCTGACTGGGCTACACAGCGTGGCGTAAGCAGGCGGAACGCTCAGCGCGCGCCACCACGACCACGCGTGGTGCCGGTCCTCAGCCGCCCAGGGAGCGGGCGCCACCGCGCAGGTGACGACTCACATCCCCCACCAGGTCGGTGGTGAAACGCCGTTCGGCGAACTGCCAGGTCGCCCCGCGGCGGACGAACCGGTCGCGATAGCGCCCGGCCACGATGGGCTGGAGGGGGAGCTCGGGCAGCGCCTGGAAGACGACCACGTAGGAGCGGGACTCGGCCGTCCCCGCCTCTTCGTCCACCTCCAGGTGGATGTTGGTCGTGACGTGCTTGGTGCGGGGCGTGCCGTCGTCGTACACCCGCACCATGGCGCGGAACACCTGCTCCACGGGGTCGCGGCCGTGCACGGCGGCATCGCCCTCTCCCCCGAAGGTGGCCTCCGCGAACATCTCCCCCAGGCCGGCGAAGTCCCCGGCGTCGACGAGCTCGGCGTAGCGCGCCAGGAGGTTCTCCACGGCACGGGCGCCGGGCACGGCATCGGGGCTCACCGCTGCGGACGGTAGTCGGTCATCGGGCGCGCCCGCCCGGGACGTCGTCCGACGGACGGGCCTCAGCCGGGCAGCTGCATGAGCTCGATGCGCACCCCGTCGGGGTCGGTGCAGTACACGAAGTCCAACGCGCCCGGACCCGTCCCGAAGGTCGTGCGGCTGTCGGCCACGACGACGCCCCCGTGCTCCTCGATCCGGCGGGCGACGGCCTCGAGGTCGTCCACGCGCAGCGACAGGTGCGTGAGGCCCAGCTGGTTCATGGGGCGGCGGACCGGCTCGCCGACGTGCCCGGGCGACTCGAAGCACAACAGCTCGATCGACACCCCGTCGCGGCGCACGAAGCGCGACTGCAGGCGCACGTCGCGCAGCTCCATGAGGGCGGCGAACTCCTCCCCGACGGTGTGGGCGTCGACGAGCTCGAAGCCCAGGCCGTCGCAGTAGAAGCCCAGCGCGACGTCGAGGTCGCGCACGCACACCCCCAGATGCGAGAAGGTCGCCGGCACGGTGCCAGCTTTGCCTACGACGCCTCGCCCCGCCCCTCGCGGCCGGCCAACATGCGGTCCAGGCGGGCGCGCAGCTCCTCGCCCACCAGGCGCTCCATGGCGTCGGCCAGCTCGGCCTCCACGACGTCGCCGGCCAGCGGGCGCAGGCGGCGCACGATGTCGGTGAGGCGGCGCACGTCGCCCGGGGGGATGGGGTCGCCCACGGGCTCGAACACGTAGGTGCCCACCAGCTCGACGAAGGCCACGGCGATGCGCTCGATGTCGCGTTGGAGCCGCTCGCCCAGCTCGAGCGCGGCCCCCAGGGGCACGCCGGCGCCCACCAGCTCGGCGCCGGCGCGCAGCATGCGGGGCTTGCGCACCACGAAGCCGTCGCCGGCGGGCTCGAGGATCCCGAGCTCCAGGGCGCGCGCCACGCCGGCGGGGTCGGGCGGGTCGTCGCCGAACATGGCGGCCAGCTCCCCGGCGCTCACGGCGGTGGGGCGCTCGTCGGACCACGGGGCGGCCAGCGCCGCCTCCAGGCCGAGGAGGTCCCCGACGTTCTGGCCCGACTCCCAGGCCGCCAGCAGCTCGCGGATGTTGGCCATGGTGTAGCCCCGCTCGAGGAGCTGGCCGAGCAGGCGCAGCCGGGCCAGGTGCACGTCGGAGTACAGGCCCACCCGCCCCTGGCGCCGCGGCGGCGGCAGCAGGCCCCGGTCCTGGTAGGCGCGGACGTTGCGCACCGTGGTGCCCGCCGCCCGGGCCAGCTCGTCGATGCGGTACTCGCCGCGCTCGACGCGGCCCTCCGGCGAGGCGGCCGGCCCCCGCCCCCCGTCCCCGGCGTCGATGGCGGTGCTCCCCGTCACGTTCCCCTCCCTGACCATGACATGGACCATTGTACCAGTCTCCTTTGACATATACATCGGCCAATGGGACAATGACCGGCGATGACGACGGGCGTGGGCGGCGCCGTCGGCAGGAGGCCCCCGGGTGGGCCCCGGCCGGCGAGTGCCCGCATGGACGGGGCGCTGGCCCTGGTGACCGGGGCGGGGAGCGGCATCGGGCGCGCCACCGCCGAGCTCCTCGCCCGCCGGGGCGCCCGGGTGCTGGTCCTGGACGTCGACGGCGACGCCGGCCGGGCCACCGCCGAGGCGTGCGGCGGCGTCGCCTACCAGGCGGACGTGGCCGACCAGGGGGCGCTCACCGAGCTGGCCGCCACCGTGGAGTCGCGCCACGGGCCCCTCGACGTCCTCGTCAACAACGCCGGAGTGGGGCTGTCGGGGCGTTTCCTGGACACGACCAAAGACGACTGGGACTGGATCCTGGGGGTCAACCTCCTGGGAGCGGTGCACGGCTGCCGGGCCTTCGGGCCCGCCATGGTCGCCCGGGGCGGCGGGCACGTGGTGAACGTGTCCTCGGCGCTGGGCTACTTCCCCCGTGCCACCGAGCCGGCCTACGTGACCACCAAGGCCGGCGTCCTGGCGCTGTCGCGCTGCCTGCGGGCCGACTGGGCGCGCGCCGGCGTGGGGGTGAGCGCCGTGTGCCCCGGCGTGGTGGCCACGTCGATCATCGACCACGCCCGCTTCCGGGGCGAGCGCGCCCGGCCCGAGACGGTGCAGCGCGTGCGCGACACCTTCCGGCGCCACGGGCTGGCGCCCGCCCGGGTGGCGGCGGCCATCGTCGGCGCGGTGGCCCGCAACCGCGCCGTGGTGCCCGTGGGCGTCGACGCCTGGGTGGGCTGGCTCCTGGCCGGCCTGGTGCCGGCGCGCGCCGGGGACCGGCTGGCCGTGCTGGGCCGGGTGTGACGGCCCCGGGCCGTGCCGCCTGCGTCCCGTGACGGAACGACCCCGGCGGGGGAACGACCAGTGAGGACAAGGAGGACCCGATGACCGTTGCCGTGGAGCACCGCACCGCAGGGCATTCCGCCCCGGGCGACGAACGCCGCGAGGTGTTCCGCTCGGTGGTCGAGCGCCTCAACCGCCAGTCGGTCGACAAGCGCTTCGAGGCCTACACCGACGTCGACTGGGACGGGCCCGACATGGCCGTGGACCCCGCCGACCCCCGCTTCCGGATCTGGTCGTTCGACCCCCTGGCCAGGACCGACTGGTACCGGGCCCAGCCCCCCGAGGTCCGGTCGCGCGTCGGGCTGCACCGCGTGGCCGCCGCCATGCGCATCGGGTGGGAGTTCGAGAACGTCCTCATGCGGGGACTGCTCGAGTACGTCTTCTGGCTCCCGAGCAGCCGGCCCCAGTTCCGCTACGCGCACCACGAGATCATCGAGGAGTGCCAGCACACCCTCATGTTCCAGGAGTTCGTGAACCGGACCGGCCTGGACGTGCGGGGGATGCCGGTGGACATGAAGGTCGGCTCGCGCCTGGTGGTGCACCTGAGCCGCATCTTCCCCGCGCTGTTCTTCATGTTCGTGCTGGGGGGCGAGGACCCCGTGGACCACGTCCAGCGGCTGCAGCTGCGGGGCGGTGAGTCCCACCCGGTGGTGGAGCGCATCATGCGCATCCACGTCACCGAGGAGGCCCGCCACGTGTCGTTCGCCCGCCAGTTCCTCAAGCGCACCGTGCCCGACCTGGGCCCGGTGCGGCGCGCCATCCTGGCGCTGTGGGCGCCCGTCCTGTTCGGCACGATGGGCCGCGTCATGGTGTTCCCGCCCCGCCACCTCCGCAAGGCCTACGGCGTGCCCCGCCGCCAGCTGCGCCGGGCCATGCGCAGCGACGAGGGCCGTCAACTGCTGCGCGACGCCGTGGCCAAGCCCCGCAAGCTGTGCACCGAGCTGGGCCTCGTGGGCCGCCCGGCCCGGGCGCTGTGGAAGACGATGGGCATCTGGGACGAGCGCGCCCCGGCGGGCCGTGGCGACGAGGACGCCTCGTGACCGACGTGCGGGTGGCCGTGGTGGGCAGCGGCTTCGCCGGCATCGGCATGGCCGTGGGCCTGCGGCGCTCGGGCGTCGAGGACTTCGTGGTCCTCGAGCGGGCCGGCGAGGTGGGCGGCACGTGGCGCGACAACGCCTACCCGGGGTGCGCGTGCGACGTCCCCTCCCAGCTGTACTCGTTCTCGCACCGGCTCAACCCCCGCTGGAGCCGCTCGTTCGCGCCCCAGGGCGAGATCCTCGACTACCTGCGGTCGTGCGCCCGCACCGGGGGCGTGGAGCCGCATCTCCGCCTCGGGCACGACGTGCGGTCGATGCGCTTCGACGCCGAGGCGCGCTGCTGGCTCCTCGACACCACCGGCGGCCCGGTGCGCGCCGAGGTCGTGGTGGCCGCCGTGGGCGCCCTGAGCGAGCCCCGCCTGCCCGACGTGCCCGGCATCGAGCGCTTCGGCGGGGCCATGTTCCACTCCGCGGCGTGGGACCACGGCTACGACCTGACGGGCAAGAAGGTGGCCGTGGTGGGCACGGGGGCGTCGTCGATCCAGTTCATCCCCCAGATCCAGCCGCTCGTCGACCGGCTGGTGCTGTTCCAGCGCAGCGCGCCGTGGGTGCTGCCCCGGCGGGACC
>DATJBC010000031.1:0-2971 GCA_035515515.1 Acidimicrobiales bacterium
GTCGCCGGCACGGATCATCTGGTCGGCGAGATAGATCGTGTTGAGGCCCGAAAGGCACACCTTGTTGATGGTGTTGGCCGGGACCGACATCGGGATGCCTCCCTTGACCGCGGCCTGGCGGGCCGTGATCTGCCCCTGTCCGGCCAGGATCACCTGGCCCATCAGGACGTAGTCCACCTGGTCGGGCGGAACGCCGGCCCGCCGCAGCGCCTCGGCGATGGCCAAGCCACCGAGGTCCATCGCGCTGAACCCCGCCAATGCGCCTGACAGCTTCCCGATGGGGGTCCGAGCCCCTGCGACGATGACGGCCTCAGCCATTCCCTACACCTCCGGTTCACGCCGGCCTGGTTACCAGTCGGAAACCACATTGTACGGGCCAACTATCGTCGGGTCACATGAGCGACATCCTCCGCGCCGCCCTGTCCGGCGCCACCCCCGATGAACTGGCCGGACTCCCAATGCCCGACTCGTACCGAGCCGCTGTTGTCAAGCGGGGCGAGGTCGACATGTTCGGGGGCATGGAGTCCGAGGACAAGGACCCCCGCCGGTCCCTGCACGTCGAGGAGGTGCCGCTGCCCGATCTGGCCCCGGACGAGGCCTACGTGGCGGTCATGGCCTCGTCGATCAACTTCAACACCGTGTGGACGTCGATCTTCGAGCCACTCCCCACATTCGGCTTCCTGGACCGTCTCGCCAAGGAAGGTCCTTGGGCGGCGCGCCACGCGCTCGACTACCACGTGGTCGGCTCGGACGCCGCCGGCGTCGTCCTGCGGGCGGGCTCGGCGGTGCGCAACTGGAAGGTGGGCGACAAGGTCACCGTCCAGTGCAACTACGTCGACGACCAGGACCCCTCGGCCCACGACGACTCCATGCTGGCCGCCAACCAGCGCATCTGGGGCTTCGAGTCGAACTTCGGCGGGCTGGCCGACATCACCGTGGTGAAGGCGAACCAGCTCATGCCCAAGCCGGCGCACCTGAGTTGGGAGGAGGCGGCCGTCAACGCCCTGTGCAATTCGACCGCGTACCGCATGCTGGTCTCCCCCAACGGGGCCCGCATGACGCAAGGGGACACGGTGCTCGTGTGGGGCGCCAGCGGTGGGCTCGGCAGCTACGCCGTGCAGCACGTGATGAACGGCGGCGGCACGCCCATCGGCGTCGTTTCCTCACCCGAGAAGGTGAAGCTGCTGAACGACCTCGGTGTCGAGGCGGTGATCGACCGCAAGGCGGCCAACTACCGGTTCTGGTCCGACGAGCACACCCAGGACGAGTCCGAATGGCGCCGGCTCGGCAAGGACATCCGCGCGCTGGTGGGCTCTGAACCCGAAATCGTCTTCGAGCACCCCGGCCGCCAGACCATGGGTGCCTCGGTCTTCGTCTGCAAGCGGGCGGGGACGATCGTGACATGCGCCGCCACCTCGGGCTACATGATCGAGTACGACAACCGCCATCTCTGGATGAAGCTCAAGACGATCAAGGGCTCGCACTTCGCCAACTACCGGGAGGCGTGGGACGCCAACCAATTGATCTGCGACGGCAAGGTGCTGCCGCCGCTCTCGGCCGTCTACCCGCTGGAGCAGGTGGGCGAGGCCGCCTACCAGGTGCACCACAACCTGCACGAGGGCAAGATCGGCGTCCTGTGCGTCGCGCCCACCGAGGGCCTCGGCATCGACGACCCCGAGCGGCGCGCCAAGGTCGGCGAGGACCGCATCACCCTGTTCCGGAGGCACGGCGCATGAGCGATCTGCTCCTGACCGAGATCGACCACGTCGCCATCGCCGTCAACGACCTCGAGGCCGCCATCGCCTGGTACGCCGACGTCTTCGGCGCCACCGTCGACCACCGCGAGCGGGTCGACCGCGACGGTGTCGAGGAGGCCCTGCTCAAGGTGGCCGACTCCTACGTGCAGCTGCTCACGCCCATCAGGGGCGACTCCCCCGTCGCCAAGTACCTGGCCACCAGGGGCGAGGGGCTGCACCACGTCGGCTACCGGGTCGATGACTGCGGGGTCGCCCTGCAGGCCGTCAAGGACGCGGGCGGACGGGTCATCGACGAGGAGCCACGGCCCGGCTCGCGGGGCACGACGGTGGCCTTCGTGCACCCGAAGACGTCGTTCGGGACGCTGATCGAGCTGGTGCAGGAGTAGTCGACGATCGAGTCGGGTGCGGCCCGGGTCAGCCAGAGACCACTCGGGCGACCCACGTTGCCCGGCCGGTCTGCTCCAACCAGGCGTCGTACTCGGCCGGACGCCAGCGCGCGTGCCAGGGATCCCCCTCTTGGAGCACCGTGTCGAGCGGGTCAACTCCCGTCGGCGAAAGAGCGACGGCTGACTCCTTCCAATTCTCCAGGAGCATCGTCCCCACCTCCACCACGTCGGGCCGGGCTTCGGAGAGGTCGTGCTGCTCGTGGGGATCCGCCGCCAGGTCGAACAACATCACATCGGGGAACCCGTGGTAGCTGTCGTGGAAGGTCCGGATGAAGATCCAATCGTCGAAACGGACGGCCCGTTGGGCGGTCCACGCGCCTTGGGTCAAGACGAGACATTCCCTGCCCGCGAACTCCCCCGAATCGAGTGAGGACCGAAACGACCGACCGTCCCACCGCGTCGGGACGCTGCCTCCGCTCAGCTCGAGCAGGGTCGCGGCGACATCGACCTGATAGTGGAGCGAGTCATCGACTCCGGCCGACAGGCCGGGCCATCGGATGATCATCGGAACGCGCGCCACGTGGTGGTCGGCCGTCTGATGATCGCAATAGATGCCAAGTTCGCCGAGGGTCTCTCCGTGATCGGCCGAAATGATCACACCGACCTCGTCATCGAACCCGAGGGCGGCGAGCCTCTCGAGGATCAGGCCGATATGGCGATCCACGTACCGGACACCGGTGTCGTACCCGTCGAACATCCGCCGCACCTGCGCCATGTCGTCGGCCACCAACGGCTGACGCGGGAATGCGTCCCATCGCGCATGAGGAC
>DATJBC010000032.1:0-9282 GCA_035515515.1 Acidimicrobiales bacterium
AGGCGGCCAGGGCGACCAGGCCCTGCCGGGTCACCAGCCATCCGATCGTGCCGGCGACCGACAGGACCCCACACACGTAGTCGAGGCGGCCGAGCGCCCACACCGACCGGCGGTTGACGAACGAGGCCGCGAAGACCACGAGCGGTCCGAAGCCGTACATGAAGGTCATGAGGGCGATGATGCCGACGTGGTCGTCCACCTCCACCGCGAACGCCAGCAGCGGCGCCGCCGCCCACAGCAGCCAGGTCACCCTGTTGGGCTGGGTGCGACCCCGCAGCGTGTCGACGACGTAGAGCGCCTGCCCGAGCACGACGACGGCCGCACCGAGGTAGACGAAGTTGGGGTTCAGCACCGCTCCACTCTGCCTCACGGCTGTGCGACGGCCCCCGGCGGGGCCGTCGACGGCGCCTCACGACCCGAAGATCGACCCTTCGTCGCCCTCGTCACCGACGACGGGCATGGCCCACAGCGCCTCTCGGGGCTCGGCGGGCGGGGGCACCGACGGAGGCGGGCCTGGCGTCTCCACCATGACGGGCGCGGGGGCCGTCGGCGCCGGTGCGGGCGCGGGCTCGGTGGCCACGGCGACCTCGTGGCCGCGCGGCTCCGGCGCGGGCCGCTCGTCCCCGGCCGTGGCGGGAACGGGCGCGGCCGTCTCGAGGTGCAGGCGGGTGGGCATCTCCTCGGGCAGCTCCACCGTGGGCTCGCTCTCCGCCTCGAACAGCGGCCCCTGCGCGAAGGCGCATCCCAGGGCTCGCAGCACGGCGACCTGCTCCTGGCTCTCGACCCCCTGGGCGACGACGTCGAGCCCGAGGGCGTGGCCCAGGTCCACGAGCCCCCGCACCAGTGACGCCGTGGGGAGCGCGCCCCCGCGTGTCCCCGGCAGCGGCGCGCCCAGGTCGGCGTGGGCCGGGGGGGCGAGCGCGGCCACGAGCTCAGGGGCCAGCTTCAGGGCGCGCACCGGCAGTTGCGAGAGCCGACTGAGATTGGAGAGGCCGGCCCCGAAGTCGTCGAGGGCGATGGCCACGTCGCGCTCGGCCAACGCGTTGAACACCGGCTCGACGCCGCCCACCATCGCCCCCAGCGGCTCGCGGACGTCGAGCCCCACCATCGACAGGGGGACGCCGTGCCGGGCCGACAGCTCGTCGAGGGCGTCGACGAGTGCGAGGTCGCCCAACATCGAAGGGGCCACCTTCACCCACACCCGGAACGACGCCGGCAACGTCGAGGTGATCCGCCTGATGCTCAGCTCCGACAGCGCCTCGTCCAACACCCACCGCACGATGGGGGCGGCCAGTCCGGCTTCGTCGACCAGGTCGAGCAGGTCGCGCGCCCCCTCCACGGCGCCCGCTCCGGGCTCCTCGGCGTCCCCGGCGTCGGCGCTGGACGCCGCGGCGGCGTGCGTCCCGTTCACCCTGGGCGGGGCGACCCGTGCGGCCCCGGCGAGGGCGCCCGGGCGCTCGAGCTCGGCGCCCTCGTCCTCGGCGCCGGGAGCGGTCCAGTCCAAGATGGCCGCCTCGCCCGCCGTCGACCCGGACGCCAGGTCCACGATCGGCTCGTAGGTGAGGAGGAGACCTCCCTCCTCGAGGGCGGCGCGCAGGTCGAGGCGGGTCTGGTAGCGGACCGTGGCGTGCTCGCGCATCGACGGCTCGAACAGACGCCACGAGGCGCCGCCTTCGTCCTTGACGTGGCGCATGGCGATGGAGGCGTCGCCCAGCAGGGACTCGACCGACTCGGACGTGCCGAAGGGGGACGTGAACACCACGCCGATGCTCGCCGACAGCTCGTGCTCGACGCCCTCGAGCGAGGTCGGCATGCTCACGTCGTCGAGGATGCGGGCCGCCATGCGGCACGCCAGCTCCGGCGATCCGATGAACGGACACACCACCACGAACTCGTCGCCGGCGAATCGGGCGACCGTGTCCATCTTGCGACGCGACGCCGACAGCCGGGCCGCCACGTCGTGCAGCAGGGCGTCGCCGACGCCGTGGCCGAACAGCTCGTTGACGGTCCCGAACCCGTCGAGCGACACCACCAGGACGGCGAGCGACGCGTCGTCCTCGCGACACCGGGCCAGTGCCTGCTCGAGGCGCTCGTCGAGGAGCGAACGGTCGGGCAGGTCGGTCACCGGGTCACGCTGGGCGGCCAGCGCGTCGGCGGTCCCGTGCGCCGAGAGGATGGCGCCCAGACCCCGACCGAGGCCGCGCTTGCGGGGACCGACAGACCCTCCCGGGTCGTCCGACCCCCCCATGCCGTCCTCGATCAAGCCAGAACTCCGATCCTGCGACGCCGACTGGAAAGCGGACCCGCCTGCGAGCCGGTCGATCCGCCCGCCCGCCGCGCCACCAGCAGGGGGATAGCCGGGGGACGGACGGGGCGGCGGGCCTTGCGGCGTCGCAGGTGCGCCCGCACCCGATCCTACGCCTCCGCTTGTCACTACAGGTCCCGCCCGGTGGGGGCCCCGTGCACCGGTCCGCACCGGTTGGGCGCGTCCCACCGGTGCGGTGCGCGGGGCGCGGCGCGAGGCGTGGGCCGTCAAGCGGCGTGGGGTGCGCGCCCGGCACGACCGCCGCCTGGTGGTTCCTCGCGCGGCGCGCAGCCCTCGCGTCCGCCGAGGTGGACGGCGCGGGTGACGAACGCGTCGACGGGGAGCGGCCACAGCGCGCTCTGGTCCCACTCGAAGCGATGGCGATCGGACCGGTGCCAACCGAGGTCGTGCCCGGCCTCGCGCTCGCATCGGATCGTCCCCGACGACGGGCCCAGGGAGAAGCAGGCGCCACAGCGTGGACCGCTCGACGTCGCCCGGGAGGCGTGCAGGGTCTGCGCCGTGGTGGTCGTCTCCCTCGCCGCGGCCGGCGGGGCCGTCTCGGTGATCGCCTTCGTCACGGTGCTCGCCATCATCAGCCTCCCGGCCGCCCGCCGGCCCGGGTCCGCCCGGCTCGACGCTGCCGCCAGGAGATACCCACATACCCCGCTGCGCTTGCGGTCGGGGGCCGGATTCGCCCCTCGCCCCCCGCAAGAACCGTTCGGGGCGTCCGTATGTCCAGCAGTCGGGCCCGGCACGTCCGACACCGGGGGGTTGGTTCGAGATGCGGAACACCACTGCGAGGCGCGACTCCGGCTACCGGCGCATGCGTCGCCTCACCGCCGCCGTCACGTTGGGCGCCACCGCCGCGGCGGCCTGGCTCACCAGCGCCGTGGCCGCCGCCGTCCCGGGACACCCCCGCAGCGCCGCCGTGGGCTCGGGAGCGGCGCCCGGGCCGGGCGCCGGCGCCCCGGGCAGGTCGGCCAACCGGGCCGCCTCGGGCCCGTCCGCCACCGCCGCCGGCGACCCCCCGGCCGCCGGCGCGGTCCCCCTCGGTCCGACGGCCACCGGGGGCGGGCCCTCCTCGACGCCGGACCCCGACGGCGCCGGACCCGGGTCCCCGTCGGCGGTCGCCAACCCCGCCGCGGTGGCCTCCTCGGCGGGAGCCAGGGCCCCGGTGGTGGCGGGCTCGGGCCCGGCCACCACGCCCACGGCCCCGGCGCGGACGCCCGCGGCGCCCAGCACCTCGGCCCCGTCGTCGGCGCCCGGGACCTCGGCCCCGGCACCGACCGCTCCCGTACCCCCGGCCGCCGGCCCGGCGCCGGCCCCCACGACGACGGCGCCGCCGTCCCCGCCCCGCCAGGCGCCCACGCCGAGCAAGCAGCCCTCGTCGTCCTCCACCTCCGGCGGCACCTGAGCCCGTGACGTCGCTGCGCGTCGCCTTCCCCGCCCTCGGCACCACGGCGTCGGTGGTGGTCCAGCGGGCCTCGGACCTCGTGCCCGCCCGACGCGCCCTCGAGGCCGAGCTCGAGCGCATCGACCTCGCCTGCAGCCGGTTCCGCGACGACTCCGAGATCAGCCGCCTCCACCGCGCCGGCGGCGCCCCGGTCGTCGTGGGCGACGCCCTCTACGAAGCGGTGGTGGCGGCCCTGAGCGCGGCGGAGGTCACCGACGGGCTCGTCGACCCCACCGTGGGCGCCGACATGGTGGCCCTCGGCTACGACCGCGACTTCGCCCTGCTCGACGCGGCGCCCGACGTCCCCCTCCCCGGCGCCCCGGTCGCGCCCGCCCCCCGGCGGGGCCGTCAGGCCAGGCGCCGGCGACCGGGTTGGCGCGAGGTGCGGCTCGATCCCGCCGGCCCGTCCGTGCAGGTCCCTCCGGGCGTGCTCCTCGACCTGGGCGCCACCGCCAAGGCCCTGGCCGTGGACCGCGCCGCACGGGCGGCGTCGGCGGTGTGCGAGGCGGGGGTCCTCGTCAACGTGGGCGGCGACATCGCCGTGGCGGGCCCGCCGCCGGAGGGGGGATGGCCGGTGGCGATCGCCGACCGCCACGACGACGAGGACCCGTCGAACCCGTGCGTCGCCGTGCACGACGGGGCGCTGGCCACCTCCTCGACCGTGGCCCGGCGCTGGAGGCACCACGGGCAGGTGTGCCACCACATCATCGACCCCGCCACCGGGACACCGGCGGCCGAGCACTGGCGGACGGTGTCGGTGTGCGCGGCGACGTGCGTGGGGGCCAACACCGCCAGCACCGCGTCCTTCCTGCTCGGCGAGCTGGCACCCCAGTGGCTCGCCGAGCTCGGGCTCCCCGCCCGCCTGGTGGCGGCGACGGGTGCGGTCGTCCACGTGGCGGGGTGGCCCGCCTCCCCCGACCAGGCGCACGGGGCGGCGGCATGAGCCCCCCGACCGCAGTGTCTGCGCCGGCCCTCCTGGCCGCGGCGAACGGCCGCGAGCTCTGGTACCTCACGCGCTCGACCGGCATCGTGGCCCTGGTCCTGCTCACCGCCACCGTGGTGATGGGCATCGCCGCCAACGGCGAGTTCACGCGGCCCCGCTGGCCGCGCTTTGTCACCCAGGGGCTGCACCGCAACCTGTCGCTGCTGGCCGTGGTGTTCGTCTTCCTCCACGTCATGACGACCGTGGTCGACGGGTACGTGCCCATCGGATGGCTCGACGCCGTCGTGCCCTTCCTGTCCCCGTACCACCGCGTGTGGTCCGGGCTAGGGGCGATCGCCGTCGACCTCCTCCTGGCCGTCGTGCTGTCGAGCGCCCTCCGGCGGCACATCGGCCATCGGACGTGGCGCGTCGTGCACCTGCTGTCCTATGCGGCCTGGCCCGTCGCTCTCGTGCACGGCCTCGGGGCCGGCACCGACACCGCGACCCTCGTCATGCGGTGGATCGCCGCGCTCAGCATCGTGGCCGTCGGCACGGCCGCCACCTGGAGGCTCACACGGCGGCGGCCCTGGAAGGTCGCCATGCGGGTGCTGTCGGTCCTGGCGCTCGTCACGCTCAGCGCCGACGCGGCGGCGACCAACACGTTCGCATCCGTGGTGCACGCCGCCCCCGTGCTCCGCCAGCACGCCGCCGCGCCCGGCGGCGGGAGGCCGGCGTGAGCGGACGCGAGCTCCCCGACGCCCCCCGGCGCTTCCCCCCGGACCTCGCCGTGCGGGCCGCCCCGGCGCCCGCCGACCGGGCCGGTGCCCGCCGGGCGCGCGGCGAGGGGCTGCCGGCCCAGGCCCACGCCCGCGGCGGGGAGCACGCCGGGCACGAGGCGGAGCAGGCCCCCGACCCCCGCCGCCTCCCCCGCCTGCTCGTGGTGGAGGGGCGCGAGGACCTGCGGGCCCACCTGGCCCGCCTGGGCCCCATGGACGGGGCCCGGGGCGGGGCGCACCACGGCTCGGGACGCCCGGGGGCGCCGGACCTCGTCGCCACCGTCGAGGACTCGGGCCTGGTGGGCAGGGGCGGCGCCGGGTTCGTGACGGGCCGCAAGCTGCGCGCCGTGTCCGACGCCGCCGCCCGGATCGGGCGTCCCCCCATCGTGGTGGTGAACGCCATGGAGGGCGAGCCGGCCAGCGCCAAGGACCGCGTCCTGCTCCTGCGGGCTCCCCACCTGGTCCTCGACGGCGCCATCGCCGCCGCGCAGGCGCTGGGGGCGCTCGAGGTCGTCGTGTGCGTCCCCCGCACCGACCACACCCTGCCGTGGGCCCGCCGGGTGCCCCCCGAGCACGGGGCGCCGCTCGATGCCGACAGCGGCGAGGGACCGGGCGGGCCCGGCGATCACGACCGGAGCGTCGCCACCGAGCTGGCCGCCCACTCCCTCCAGCGCGCCCTCGACGAGCGCCGGCGCGCCGGCTCCGACCGGATCCCGGTCACCGTGGCCCGGCCGCCCGAGAGCTACGTCTCGGGGGAGGCGAGCGCCCTGGTGCGCTGGCTGGGGGGCGGGCCGGCCCTGCCCGCCTTCAGCGTGGTGCGGACCGCCGAGAGCGGCGTCTCGGGCGCGCCGACCCTCCTCGACAACGCCGAGACGTTCGCCCACCTGGCGCTGGTCGCCCGCTTCGGGGCGGCCTGGTTCCGGGCGCTCGGCACCGACGGCGACCCGGGGAGCGCGCTCGTGACGATCTCGGGCGCGGTGGGCCGCCCCGGCGTCGCCGAGATCCCCCTGGGCTCGACCGTCGGCGACCTCCTGCACGTGGCGGGCGGACCGACCGAGCGGCTCCAGGCGGTGCTCCTGGGCGGCTACGGGGGCTCGTGGGTGCCCGTCGAGCGCGCCCTGGCCGTGCCCCTCGGCCACGGGCCGGGGAGCCTGCCCCTGGGCCCCGGGATCGTCGTCGCCCTCCCCGGGCGCGCCTGCGGGTTGGCCGAGACGGCCCGCCTGGCCCGCTTCATGGCCAACGAAGGGGCCGGGCAGTGCGGCCCGTGCGCCTACGGGCTGCCCGCGCTGGCGTCCGCCCTGGAGGAGCTGGCCTGGCCCTCGGCCGCGTCATCGGCGTCGGCGGCCTGCGCCAGCGTGGCCCGGTGGACGGGGCAGATCGCCGGACGCGGCGCGTGCGGCCACCCCGACGGGGCCGTGCGCATGGTGCGCAGCGCCATCACTACGTTCGGCAAGGATCTCGACCTCCACGCCGCCGGCCACGGGTGCGAGCACAACGGCCGGTCACCCTTGCTCCCCGTCCCGCCTCGGCGCCGCGCCGGGGACGCCCGGCCGTGACGGCGAGGCGGGGCGCACGATGAGGGGGACGTGGCGGATCCGGGTCGACCCCACCCGGTGCAACGGTCGCGGGCTGTGCGCCGAGATCGCCCCCGAGCTCATCCAGCTCGACGACTGGGGCTTTCCCATCATCACGTCGACGCCCGTACGCGGGGCGCTCGCCCGCCACGCCCGGCGGGCCGTGGCGGCCTGCCCCGAGCTGGCGCTGTTCCTCGAGCAGGTGCGCGACCACGACGCCGAGGCCGCCCCGGGCCCCCCGCGACACGCTCCCTCGGGGCCCCCGGGACGGGACGGTCCTGCCGGGCCCCCGCCGTCCTCGGGGACGTCGGCCCTCTGGTGCCCCGCGGGACTGGCGTCGGCGTCCCCCTGCACCTCGACGACCGAGTCCGAAGCGCCACCGGGCGAGCGCAAGATCGGTGCCCCCCGCACGTAGCTATCCACAGGAGAGGGACCGGCGAGGGACCACCGGACCAGGACATTCGCTGTCAGCGGGGGTGAGCGCATGCAGCATCTGACGGACGAGACGACCACGCCGACGCCGGACAGGGCGGACCTGCCGTTCGTGGCGCTGGAGTCCCTGCGGGCCGAGCCGTCCACCGAGCGCGGGGAGTGGGTGCCACCGGTGGCGTCACCGGGCCTGCCGGGGGCGGCCGACGACTCGACCTGGACCTCGCTGTCGTCCACGGGCCTGTCGTCCACGGGCCTCCTCCTGGGCACCGACGCCGGCGACGACCCGGAGGACGAGCCGCTCCTCCACCAGCCCCAGGACGCGCCCGGTCCCCGCCACCGACGTCCCTCGCCCTCGGCGAGCATCTGGGACGCGCCGTCGTTCGCCGACGTCGACGATCCCTCGCACTGCATCGGCCTGACCCCCGCCCGCATGACCACCCTCGACCTCATGCGGTCGCTCGAGGAGCGCGCGCCCCGCGGTGACTGGCACTACGAGGACGTCATGATGTCGGCACCGATCGGGGAGTCCGTGGAGCGCCTGGCGACCCTGGACACGATCAGCTCCTTCGACCTGGTCGCCTCCCTCGAGTCGGCGGCGAGCGACATCGCCCGGCGCACCGACGCGCCACGACCGACGGCGACGCTCTCCCGGGCGGAGCGGCGCAGGCGCCAGCCCGAGGAGGCGGGGCGTCGCGCGCCCACTGCTCTCCCCGAGGACGATGGCCCATCGCCGGCCCCCCGCGTCGGGGCGCAGGCGGCCGCCCTGGCCACGGCGGCGATCACGCGGGGCCGCGACCTCCTGCCCCGGGTACGCCGGCACGCGAGCACCGCCACGGCGCCGCCCCTCGACCAGCGTCGCCCCCATCACCGGCACTCGGCGGCCACTGCCGTGGGCGCGGTGGCGGCGTCGGTCCTGGGCGTCCTCACCGCCGCCCTGGCCGTGGGAGGCGGCGGGAGCCCGCACGACGGCCTGCAGACGGCGGGCCCGACGCTCTCGGGTGGCGCGTCGACGACGGGCGGTCAAGGCGGTGGCGCGCCGTCGGGCACACCCGGCTCGACGGCGACGCACGGCGGCCCCGGCGCCCACGGCCTGCCCGGCGTCCATTCCCTGCTGACCACGTTCTTCGGCTCGGGCGCCGGATCGACATCCGGGCGAGGTGTGGGTGCTGTCCACGGCACGGCCGTGGGGGCTTCGGGCGGCTCGGGCGGGGCGGGCGCCCCCGGCGCCGCCCAGGCCCCGGGCGGAAGCTCCGCCCCGGGGGCGGGCGGGTCCGGCTCGAGCGGCTCGAGCGGGACGTCGGGCGGTGCCAGCGGCACGCACGGCGGAGGCGGATCGGGCACGACGTCGTCGGGCTCCGGGTCGGGCTCGGGATCGGCAGGCTCGGGCGGCACCACGCACAGCTCGGGCGGGTCGGGGTCGAACGCCGGATCCGGGACGAGCCCGGGAACCGGGTCGAGCACGGGGACGGGATCCGGTCAGGGCTCCAGTGGGAGCTCGGGGTCGGGCGGGGGCCTGCCCTTGCCCCCCGTGACGGTGCCCACCGTCACCATCCCCCCTGTGACCGTGCCCACCGTGACCATCCCCAGCGTGCCGGCGCCCGCGCTTCCCGCGCTGGGCACTCCGTCGTCGGGCGGCTCCGCGCCTCCCGGGGTGCTCGGGACGGTAACCGGGCTCCTGTGACCTGACGGGAGGGGACGGACGACCCGCCAGAGCCCCGCCCCCGCGCACCGTCGCCGGGGAGGTCGGCGGCGAGGTCTCGGTGAGGTCGGGACGCGACGGTCCGGCGTCCGCACCCGCCGCTGGTCGGCGCCCCGACCGT
>DATJBC010000033.1:0-17273 GCA_035515515.1 Acidimicrobiales bacterium
ACGGCGTCGGGCGAGACGGGCCCGCCGCGGAAGATGACGGCGGGGGGCACCAGGGACGCCTGCGCCGCCCACGTGTCGAGGATCTCGCCCACGGGGACCGGCGTGGGCCGGTTGAGCACGACCCCGAGGGCGCCCTCCTCACCGTGGTCGAGCACGAGGACCACGGTGCGGTCGAAGTTGGGGTCGCCCAGCTTGGTGGAGGCCACGAGGAGCCGGCCGCGCACGGGGGCCCCCGGCCCGCCCCCCTCCGCTCCACCCGGTGCCATGGCGCGATCTTGGCCGCGTCGCTTCGCCGCCGCGCGAGGGACGACCGGTGACCAGCAGTGTGCCGCGCTCCGTGACCGTCGCCACGCGCACCGAGACAGGATTGCGGGGTCGGGGCGCCGGGTAGGGCGCGCGGTACGGGGTGACGACCGCCGGACGGGCGGCCCGGAGCCCAGCAGGCTGCAGAGGGGCGCCTGGTGCGCGGCGACCCCGCCCGCCGCGTCGGCTCTCTCTGCGGCCTGCTGGCGTGGGCGCCGCGACGCCGGGACGCGCCGGGCGCCCGCGCCGGGCGCGCCGTGTCGGCTCAGCCCCCGGGCACCACCACGAGCTCGGCGCCGCCCGCCTTCAGGTCGACGGACGCGTTGTCGCGCGCGTAGCCGAGCCCCTGCACGTTGAAGAGCAGCACCGGCTCGTCCCCCAACGGGAAGGGGCCCCAGTGCCAGGTGCCGCGGTGCAGCACCACGGCGTCGAGCTTCTCCAGCCGAAAGGCCCGCACGGTGTCGAGGCCGGCCTCGGTGCCGAGGTCGGCGTCGGCCGGCGCCACGGCCAGCACCGACGGGCCGTTCAGGGCCAGGAGCACCTGGGTGTGGGTGTCGTGGCGGTACATGCGGTCGCAGTGCAGGCCGTCCCCGTCGCGCACGATCTCGTCGGGCGCGTGGCTGATGACGTTCACGTGCGGGTCGGCCCATTCGTAGGCCAGGCGATCCTGGCCGTCGGCGGGGTCGGTGTCGGGGAGGGGGATCCAGCCGAACGGGGCCCACGTCTCGGGGCGCACCGGTCCGGCCACGATCCGTCGGGGGCCATCGGTCACCGGCAACCTCCCTGATCTACGCTGACGGCGCTGCCTAGGCTGACAGCGTCGTCAGTCTACGGGCCGTGCAGCGGGGAGCGAGGAGGAGCACGAGATGGATGTTCGCAGCATCGAGGACGTCGAGCCCGTCGTCGAGCACAACGGCACGGTCCCGGTGTGGTGGCTGTACAAGTCGCGCGAGATGAAGGACATCACCGACGGCGGGTTCCTCGAGCTGGTCAACGAATTCGAGGTGGCCGGGGGCGGCTACGTCGACCCGCACTCGCACCCGACCCACGAGTTCTATTACGTGCTGTCGGGCCGGGGCGTCATGACCATCGACGGCGAGGACCGCCCCGTCGCCCAGGGCGACCTCGTGCACATCCCGCCCGACAAGGTCCACAGCCTGCGGCCGGTGAGCGACCACGCCCCCATCCACTGCTTCTGCTTCGCCATCGGCGTGAAGGGCGCCGGGGCCATCGACTACACCCACCACTGAGCGGGCGCGCGCCCGCCGGCACGGCCGTCCGCAGGCACGCCCCATGGGCCGCGTCCTCGTCACGCGCCAGCTGCCCGCGGGCGGCCTCGACCCGTTGCGCGACGCCGGGCACCTCGTCGTGCAGCGCACCGGCGACGACCCCTACACCCCCGAGGAGCTCGTCGAGGCGGCCGCCACCGTCGACGCGGTGGTGTGCCTCCTCACCGACCGCGTCGACGCCGCCGTGCTGCAGGCCGGCGCGGCGGCGGGGCTCAAGGTGGTCGCCAACGTGGCCGTGGGCTACGACAACATCGACGTCGCCACGGCCCGATCGCTCGGGGTCGTGGTCTGCAACACGCCCGGCGTCCTCGACGAGACCACGGCGGACGCCGCCTTCCTCCTCATCCTGGCGGCGGCGCGCCTGGCGTCGACGGCCGAGCGCGACCTGCGGGCCGGCACCTGGCCGGGATGGGGGATCACCCAGTACCTGGGCCACGACGTGCACGGGGCCACGCTGGGGCTCGTCGGCTACGGGCGCATCGGCCGGGCGGTGGCCCGCCGGGCGGCGGGCTTCGGCATGCAGGTCCTGCACCACACCCGCCACCCCACGGGGATGCCGGGGTTCGTGGCGGAGCTCGACGAGCTGCTCGGGGCCTCGGACATCGTCAGCCTCCACGTGCCGCTGACCGACACCACCCGCCACCTCGTCGGCCGGCGCGAGCTGGGGTTGCTGCGCCCCCACGCCGTGGTGGTGAACACCGCCCGCGGGCCCGTGGTCGACGAGGAGGCGCTGGCCGAGGCGCTGCACGCCGGCACGCTCTTCGCGGCGGGCCTCGACGTCTACGAGCGCGAGCCGCAGGTGCACCCCCGCCTGCTGTCGGCGCCGCGCGCCGTGCTCCTCCCCCACATCGGCAGCGCCAGCACGGCCACCAGGGTGCAGATGGCGCGGGTGGCGTGCACGGGCGTGTGCGCCGTCCTCGACGGCCGCGCCCCCGAGCACGCCGTCACCGCCTGAGGACGGGCGCCGCCCGGGGCTGCGTCAGGGGCCCTCCACGGGCCCGGGATCGAGGTCGAGGAGCTCCACCGTCGTGCGCCCGGCCTGCAGGGCGCGGAACAGGCCGCGCTCTTTCTCCTCCCGGGCGCGTCCCGCGCGCAGCACGTCGTCCACGCTGGCAACGGGCACGACCGTCACCCCGTCGCCGTCGCCCACGAGCACGTCGCCGGCGTGCACGGTCACGCCGCCCACCTCCACGGGCCGGCCCACCGTCCCCGCGGCGCGCTTGGCCGCGCCGCGCAGGGCCACGGTGGTGGAGAACACCGGGAACCCGTGGGCCTCGAGGGCGGCCGTGTCGCGCACTCCGCCGTCGATCACGAGGCCGACCAGTCCCCGCGCCTGGGCGGCGGTGGTGAGCACCTCGCCCCAGTAGCCGAACTCGGGCTCGTCGCCCACGTCCACCGCCAGCACGCTCCCGGGCGGGGCCGCGGTCACCGCCACGTGCACCGCCAGGTTGTCGCCCGGCGTGCAGCGCACCGGGTAGGCGGGGGCGGCCAGGCGGGCCCCGCCCCACACGGCCCGGACCCGGGGTGCCATGGGCCTGCCCCCGGACTCCCCCACCGTGGCCGCCCCGAGCTCGCCCAGCGCGCCCAGGCGGGCCGCGGTGGCGTCGTCGTAGGGGGGGGGATCGGCCATGGCGTGCGCTCCGTGGGCAGGACGAGGGCGTGTCGGGGGGCGAGCGTAACGCGCCGGCCCCCGCCGTCAGCGGGGTTCGGCGGCCAGCTCCCGCAAGGCGGCGAGCTGCTCGACGTAGTGGTGGCGGCTCCGGGAGCGCAGGCGCAGCGACAGGCCGGTGGCGCCGATGGCCCCGTAGGCGCGCAGCGCGTCGGCGGCGGCGGCCGGCTCGCCCAGGGGGTCGAGGGGCGGCTCGGGGGCGAGCACGACCTCGAAGCGCCCGCCGCGCGCGGCGCGGGCGGCCGACAGCCGGGGCGTCTCGAGCAGGGCCCGCAGGGCGTGGCGCGACAGGCCGAAGGGGATCCACCCGTCGCCCAGCTCCAGGGCGCGTCGCAGCGAGCGCGCCGTGCGGCCGCCCACCCAGAGGCGCAGCGGGCGGTCCAGGCCGCAGGGGTCCACCTCCACACCCTCGTAGGCGTAGTGCGTGCCGGCATAGCGCGGCGCCCGCCGCCCGAAGGACGCCCGGATGGCGCGCAGGGCGTCGTCGGCCCGCGCCCCGCGGTCGGCGAACGGGGCGCCCAGGAGCTCGAACTCGGGCCGGAGCGACCCCACGCCCACGCCCAGGATCACGCGGCCACCGCTCATGACGTCGAGGGTGCCGTAGCGCTTGACCACCTCCAGGGGATGGTGGTAGCCGAGCACGAGCACGTGCGTCAGCAGCCCGATGGCGGACGTCGAGGCGGCCACGTAGCTGAGGGTGGCCAGCGGGTCCCAGTAGCGCCCGCCGCGCGTGGCGGCCACGTCCTCGGGGATGACCACGTGCTCGGGGCACGACACCCAGCGGTACCCGAGGCGCTCCGCCGCCTGCGCCACCGCCACGATGTCGTCGATCCCGCCGTCGCGCTCCCATGCCGGGGGCTCGAAGCGGGGGTTCAGGTTGACCACCGGGGTCACGATGCCGAGCTCCACCGCGCGCTCCTCGCTCCTCACGCCACCAGGCTCACACCAACAGGGCGACCGCGGCGGCCACGCCCACGACGATGATCACCGTCCGCAACAGCGGCGCCGGCAGCCGCCGGCCCAGGGCGCCGCCGAGCTGGCCGCCCACCACCGACCCCGAGGCGATGAGGCCGGCCGCCTCCCACGACACGTTGGCGAAGCCGATGAACAACAACGCCGCCACGGCGTTGACCACCAACGCCAGCACGTTCTTGGCGGCGTTGAGCCGCTGCAGGTGGTCGGCGAAGAAGATGCCGAGCAACGACACGAGGATCACGCCCTGCGCGGCGCCGAAGTAGCCGCCGTAGACGCCGGTCACGAAGACCGAGACGGCCAGCGCGGGGCCGCCGTGGTGGACGTGCCGGCGGCGCTCCCCGACCCGGGCGGCGAGCCGGGGCTGCAGGGCCACCAGGGTGCACGCCACCAGGATGAGCGCCGGCACCACGTGACGGAAGACGCTCCCCGGCAGGGTGAGCAGCAACACCGCCCCGGTGATCCCGCCGAGGACCGCCGCGCTGCCCAGCACGACCAGGCGGGGGCGCTGGCCCCGGAGCTCGGCCCGGTAGGCGATGGCGCCGCTCAGCGATCCCGGGACGAGCCCCACGGTGTTGCTCACGTTGGCCACCACGGGTCCGAAGCCGAAGGCGAGCAAGGTGGGGAAGGTGATGAGCGAGCCCGACCCCACGATGGTGTTGATCGTGCCCGCCACCAGCCCCGCGCCCACGACGGCCAGGGCGCTCAGGGCGGACATGGACAGGGTCTACCGGAGCGGGCACCCCCGCTCAACACGCCGCGCCCCCGAGCGGCGCGCCCGCCGGACGGGCGGGGCCGGTCGTCCAGCCTCAAGACTGGGGCCGTGAGCGAGGCCGGGACGAGGCAGCGGGCGCTCGGGACGCTGGGGCGCGTGCTCATCGGCCGCCCCCTGCGCACCAGCGAGGTGGAGGCCGAGGAGATCACCCCGGTGGAGGGCCTGTCCGCCCTGTCGCTGGACGCCCTCACGTCGGTGGCCTACGGGCCCGAGGCCATCCTCGTCGTGCTGGCCGGCGCGGGCGCGGGGGCGCTGCACCTGGTGTTCCCCGTCACCGTCGCCATCGTGGTGCTCCTCGCCATCCTCGTCCTGTCCTACCGGCAGGTGATCGACGCCTATCCCTCGGGGGGCGGCGCCTACGCCGTGGCCCGTGCCAACCTGGGCACGGGCGTGAGCCTGCTGGCGGCCGCGGCGCTCATCGTCGACTACACGCTCACCGCCGCGGTGTCGATCGCCGCCGGGGTGGGCCAGGTGACATCGGCGTTCCCGGCGCTGTCATCCGACGCGCTGTGGCTGTGCCTGGCCATGCTGGCGCTCATCACGCTCGTGAACCTGCGCGGCCTCGGTGACGCGGCACGCGCATTCCTCCTCCCCACCGCCATCTTCATCGTGGGCGTGCTGGCGGTGATCGTGGTGGGCCTCATCCATCCCCTGGCGCGCCAGGTCCCCCAGCCCGGCCGCGTCCTGCTCCCCACAGGGACGCTCGAGGCGGTGGGGGTCCTCCTCGTGCTGAAGGCGTTCGCCGCGGGGTGCAGCGCGCTGACCGGCGTGGAGGCCGTGGCGAACGGCGTGCCCCTGTTCCGGGAGCCGCGCCAGCGGCGGGCCAAGCGCACCGAGACGCTCCTCGGCGTCATCCTCGGGGTGATGCTGCTCGGGCTGGGCGTCCTCACCGTCCGGTTCCACATCCAGCCCCGCAGCGGCCAGACCGCGCTCAGCCAGATCATGGGCGAATCCGTAGGCCGGCACTGGGCCTTCTACGTCGTGTCGCTGGCCACCACGGCCGCCCTGGCCCTGGCGGCCAACACGTCGTTCGGCGGCCTCCCGGTGCTCGCCAGCCTGCTCAGCCGGGACCACTACCTCCCGCACCTCTTCCGCCTGCGGGGCGACCGCCAGACGTTCAGCAACGGCATCGTCGCCCTGGCGGTCTTCGCAGCCGCCCTCCTGGTGGCGGTGGACGGCGACACCCAGAGGCTCATCCCCATGTTCGCCATCGGCGTCTTCACCGGCTTCACGGTGGCGCAGTCCGGGCTGGTGGTCCACTGGTGGCACGAGCGGCCCGCCGGATGGCGGCGCAGGGCCGGCATCAACGGCCTGGGCGCGGTGGTGACCGCCGTCTCCACCGTCATCTTCCTCGTCACCAAGTTCTCGTCGGGCGGGTGGGTGGTCGTCGTGGCGGTGACGGTCTTCGTCGTCATGTTCCACCGCATCCGCACCTACTACGAAGGCGTCGCCGACCTCCTGGCCTTCGACGAGATCCCGCCCCCTCCGGCGGGCAGGCGGACCATGGTCGTCGTGCCCGTCACCAACGTGTCGCTGCTCACCCGCCAGGCGCTCGGTGAGGCCCTGTCACTCAGCGACGACGTCACGGCCGTCACGGTCGCCCTCGACGACGGCGACGAGGCCCGGGACGTCCAAGCGCGCTGGGCGGCCTGGGACCCCGGCGTCCCGCTGCGAGTGCTGAGCACCGAGTACGCGTCGGTGGTGGACCCCATCGTGGCCTTCATCGACGAGGAACGCGCCGCGCACGACGCCCAGGTCGTCGTGCTCATCCCATGCGTGGTCCCCGCCCGGCTGCGCCACCGGCTCCTGCACAACCAGATCGACGTCGTCCTGTCATCCGCCCTGCGACACCGGACCGACGTGATCGTGGCCCGGGTGCGGATCGACGTCGACGTGCGTCAGGTCACGAGCGACACGGGCCGCGCCGACGACGGCGCCCGCCGGCGCATCCCCCAGGCGGCCGCCGCCCCGCCCAGCGCCAGCAGCAGCGAGCCCGGGCCCAGCGAGTAGACGACCTGGAAGGCGAGCTCTCGCAGGGGGCGGGCGGGCCTGAAGACCGGCGCGGCGGCGTGCAGCACGGGCCACGCCACCGGCCCGATCACGAACCAGGCGCCGCACGCCACGACGGCGATGCCCGCCGTGGCGGTGCCCAGCCGGCCGCGTCCGCCCCGCGTCGCCGGCACCAGCCCGAGCAGGGCCACGGCCGCCAGGACGGCGGCCGCTCCGGGCGCCAGCCACAGCAGGGCGTGGGCCGTGTCCCAGTGCCACGCCGCGGTGCCGTCGGCGCTGAACCCCATGGCCGGACCGGTGAAGGCGACCGTCGCGCCCCACGCGCCGACCAGGGCCACCAGGAGGGCGACGAAGGCCACGCGGCCCGCCGGCCCGCGCGCCGCCGTCAGGGTGATGTCCGGCACGGCGCCCGCCGCCGCGCGTGGGCGCTCCTCGTCCACCGGAGACTCGCCGGCCGCCGCCGCGCCCCGGGCATGACGCGCGCCGTGTCGTTCCCGCTCCCGGCGGACGGCGTCGTGTTCCATCACGGTCGTGGCGTCCGGGTGCCGATCGGCCATGGCGATCGCCTCCTGTCCCGTGCCGCGTCCCCGGCGAGCGATCCCGCCCGCGGAGCCACGGCGCCTCGCGTGTGCGTGCTCCTGGCGCATGCGATACCCGGCGCGGCGTCACGCAGAAACAGCCCCCGGGCCTCGGCGCAGGGCGTGGCGGGCGCGCAGGTGACGAACAGTGGCGACCTACGCCCATAGCGCGCGAAGTCCCACGACGACGGGCCATGTTGTCGCATCGTTGTTGCCACGTTTCGCCGTCCGTGTCCGCAGGCACGAATCCGCAGGAACCGGTTCTGCTTTCCGCCTGCACGACGACCAATCACATGCCCTCCTGCGCCCGGACCCGGGGGCGTGGGACGCGGCCGAGGGGGCGCGCCCGCTTTGCGGTGTCGGGCCTGCGCGCCATGATGGGACCCATCGGTCCTGCGCGAGCGCCTCGAGCGAGCGGCGAACCGGTCGGGCGGGCGGTGATGGGCATCCGTCGAGTCCCGACTCCCGCTCCTCGAGGGCGGCCAGGTGCCGGCGCTCTTCACCACGGGCGTCACGGGCGAGCGGAGCTGGGAGGAGATCCATGGTGATTCCAGAGGCAGACTTCGAGGTGTCCGACCGCGTGCACGACGGCGTGCCCGTCATGGTCGTCCACGGCGAGATCGACGTGGCCACCGCGCCCCAGCTTCGTGAGAGGCTGCTGGCCATGGCGGAGGGCAACCACGCACTGGCCGTGGCCGACCTGAGCGGCGTGACGTTCATGGACTCCACCGCGCTGGGCGTCCTCGTGAGCGGGGTCAAGCGCTTCCGCAGCGGGGGTGGCGACCTTCGCCTGGTGATCACCGAACCCCACATCGCCAAGGTCTTCGCCATCACCGGGCTCGACGACCTGTTCTCGATCTACCCGAGCGCCGAACGCGCCATCTCGGCGTGACCCGGCACGTCCGATCCCCGCACCGAACATGTCCGACGCCCAGCGAGTCGAGTTGTCGTTCCCGGCCCGGCCGGACATGGCCTTCCTGGCACGCATGACGGCGGCCGCGGTGGCCTCGCGCGCCGACTTCGGGCTCGATCAGGTCGAGGACCTCCGGCTCGCCATCGACGAGCTGTACGTCGCCTTGGTCGGCGAGCAGGGAGCCGAGGGCGACGTGCGCCTGTCCTTCGAGTGGACCCCGGAGGCCGTGCGCGTCACCGGCAGCCTGGCCGGCGCTTCGGCAGGGGCCTCGCCGGTGTCGCTGAGCGACCTTTCCGAGCGGATCCTCGACGCCCTCGTCGACGAGCACGGGGTGGACGGACGGACAGGCGCCCCCGGCGTGTGGCTGTCAGTCCGGAGGCGGGCATGACGAGCACGGCGTCGCGCGCCGAATGGGGAGCGGCGTGGCGCGCCGAGATGAAGGAGAAGTTCCGGGACTTCGCCCGGTCACGGGACGACCGGCTGCGCGCCGAACTGGTCGAGGCCAACCTGGGCCTGGCCGAGCAGCTGGCACGGCGCTTCACCCGCCGGGGTGAGCCCTACGACGACCTCGTCCAGGTCAGCTCGCTCGGGCTCATCAAGTCGGTGGACCGCTTCGACCCCGACCGCGGCGTCGAATTCACCACCTTCGCCACCAAGACCATCCTGGGAGAGCTCAAGCGCCACTTCCGCGACAAGGGCTGGGCCGTGCGGGCCCCGCGGCGCGTGCAGGAGCTCTACCTCGACCTCGGCCACGCGGTGGCCACCCTCACCCAGGAGCTGCGGCGGCCACCCACCATCGCCGAGCTCTCGGCGGCCTCCGGGGCCAGCGAGGACGAGGTCATCGAGGCACTGGAAGCCGGTCGCGGCTACCGCTCCGCGTCCCTCGACGACGCCGAGCCCGGCGACGAGGCGCTGGCCTCACGGCTGGGCGCCGAGGACCGCACGTTCGGCGACGCCGAGTGGCGGGTCGTGCTGAGCCCCCACCTGCAGACGCTCCCGGCCCGCGACCGCGCCATCCTGCGGTACCGGTTCGTCGACGGCCTCACCCAGACCGAGATCGCCGACCGGGTGGGCATCAGCCAGATGCACGTGTCGCGACGGCTGACCCGCCTGCTGGCCTCGCTGCGCGACGTGTGCGCGCAGACCCTCGAGGCCAGCTGACCTCTCCCCGGGCCACCTGACCGATCCCCGGCGCGGGGCGGTTGGCGGCCGGCCCCCCGGGGTAGGGCAGGGGCCACGTGGCCCCCACCGCCGGGGGGTCACGGGCCGAGGGGGTGCCGGCTGCAGGCGGCGGATGGGAGGGCGAAGCCCATGCCGCAGCGTCACCGACCGGAGCTGTCGGAGGCCGTGATGGCCGAGCCACTGGTGGGGACCAGGCGCAGCCCCCGGACCTTCGGGTCCGACCGGGTGTGCGACGCCCCCGGCTGCCCGACACGGCTGTCGATCTACAACGGCGGCTCGTTCTGCGCCTCGCACAGCGCCCACCGCGTGTGGCGGCCGGCGCGCCTCACCCCCGAGGACGAACTGTCGATGGACACCCCGGCGATCGACGTGGTTTCGGTCGCCGAGGCTGAGCCGCGCGACGCCGCCTAGGGAGCGGACGGGGCGTCTGCATCCGGCAGGAGGATCGCGCCCGCGGGGGCGGCGTCCTCAGGCGGTGGGGGAGGTCGCCGGTGGCGTCGCCAGGTGCCACGCCTGCGCCCGGCTAGCGCCGGTGTCGAGGTCGAACCACACCGTCTTGCCTGCGCCGTCGCCTGTCGGCTCCCACCCCCAGTCGTCGGCCAGGGCGTCGACCAGGGCGATGCCCCGGCCGGACGTCGACAACGGCGGGCCGTGGCGCAGCTCCGGTGGACGCGGGTCGTCGTCCGCCAGGCTCACGTGGAGGCGCCCGCGCCGCATCGCCAGCGTCAGCTCCGAGGTGGTGCCGGCGTGGACGACGGCGTTGGCCACCAGCTCGGTCACGAGCAGGCAGGCCACGTCGTCGAGGTGGGACAGGCCCCAGGCGGCCAGCACCGTGCGCGTGACCCACCGCGCCTCGGCGGCACTGGTGACGTCGGGCGTGAGTGACGAATGCTGTTGCACGCCGACCGTGGCCCTTCCTTCGGCAGACACCGCTGTCGTCAGGCTCCGCTCCTTCGCCCCGGCGGCCACCCTGTGATCTCGCTGCGACCGTACCCAGGGGGCACAGAAGCAACACCGCAGGTAATGCTGGGGACCCGCCCGGCCCCCTTCCCGGGACCGGGACCGCCCCACAGCCCAGGACAGCGCCGCCAGGAACGATAGTGCCCCGACGACCCGACGACCGGCTTCACACCTACCGCGCCAAGCGCGACCCGGGCCGCACCCCCGAGCCGGTGCCCCCCGGCGCCCCCCGCCCGCGGGGCCGGCGCACGGGGGCGGCGGCGGCGCCGGTCTTCGTCGTCCAGGAGCACCACGCCCGGGCCCTGCACTGGGACTTCCGGCTCGAGCGCGACGGCGTCCTCGTGTCGTGGGCCGTCCCCAAGGGGCTGCCGCTGGACCGGGGCACGCGCCGCCTGGCCGTCCAGACCGAGGACCACCCCATGGAGTACGCCGGCTTCGAGGGCGACATCCCCACCGGCGAGTACGGCGCCGGGTCGGTCGTCGGCTGGGACCGGGGCACCTACGAGTGCGAGAAGTGGTCGGACCACGAGGTCACCGTCGTCCTCCACGGCGAGCGGCTGCAGGGCCGCTACGTGCTCATCCACACCGGCGACAAGAGCTGGATCGTCCAGCGCACCGACCCCGCCGTCCACGACCGCCAGCGCCTCCCCGCGCACGTGGCGCCCATGCTGGCCGTGCCCGACTCGCTCCCCTCGGGCGCGGGGTGGGCCTTCGAGTTCAAGTGGGACGGGGTACGGGCCGTGGCCTACGTCGAGGGCGGGCGCACCCGACTGCTGTCGCGCAACGACCGGGACGTCACGGTCAGCTACCCCGACCTCCGGCACATCGGTGAGCAGCTGGGCAGCCGGGACGCCGTGCTCGACGGCGAGATCGTCGCCTTCGACGACGCCGGCCGGCCGAGCTTCGGCCGCCTGCAGGCCCGCATGCACGTGGCCGACGCCGCCAAGGCCCGCCGCCTGGCGGCCGAGGTGCCCGTGGCCTACCTCGTGTTCGACCTCCTGTTCCTCGACGGCCGCTCCCTGGTCGACGAGCCCTACACCGAGCGTCGCCGGGCGCTGGAGTCGCTGGCGCTCGGGGGGCCGGGGCTGGCCGTGCCCCCCTCGTTCTCCGGTGGCGGCGACGAGGTGATGGCGGCGTCGGTCGAGCAGGGCCTCGAAGGGGTCGTCGCCAAGCGCCTGGACAGCCCGTACCGGCCCGGCCGGCGCAGCCGGGAGTGGGTCAAGGTCAAGCGCGTCCGCACCCAGGAGATCGTCGTGGTGGGGTGGGCGCCGGGGCGGGGGCGCCGCCACGACACCATCGGGGCGCTCCTCATGGGCCTGCCCGGGGACGAGGGCCTGGCGTACGCGGGCCGCGTGGGCACCGGCTTCACCGACGCCGCCCTCGCCGAGCTCCAGCGACAGCTGGCGCCCCTCGAGCGCGCCACCCCTCCCGTGGCCGGCGTCCCGCGCCCCCAGGCGGCGGGGGTGCACTGGGTGGAGCCCCGCCTGGTGGGCGAGGTCGTCTTCTCGGAGCGCACGGCCGACGGCCGGCTCCGGCAACCTTCGTGGCGGGGCCTGCGCCCCGACAAGGAGCCCGGGGCTGTCGTGCTCGAGCCGTGACGGCTGCGACAATGACCTGATGCCCGACACGCCCCCGGCCGGCGGCGAGGGCGCCTCGCATCCCGGTCCCGGTGCGCCGGCGTCGCAGCCCCCCGGCGACGAGCGGGCCGGGCACGAGCGGGGGGCGCACGAGCCGGCGCCCCCTCCCCCGCCGTATCCGCCCCCCCAGTACCTGCCGCCGGGGTACCCGCCTCCCCCGCCCCCCTTCGGCTCCGGCCCCGGACACCAGCCGCCGTGGGCGGCGGCCCCGGCCCGCTCCCCGTGGGCGTCGTTCGGGGTCCGGGTGGCCGGATGGCTCATCGACTGGGTCATCAGCGGGGTCATCAGCGCGGTGGTGCTCGTCCCCGTGCACGCCGTCCAGGGCACGTCGGTGAGCGAGCAGGGGGTCGTGCTGTCCGCGCTGGTCATGGTCATCTACGCCACGGCCCTCATCGGCGGCCGGGGCCAGACGGTGGGCATGCGGGCGGTGCGGGTCAAGGCCGTGGTGGCCGGGGAGGGCGCCCCCGTCAGCTACGCCCGGGCGCTGGGCCGGGCGGTGTGCGAGATCGCCTTCGCGCCGCTCGTCATCCCCTGGGTCCTCGACATGCTGTTCCCGCTGTGGGACCCCCGCCGCCAGACCATCCACGACAAGGTGGCCCAGACGGTCGTCGTCAGGGTGTGACCGGCGGCGTCGTCGGCGTCTGCCCGGCGTCTCGCCACGGACAGTGAGGTCGTCAAGTTCCCGCCCGGGCGCGACGAAGAGTGAGCGGCGACCCGATGGCGGGGCGCCGGCTCACCAGGGGCGGCACCGGAGGTTCTCCCATGACCGTGGTCGACACGACGAGCCCCCTGCGCCCCGTCTCCACCTTCACCCTGGCCGTGGGGGCCCGGGTGGCCGTGCGCAACCGCTACCTCGGGACGTGGAGCGTCGGGTTCGAGATCGCCGCGGTGCACGCCGAGGGCTGCGCGGTCAGGCGCGCCTCCGACGGCACCGTGCTCCCCGAGGTGATCCCCTGCCGCGACCTGCGCGACGCCGGGGAGCCGGGCTGGACCTGAGCGCCGCCCGCGGCGCGCCGCGGCCTCAGATGGCGGTCGGGTGGCGGGGCTCGTAGAGCAGCACCCGCACGTCCCCGGGCAGCACCATGGTGGCCATCACCCCGAAGCCCGCGCTGCTGGGCGGGCCGGCGAAGGTGATGCCCTTGGCAGACAGCTCCGCCATGGTGGCGGTGATGTCGTCGCACATGAACGTCAGCTCGTGGGCGGCGGTGTCGGAGGGGTGGATCCCCATCTCGGCGGGCGGCAGGCGGAAGATCAGCCACCCGTCGTGCGCGTCGACGTTGTCGAACCCGAACACGTCCCGGAACACCACCCGCAGCTCGTCGGGCTTCGACGTGTAGAGGATCGCATGGGCTCCGGTGACGGCCATGGCCGGCAGACTACGGACACCGCTCGGGGGGCGCCACCGGCTCCGCTCACGCCAGGGTCTTGACGATGTACTCGCTCATGGTGACGTTGCGCAGGCGGGCGAGGTCCAGACAGGCCTGCACGCTGTCGAGCATGGCCGTGACGTGCTCGGACAGGCGGGCAGGGTCACCGCCGGCGTTGAAGAACAGCATGGGGTCGGCGACGTGGGCGGCAGACGGCCAGGCCTCCTCGACGATCCCGTGGATCTCCGGCGCGTCCCCGCTCAGAGGGCGGACCACCTCGTTGCGCACGTAGCGGCAGCGCGGCTGCAACCGGCCCGACAGGGGGGACTGCGTGCCGTGCCAGCGCTCGATCCAGGTGGCGTAGCCCAGATCCGCGGGGCGGTGGATGAGCGAGACGGTGAGCACGCCCGGGGAGCGCTCGCCGTCGGCCCAGGACCGGGGCGCGGCGTGGGCGGTGGTGCCGTAGTCCTCGTAGAGCGACTCGACCACCAGGTACCCCGCGCTGGGCAGGCCGATCCCGCCCACGACCTCGTCGACCGGGTCGCGCCGGTCGTAGCTGTCCACCCACACCGACAGCTCGGCCACGTGCGGGTCCTCGCCGTCGGGCGTAGGCACCGGGGAGGGTGCCTCGGCGGCCGCGCCGTCGTGGACGTTCACCGTGAGCCCCCGGGCGCCCGCGGCGAGGACCCGGCCGGCGGTGTCGCCCAGGAGGCGGTCGCGCAAGCGGTCCCCGGACCGGGGCGTCCCGCCCCCCCACACGAGATAGACGAGCTTCTCCACGGCCGCAGCATAGAGAGGGCGCCCCGGCGCGCCGGGCCGCGCCGAGACGGCCGACGCCTCAGCGGGCCGCCCGCCGGCCCTGCGCCCCGTCGGCCTCGGCGGCCAGGCGCGACGCCAGCTGGCGCGAGATCCCCAGGGCCCGGGCGACCTCGCTGATGCTGGCATCCTGCTCCTCGGCGACCCCGAACATGGACAGGCGGACGCGATGGCGGGCCGTCTCGAACTCGTCCAGCGCCTCGGTGACCTCTCGCCGGCGCAGGGGCCCCTCGAGGCTCTCGAGCGTGGCGACGAGGTCGTCGCCCTGTCCCACCCGTCTGGCCATGGTGGCGTTCACCCGGGCGAAGCCGCGCATCACGTTCCGCAGGTTCTCGGTGGCCTCCACGAGCGCCTCCACGTCGCGGAGCAGCCTGTTGGTACGTCGTGACATCGAAATGTGGTCCTTTTGTGTGGGAGGTGGCGGCCGCCGCCGGGCGGGCGGCGTGGGGCCGTCGGAGATCGGGCCGTGCACACTGCACGGTCGCCCGCAGGCCGAGCCGACCGCGGGCGCGGGTCCCCTGGGTCAGGGGCCCCGCGGCGGTGCGGCCGTGGCCCGCCACAGGTCGAGGCGCCATGGGCTGCACAGGGAGCGAAGCCGGCGCATGCGCCACGGCCGGGCGGGCGGGCGGGGCACCGGGGTGGCACGCCGGTCGCCCGCCACCTCCTCGGCGGCGCCGTCGGTCACCGCCAGCACCGCCATCGGCAGGTTGTCGGTGTTGGGGTTGCCGTCCGCGTCCCAGGAGAAGGCGAGCACCGTGCTCAGCGCCAGGAGGACCAGGAGGGCCCGCCCGCCGGGGCGCCGACAGCGGGCCGACGCGGTCACCGGGGGGAGCACTCGGCCAGGTTAGTGGGGCGCGCGCCCACGGGCGTGGTCGCAATTGTGACGAGGAGGCCGCGATTGTTGCGGGCAGGCGACGACGGCGGTGACGGGCTCGCATGTCAACACGTGTGGCAGTAGCCTGCGGCCGGTCCGGGGCGGAGCCAGCGGGGGACGATCATGGGAGACAGCGCCGACGACCACGCGCCCGGCGGCCCCGCCCCGGGCGGGGGCGGGGCGACCCGGGACCGCATCCGGACGGCCGCCCGGGTGGTCATCGCCCGCAAGGGCTTCGACGCCACGGTCGACGAGATCGCCGCCGAGGCCGGCGTGAGCCCCCGCACGGTGTTCCGGCACTATCCCACCCGGGACGAGCTGGTCGTCGACGCCGTGAAGGCCATGTTCGAGGCCGCCGGCCAGCGCCCCATCCCGGGACTGCCCACCCCCGACGAGGACCTCGCCGGCTGGATCGAGGGGCTGGCCACCACGATCCACACCCGCAACGCCGAGATCGTGGGGCAGGCCTTCTGGGACATCCACGCCCCTCACAGCTCCGCCACCCTGGCGGAGATCCGGGCCCTGCGCGAGCAGTCCCGGGTGCGGGGCGTGCAGCACCTGGTGGACAGGGCCTGGGCGGCGGCGGGCGGGCAGGGAGCCCCACCGACCTCGCTCACCTGGGTCTTCGGCCTCACCTGCTCGGCCTTCACCACCCAGGCCCTCATGATCGACTTCGGGCTCACCCCCACCCAGATCGGCGCCGTCACGGCCGACATCCTCAAGTCGGCCCTCGCCGCGGCCATCGCCTGCAGCCGGGAGGACCCCGCTACATGACGATGGCGTAGTCCGAGGGCAACACCGACACGAGGTGGCCCATCATGCCCTCGCCGAGCTCCTCCCAGCAGACGGCGACCACGGCGCGCGTCGCCTCTTCGGCCGCGCTCGTCCCCTTGAGGCCCGCCTCGCGCTCCACCCGCTCGAGGAACTCCGCGAGCGTCATCCGCTTCGGCGTCTTCGCCGGGTCCCAACCCTCGTAGAAGATGCCGCGCACCAACAGGGGCAGCTGCGCCGCCAGATGGGCGGCGACGTTCGGCTCGACGCGGTCGCGCACGGCGTGCAGCACGGCGCGCAACACCTGGTACGCCCGGTGCACATCGTCGAGACCGGCCTGCCGGTCGACCTCGTTCAGCCACTCGTAGGTCTTCGTGACGGTGCGGTCGATGACGTCGAGGTTGTGCTCCATGGAGCCAGTGTCCGGCCCGGCCCCCACGCCGACAAGAGGCGAAGGTCCCGTCACGGCGGCGACGGGTGGCGGCGCGTCAGCCGGTGGTCTGCCCCACGGGGGCCAGGTGGTGGAGGAACCACGACCCGGCCAGGCGGGCCACCTCCTCCAGGGCGCCCGGCTCCTCGAAGAGGTGGGTGGCGCCCGGGACCACGGCGAGCTCGCTCTGCGCACCGAGGCGCCGTTGTGCCTGGCGGTTGAGCTCGAGCACGACGGTGTCATCGCCCCCCACGATGAGGAGCGTCGGCGCCTGCACCTCGGCGAGCCGGGATCCGGCCAAGTCCGGACGCCCGCCGCGCGACACCACCGCGGAGATCTTCCCGCCCGCCTCGGCGGCTGCCGCCAGCGCGGCTGCGGCGCCCGTGCTCGCGCCGAAGTAGCCGATGTGGGCACCGCTCGCCTCGGGCTGGGCCTCGAGCCAGCGCGTGACCGCTCCCAGACGGGCCGTCAGGAGCTCGATGTCGAAGACCGCCGATCGCGACGTCTCTTCGGAAGCCGTGAGGAGGTCGAAGAGCAGTGTCCCGAGGCCGACCTCGTGCAAGACAGCCGCCACGAAGCGGTTGCGGGGGCTGTGGCGGCTGCTCCCGCTCCCGTGGGCGAAGACGACCAGACCCGAGCAGTCCTCGGGCACCGTCACCTGTCCCGCCAGGCGGACGGCGCCGACGTCGACCTCGACGGGCTCGTCTTTCATCGGCGCATCGTCCCC
>DATJBC010000034.1:0-11425 GCA_035515515.1 Acidimicrobiales bacterium
ACCCGGTCACCGTGAGGACGCGCGCCACCCGGTCGAGGCTCCCCAGGGCGTGCTCCAGCACGGCCAGGGCGTTCAGGGCGCACACCTCGGCGGCGCGCGCCCCTTCCTCGACGGTCACGTCCCGCCCGAGCGTGCCCACGCAGGTGAGCTCGCCCGCGATGCGGGGCAGCTGTCCCGAGGTGCGCGCCACGTCCCCGTGCACCACGACCGCGTCGAGCGGGTCGTGCGGCGGGTGGGGCCCGTAGAGGGTCAGCCCCAGCTCGGCCAGCCGTTGCGAGACGCGTCCCGGCACGCCGGCATCGTAGGGGCCCCGCTCAGGCCGACTTGCGCCTCTGGCGGTGGATCCGGCGCCGCTCGCGCTCGGTGGTCCCGCCCCATACGCCCTCCCGCTCGCGGTGGGCCAGGGCGTGCTCCAGGCACGCCTGACGGACCGGGCACGTGGCGCAGATGGCCTTGGCCTCCTCGGCGTCCTCGTCGGACACCGGGTAGAAGACCTCGGGGTCGATGCCCCGGCAGGCGGCTCGCTTGCGCCAAATGGCGATGGAGGGGGCGGTCATGGGGTTCACTTCCTCAAAGCACTCTGTGTGTTCGTCTTGTCTCTATATGTGGTTCTACTCCACCGACGGTCCTGTGACCAGGGACAATGGTGCCCGGGAAGGAAAATCAGCGGAACAGCCAGTATGGCGCACGCTCGGGAGCCTGTAAAGAACCGCCTGTGGGGGCGGTGTCGCCCCGACGAGGTGAACCCCCAGGTCAGGGCCGCAGATCGCCGAGGAGCTCGGCCTTGGCCTCCGGGCCGAGCAGGGCCCGGGCCTGGTAGTGGGGGTGATCCACCACCACGGCGGCCGGCTCGGCCGCGAACCGGGCCACCTGGGCCTCGTCGAAGGCGAAGCGCAGGTAGTGGACCGAGGCGGTCACCTCCTCCCGGGTGAGGGCCTCGGCGTGCGCCTCCTCGGGCACGGCCCGCACCACCGCCACGCCCGCGCCGCCGGGGGGACCGTCCTCGCCGGCGGGCTCGGCCCCCACGTGGATGGACAGGGCGTGCTCGACGCCCACCAGCTTGGGCAGCCACTCCCGTAGCGCCTCCTCCCCCGACAGCTCGATGAACATGGTGGCCGACAGCTCACCGGGCTCGGGGATGAGCGGGTTGTAGGCGTCGAGCTCCTGCTGGATCTGCTCGTCGCTGACCATGTGCTCGGCGCGCGCCATCTCCTGGACCTGCGACCGCATCGTCTCGCGGTTCTCGAAGACGAGGGAGACGATGGGGCCCACCGCCACGCGGCGCCTGCTCTTCAAGGCGATGACGGCGCGCCGGTACTCGGGGCGCCCCCGCTCGTAGGCGCGCAGGTCCTCGATGTCGCGCAGGGTCAGCTTGCGGGTGTGCACGGCGTCGTCCACGGGTCGGTGTCCTTCCGGTCGCAGCGGCGCGGGCGCACGGGCTGGGCGGGACCCTGCGGGCCCCCGGCGCCGTTCGGCCGGGCCGGACCGCAGGGTCCCTGTGGGCCCCCGGCGCCGCCGGGGTGGCGTCAGGCCAGCGACTTGAGGCCCTCGTTGAACCGCCCCGCGTGGCTCTTCTCGGCCCGGGCCAGCGTCTCGAGCCAGTCGGCGATCTCGTCGAGGCCCTCGTCGCGCGCCGTGCGGGCGAAGCCCGGGTACATCTCGGTGTACTCGTAGGTCTCGCCCTCGATGGCGGACTTGAGGTTGTCGGCCGTGGACCCCACGGGCACGCCCGTGACCGGGTCGCCCACCTCGCGCAGGAAGTCGAAGTGCCCGAAGGCGTGGCCGGTCTCCCCCTCGGCGACGGAGCGGAACAGGGCGGCCACGTCGGGGTAGCCCTCGACGTCCGCCTTCTGGGCGAAGTAGAGGTACCGGCGGTTCGCCTGGCTCTCGCCCGCGAACGCCTCCTTCAGGTTCTTCTCGGTCTGCGTTCCCTTCAGTTTTGCCACGGTGCTCCCTTTCTCTTCTGGTGATCTGTCGTTCTCGACGTCGGCCGCCGGCAGTCGCGGCACAGGCCCCGGAACACGACCTCGGCCTCGCCCACGACGAAGCCCTCGTGGGCGCCCGCCGGCACGGTGAGGTCGCTGAAGTCGGCGTGCAGGTCGCGCACCTTGCCGCACGAGCGGCACACGAGGTGGTGGTGGGCGGCCTCCACGTTGGGGTCGAAGCGCGTCGTCCCCGTGCCCACGTCCAGGGCGAGGATCTCGCCCATGGCCGCCAGCTCGTGCAGCGTCTGGTAGACGGTCTTCAACGAGATGGTCTCCATGGCGCCGCGCGCCACGGCGTGGATGGACTCCGCCGTAGGGTGGCTCTCGTCGCCGTGCAGGGCGCGGAAGATGCACTGCCGCTGGGCGGTGACCTTGCGGCCCTGGGCGCGAAACAGCGCCGTCAGCTCGTCGGGGGGACGCACGAGGGCCAGCATATCACCAACGATTGTTTGATGACAGTCGTTGTCGAAATGGTGGGGCGGCCGCCCGCCGCGGGGCCCGCGGGGCGGCCGAGCGCCCCGGTCCGCCGGGGTGTGCCTGTGGCAGGCTGGGCCCGATGCCGTCGGACACTGCCCCGTCCCCGTCGGCGCGGGGCAGCTTCGACCGTGCCGAGTCGCTGCGGCGCCTGGGCGAGGAGACCTTCGACGTGCTCGTGGTGGGGGGCGGGGTCACCGGGGCCGGCGTGGCCCTCGACGCCGCCGCCCGGGGCCTGCGCACCGCCCTGGTGGAGCGCCACGACTTCGCCTCGGGGACGTCGTCGAAGTCCTCCAAGATGGTGCACGGCGGCATCCGCTACCTGCAGCAGCGCGACTTCCGCCTCGTCTACGAGGCCCTCCACGAGCGCCAGCGGCTGCTCGAGAACGCGCCGCACCTGGTGGCGCCGCTGCCCTTCCTCATCCCCCTCTTCGGACGGGACGGGGCGGTCAACAAGGGGGTGGCCCGGGCCTACGCCACGGCCCTGACCCTCTACGACCTGACCGGGGGCCTGCGCATCGGCAAGCGCCACCGCCGCATCGACCGCGCCGAGGCCCTCGCCCATCTCCCCACGCTGCGCACCGACCGCCTGGTGGCCGGGTTCCTCTACTACGACGCCCGCGCCGACGACGCCCGGCTGACGCTCACCCTGGCCCGCACGGCCGCCCTCGACTACGGCGCCGTGGTGGCCAACTACGCCGAGGTCGTGGAGCTGCTCACCGACCAGGGCGGGCAGGTGCGCGGGGCCCGGGTGCGCCCCGCCGTGCGCGGCGCGGGCGGCGACGTCCTCGAGGACGGGGCCGACCTCGAGGTGCGGGCCCGGGTGGTGGTGAACGCCACCGGGGTGTGGGCCGACGACGTGCGCGCCCTGGGCGAAGGGACGCACCCGCACTCGATCCGCCCCGCCAAGGGGATCCACGTCACCGTGCCGCGCGCCAGGCTGCCCGCCGACATCGCGGCGGTGATCCCCGTGCCCCGCGACCGCCGCTCGATCTTCGTGGTGCCCTGGGCCGACGGCGGCGACGTCTACCTGGGCACCACCGACACCGATTGGGACGGCCCCCTCGACGACCCGGCCTGTCTCCCCGACGACGTCGACTACCTGCTGGGGGCGGCCAACAGCGTGGTCACCGAGCCCATCACCCGGTCCGACGTGACGGGGGTGTGGGCCGGGCTGCGCCCGCTCTTGGCGCCCTCGCAGGGGCACCGGGTGAGCGCCCGCACCGCCGACCTGTCGCGCCGCCACACCGTGCGCACCAGCCCCGGCGGCATGGTGACGGTGACGGGGGGCAAGCTCACCACCTACCGCAAGATGGCCGAGGACACCATGGCGGTGGTGGTGCGCCTGCTCGGGGCGCACCTGCCCGACGGGGCCCGCCGCTGCCCCACGCGCCGCCTGCCCCTGCGGGGATCGGCCGGGCTCGAGGCCCTGCGGCGCCCGGCCGCCGGGGCCCGCTTCGGCCTCGACGACGACGTCCTGGCGGCCCTGGTGGCCCGCCACGGCGGGGAGACCCCCGCCGTGCTCGACCTGGCGGCGGGGCGCCGCGCCCTCCTCGAGCCGCTCGTGGAGGGCGTGCCCCAGCTGCGGGTGGAGGCGCTGTGGGCGGCGCGCCACGAGATGGCCGTGACGATCGACGACGTCCTCGCCCGCCGCACCCGGTGCGTGGTGCGCCGGGCGCGCGCCAGCGCCGAGGCCGCCGCCGAGGTGGGTGCGCTCCTGGCGCCGGAGTGGGGCCGCCAGGACGACGTGGTGGCGCGCGACGTGGCCGCCTTCGCCGAGCGGGCCCGGCGCGACCTGGCCCGGGCGGGGCTGGACAGCGTGCCGACCCAGCCCTGAGCGCGCCCGTGACCGAGCCCAGCGCGCCCACCGCCGTCGACGCCGACCCCGGCGCCGTGACCGACCGCATCCGCGCCCCGCGCGTGCCGGTGGGCGACGCGCTGCTCGCACGCCTGCGGGGGGTGTGCGCCCAGGTGGCCGTGGACGACGCCGCACGCGCCGACGCCGGCCGCGACTGGTGGCCCTTCGCCATCCGCTGGGCGATGCGGGGGGCGGTGCCCGCCCGTCCCGCGGTGGTGGCCCGGCCGTCCGACGCCGCGCAGGTGGGCGCCGTGCTGGCCGCCTGCCACGACGCCCGGGTGCCGGTGACCGCCATGGCGGGGCGCTCGGGGGTGTGCGGGTCGAGCGTCCCCCTCTTCGGCGGGGTGGCCCTCGACATGTGCGGGCTGGACCGCCTGGTCGACGTGGACACCACGTCGTTGTCGGCACGGGTGGGTCCCGGCGTCTTCGGCCCCGACCTCGAGGCCGCCCTGCACGCGCAGGGCACCACCCTGGGCCACTGGCCGCAGTCCATGGCCCTGTCCACGGTGGGCGGGTGGCTGGCGTGCCGGGGGGCGGGCCAGTACTCGACCCGCTACGGGAAGATCGAGGACATGGTGACCGGGCTCGAGGTGGCCATGGCCGACGGGCGCGTGGTGCGCACCGGCGGCACCGGGCCCCGCGCCGCGCTGGGCCCCGACCTCACCCAGGTGTTCGTGGGCTCCGAGGGCACCCTGGGCGTGATCACCGAGGCCCAGCTGCGGCTGCACCCGGCGCCCGCCCACGAGGCGCGCCAGGCGTGGTCCTTCGCCTCCTTCGCCCAGGGCCTCGAGGCCTGCCGGATGGTCCTGCGCCGGGGGGCGACGCCCGCGGTGCTGCGCCTCTACGACGGGGCGGAGTCGGTGCGCAACTTCGGGCTCCCCGACCGCTGCGCGCTCGTCGTCCTCGACGAAGGCGACGAGCCGGTCGTGGGCGCGGCCATGGGCATCGTGGCCGAGGAGTGCCGGCGCGCCGGTGCCGAGGCGCTGGCCGACGAGGTGGTGGAGCGCTGGATGGCGCACCGCAACGACGTCTCGGCGCTCGCCCCCCTGTACCGGGCGGGCATCGTGGTCGACACCATCGAGATCGCGGCGCGCTGGTCGGCGCTCCCCGCCCTCTACGACGCCGGCGTGGCCGCGCTGGGCGCCCTGGAGGGCACGCTGGTCGCCTCGGCGCACCAGTCGCACGCCTACGTCGACGGCGCCTGCCTCTACTTCACCTTCGCGGGACGCGTGCCCGAGGCGGAGGGCGCCGACACCGCCGCCGCGCCCGGCGGGGCGGGGCCCGGCGCTGACGCCTGGGCCGAGTCCTATTACACCGCCGCCTGGGACACGGTCATGGAGGTGGTGCGGGCGCACGGCGGGGCCCTCAGCCACCACCACGGGGTGGGCCTCAACCGGGGCCGCTTCATGGCCGGCGCCCTGGGCGGGGCGTTCGACGTGCTCGTGGCGCTCAAGGACGCCCTCGATCCGCGCGGCATCCTCAACCCCGGCAAGCTGGGGCTGCCGTCGCCCTTCGGCGAGGTGGCGTGGCCGTGAGTGGCGTGCTCGTCGTGGACGTGGGCACCTCGGGGGTCCGCGCCGGCGTGGTCCGCCCCGACGGCGCCGTGGACAGCGTGCACCACGTGCCCGTGCTGCCCAGCTCGCCGGCACCGGGGTTCGTGGAGTTCGACGCGGCCGCCATGGCCGGCGCCGTGCTGGCCGTGGCCGAGCGGGCGCTGGCCGACGGGGGCCCCGTGGACGGCGTGGGCATCGCCAACCAGCGGGGCTCCACCGTGGTGTGGGACCGCGCCGACGGCGTGCCCGTGGGCCCGGGCATCGGCTGGCAGGACCTGCGCACGGTGGGCACGTGCCTGGTGCTGCGCGACCAGGGCATCCGGGTGGCCCCCAACGAGTCGGCCACCAAGCTCGCCATGCTGCTCGACATGGCCGACCCCGAGCGCGGCCGCGACCTGTGCTTCGGCACCGTCGACACCTGGGTGGCCTGGACCCTGTCGGGCGGCACCGTGCACGTCACCGACGCCACCAACGCCGGGATCACCGGGCTGCGCACCGCCGACGGCTCGGGCTGGGACGACGCCATCCTCGAGGCGCTGCGGGTCCCGCGCGGCGCGCTCCCCGCCGTCGTGGACTCCTCGGGGGCCGTGGGCGAGGCGCGCGCCCTGCCCGGGGCCCCCGTCATCTGCGGCATCGCCGGCGACCAGCAGGCCTCGCTGGTGGGCCAGGGCTGCACACGCCCCGGCCTGGCCAAGGCCACCTTCGGCACCGGGGGCATGCTCGACCTGTGCGTGGGCGCCACGCGCCCGGGCTTCGCCCGGCGCGGCGGCGCCGGCACGTTCCCCATCGTGGCGTGGCAGCGCGCCGGCACACCCACGTGGGGCGTGGAGGCGGTCATGCTGTCGGCGGGCACCGCCGTGGAATGGCTGCGCGACGACCTCGGCATCATCGAGGACGCCGCCGACTCGCACGGGGTCGCGGCGGCGTGCGACGACACGGGCGACGTGTTCTTCGTCCCCGCGCTGCTGGGGCTGGGCGCGCCGGTGTGGGACTTCGGGGCGCGGGGCACCTTCGTGGGCATCACGCGGGGCACGGGCCGGCCCGAGATGGTGCGCGCCGTGCTCGAGGGCGTCGCCCACCGCGGCGCCGACCTCCTCGAGGCGGCCGAGGCCGACACCGCCATGGCCATCGGCACCCTGCGGGTGGACGGCGGCATGACGGCCAACCCCACCTTCCTGTCGGCGCTGGCCGACGCCCTGGGGCGCCCCGTGGAGGTCTCCCCCGTCACCGAGGCCACCACCCTGGGCGCCGCCTACCTGGCCGGCATGGCGCTGGGCATGTGGGCGGACGAGGACGAGCTGGCCGGCACCTGGAAGCCGTCCACGGTGGTGGAGCCCCGCAGCACCGACCGGGCCCGGGCCACGGTGCGCGCGCGCTGGCTGGCGGCTCGCCAGCGGGCCGAGAACACCGTCCCCGAGCTCACCGCCGTCGAGTTCTGAGCGGCCCGGGGGGCCCGATCGGACCTGGTCCGGCGCACGGTTCGGCCCTGGTCCGGCGTACAGTTCGGCCGCGGCGGCGCCGATAACGTCTGTCTGATGGAGGTCGCCCGCTTCGGAGAGGACGAAGGGGCCCCCGATCCCGTCGTGCGCGTGGCCGGGGGCGTGCGCGCCGACGCGCCGGGGGTGGACGTCCTGCCCGAGTACTCGGTGGAGGCCGCCATCGACCTGGGACGCGCCCTGGTCGACAACCTGAGCCGGGTGCTCCTCGGCACCCCCGGGGCGCTCACCGCGGCGGCCATGGCCGCCCTGTCGGGAGGGCACCTGCTCATCGAGGACGTGCCCGGGGTGGGCAAGACCGTGCTGGCCCGGGCCCTGGCGGTCACGCTGGGCACCGACCTGTCGCGGGTGCAGGGCCATCCCGACCTCCTGCCCTCCGACGTCACCGGCGTGTCGGTGTTCGCCCCGGAGGCGGGGACGTGGGACTTCCGGCCCGGGCCCGTGTTCGCGCACGTCGTGCTGGTGGACGAGCTCAACCGCACGCCGCCGCGCACCCAGGCGGCGCTGCTCGAGGCCATGGAGGAGCAGCAGGTGAGCGTGGACGGCGAGTCGTGGCCGCTGCCGCGTCCGCACCTCGTGATCGCCACCCAGAACCCCTTCACCCAGCTGGGCACCTACTCGCTGGTGGAGAGCCAGCTCGACCGCTTCGCGCTGGCCACGGCCATCGGGTACCCCGACGCCAGCACCGAGGCGCGCCTGGTGCAGCACGCCGGGGGGCGCTTCGCCCTCGACGAGCTGCACGCCGTGTGCAGCGCCTCCCAGTGGCTGGCGGCCCAGCGCGCCACCGAGTCGGTGACCGTGGCCGGCGCCGTGGCCGACTACGCGGTGGCGCTGTGCCGGGCCAGCCGCAGCGCCCCCGGCGTCCGCCTGGGGGCGAGCCCCCGGGCGGCGATCTGGCTCATCCGCACCGCGCAGGCCCACGCCGTGCTGTCGGCCCGCGGCTTCGTCACCCCCGACGACGTGAAGGCGGTGGCCGTGGCGTGCCTGGCGCACCGGCTCCTCACCGACGACGGGGTGGAGCAGGGCGTGGCGGCGGTGCGGGCCCTCCTCGACACCACGCCTTCGCCCCGACCGTGACCGGGCGCGCCGCGGGGCCCGGTGCCGCCCGCGGCCGGCCCCGCCGGCGCCGTGTCCCGGTGCCCGTGCGGCCCCTCGTGCCCCTGGCGGGGTGCGCGGCGGTCCTGCTCGTCTGGGAGCTCGTGGCCCACAACAGCGGGGCCGGCTGGGTACAGGCCGTGGGCGACGTGCTGGCCGGCGTCCTCGCCGTGGGCCTGGTGGCCCCGGCGCTGGCCACGGGGCGGGCCCGGGTGCGCGTGGTGGAGAGCCCCGCCGACGCCTCCGCCGGCCTGCCCGTCGAGCTCGCCGTGCACGCCTCGAGCCGGGTGCGGCTCACGCCGCTCGTCCCGCCCGGCCCGGCCACCTTCGCCGGGCCCGGCCGGGCCGGCACCGTGGCCCGGCCGCTGACGCTGCTCCCCGAGCGGCGCGGCGTGCACGCCACCGTCGTCGTCGAGGTCGCCTCCGCCGCGCCCTTCGGCCTGCTGTGGTGGCGCCGGCACGCGCAGGTCGAGCTGCCCCGCGCCCTGTGCGTCGGGCCCCGCCTGGGCGCGCCGCTGGCGGTGGCGGCGGGGGCCGAGCGCGCCGCGGGCACGGGCGGGCGCGCCACGCCCGCCCCCCTCGGCGAGCCCCGCGGGGTGCGCCCCTACCGGCCCGGCGACCAGCGCCGCTTCATGCACTGGCCCGCCACCGCCCACACCGGCGACCTCATGGTGCGCGAGATGGAGGACGCCGGCGCCGGGCCGGTGACGCTCGAGGTGCACCTCCCCGAGGACCCCGAGGCGGCCGAGCGGCTGGCCGAGCGCGCCCTGGGCACCGTGGTGGCCCTGGTCGACACGGGGACGCCGGTGCGGCTGGCCACCACCGAGGAGGACGGCGCCCGCGTCGGGGCGGTGGGCGACCGCCGCAGCGCCGGGCGGCGCCTGGCGCGCGCCGTGGCCGACGCCGCCGGGCACGGTGCCGGCACGGTCACGGTCGCCCCCGCCGGACCCCGCCCCACGCGGCGGCGCGCGCCGTGAAGGTGCTCGACGCGGTGCGGCGCGCCAACCGCCCCGGCCCCCCCGAGGACTCCCGGGTGCTGCGCGTGGCGTGCGCGGGCGCCGTGGTCGCCGGCATCGGCGCGTGCCGGGCCGAGGGAGAGCTCTCCGCGCTCGTCACCGCGTCGTCGGTGGCGCTCGTGGTGGCGGGGATGACCCTGTCGTACCGCACGCGCCACAAGCCCCTGCCGTGGATCAAGCCCGTGCTGGCGGTGGCGGCCATGCTCGCCTTCGCCTGGTTCTTCCACGAGATCACCAGGGAGGGCCTCTACGACGTCACCACCGTCGAGGACCCGCTGGCCGTGCTGTTCGTGTGGGTGCAGGTGGCCCACGCCTTCGACGTGCCGGCGCGCCGCGACCTGGCCTTCTCGCTGGCCGGGTCGGCGAGCCTCATGGCGGTGGCCGCCGCCCAGGCCATCGACATGGCCTTCGGGGCCTACGTGCTGGCCTGGGCGGCGTGCGGCGTGGTGGGCCTCTTCGCCATGTGGGGCTCGGCCAGCGAGGGAGGGCGCCTGGGGGCCCGGGGCGTGGGCGGGGCGCTGGCGGCCGTGGCCGTCACCGGCGCGGCGGTGCTCGTCGTGCTGCCCGCGCCCCACGTGGCGGGCCGCATCGACTTCCCCGCCGTGGCCGGGCCGGGGGGCACGCTGCCCGTGCCCGGCGCCCTGGCCGGCGACGGCTCGCTGTCGCAGCTGGCCAAGCCGGGGAGCCCGTCGGGGGCCACCCGGGTGGGGGGCTTCCTGGGGTTCTCCGACCACCTCGACACCGCCCTGCGGGGCCAGCTGGCCGACACCGTCGTCATGCGGGTGCGCGCCCAGCGGCCGTCGTTCTGGCTGGGCGAGACCTTCGACGACTGGGACGGCGCCAGCTGGGTCGCCAAGTCGACCCGCACCCAGCGGCTCGACTCGGCGTCGCCGTTCATCCTCCCCGACCCGCCGTCGTCGGCGACGAGCGCCCCGGCGCAGACCGACCTGCAGACCTTCTACATCACGACGTCCTCGCCCAACCTCGTGTTCCACGCCGGCAACGCGCACGCCGTGTGGTTCCCGAGCGACAGCCTCTTCGTGTCCTCCGACGGCACCGTGGTCTCCCCCATCGCGCTGGGCCCGGGCGCCATCTACACGGTGCAGTCCTACGTGAGCGACCCCACCGCCGCCGACCTGCGCGGCGCGAGGACGCCGTCGGCGGCGGCGCGCGGCGCGCTGGCCCCGTACCTGTCGCTCCCCCACCCCTACCCCCAGGCCCAGGCGCTGGCACAGCGGGTCAGCGCCCGCGCCCCGGACGCCTACGACAAGGTGGAGCGCCTCATCGCCTGGATCGGCGCCCACACGCGCTACTCCACCGACATCCCGCCCCTGCGGCCGGGGCAGGACACCGTGGACGAGTTCCTCTTCGGCAACCGCACCGGCTTCTGCGAGCAGATCTCGACCTCGCTGGCGGTGATGCTGCGCTCCATCGGCATCCCGGCCCGTGAGGCGGTGGGCTACGTGCCGGGTCCCTACAACCCCATCACCGACCTCTACGACGTCCAGGCCAACGACGCCCACGCCTGGGTGCAGGTGTGGTTCCCCGGCTACGGCTGGCAGAACTTCGACCCCACCGCGGTGGTGCCCCTGGCCAACCCGTCGCCGGGCGCCACGCTCCTGCACGACGTGTCCCACGCGCTGGCCCCGGTGCCGTGGATCCCGGTGGGCGCGGTGGCGGTGCTGGGCGCGGCGACGGTCGTCGCCGTGCGCCGCCGGCGGCGTCGTCCCCGGGCGTGGCCCCAGCGCGCCGCCTCCGTCATGGAGCGGGCGGGCCGGCGCGCCGGGCGGACACGGCAACCGGGCGAGACCATGACCGAGTACGCCGCCGCGCTCGACGCGCGGGCCGGCGACCGCTCGGGGAGCTGGGCCGCGCTGGCGGCGGTGGTGGAGTCCCACGCCTACGGGGGCCGGCCGCTCGAGCGGGCCGAGGGCGAGCGCATCCTGGA
>DATJBC010000035.1:0-6435 GCA_035515515.1 Acidimicrobiales bacterium
TTCCTGGGACCGCCAAACGTCACAGATCAACAGTCCCTCGCCCGTCGTCGCACAGACGTGCGAGATGAGGCCCTCATGCTCGTCCTCTGGCCCCGTGATGCCCATCGCATCGTTGAGCTGGTCATATTGCTCGGTCGTCACCCCGGGAAGCTCCAAGAACATCACGATGGCCATGTGGTCGAACCTTTCAGTTTCAGCACCGACGAGATCGCAGAGTGTGCCATGGTCGCACTCCTCCTGCGAAAGGCGCCGCCGACGCCCGGGGGATGAGAGATCACCAGGGCACGCCAGAGTGCGGGAATGTCTCTAGAAGGCGGGATCGTGGCGGGGGTCGGCCATGATGCGTGGAGACCGTTGTTGTTGGCGTGCCACGCCAACCATCAGGTCGCAGGGCCGATTTCCGAGACGATGGCGAGAACCAGCCATGCCACCCCCACCAATGCCCCAATGACGATGGGGATCAGTGCCCGCCGGGCCCCGACCCTCTTGGCCTTGGCGCCGAAGATCACGGCCGCAACGCAAGGGACCAAGACCACCGCGACGGCAGCAAGGTCGGAAAGCAGGCTCACCCACCACGGATAGTCACCACCAACCGGATAGCCAAGCCCAGAGATCGTGCCCTCGCCTGCGGCGATGGCGACAACGAAGAACACCGGTATCAGGGCAATCGCGACCCACGCGCGACCCAGGGGGCTCGTCGGCTTAGGCACTGCAACGGGCTGACGTGCGTGCTCCATTGTCCTCATGACCTACCTGCCGCTCCATATCCAGTGTCCGTCGGCTGTGTAAGGACTGCCAGAGTCGAACGTCCCGCTCGGGGCTCGGGGGCGTTCTGGAGGGATGGCTAAACCGGGTGTCTCACGCACAATGGAACCAAGAATTGTCCTCCGACCCAGGAAGACGTCGCCGGACCACCTGACGGTGCTCGCCCTCGAGGGGACCGACGGGGTGGGGGCGTCGGCGGGGTCCTCCGGAACGTCGGGAGCTCCCCACGTCGCCCTCACCACCACCGACGACGCCTCGCTCGTGTTCGCCCTGGCGGCGGGCGGCTCCGCCAGCGCCCGCACGCTCCCCTTCGGATGGTTCCCGCTCACCCGCATCCCGCTGGGGACGGGGGAGGCGGCGTGGGTCCCGTACACCAACCAGGCGGTCGCCGAGGGCGGCACGGTGGTGCACGTCGTCGACCACGGCTCACACCAGCCCTGGAACGTGGTCGCCGTGGAGATGGGGGGCGACGGCAGCTGAGCTGCCCGCCAGCCGACCCGTCGGGGCCGGCGTGCCGGAACCGCCCCCGGCATCACGTCGGGGCGGGCTCCTTGGTCGGGAAGAGCGTCAGGTGGAGGCCGGCGGCCAGCACCCCGCCCACGGCGGGCGCCACGATGAAGAGCCACACCTGGCGCAGCGCCGTGCCCCCCACCACGATGGCCGGTCCGAGACTGCGGGCGGGGTTCACCGACGTGCCCGTGACGGGGATGCCGAAGAGGTGCACCAGCGTGAGGGTGAGGCCGATGGCCAGGCCGGCGACCGTGGCGGTGGCGGCGGTGCGGGTGACGCCGAGGATGACGAACACGAAGAGCGCAGTCAGGACGACCTCGGCCAGGAAGGCCCCGCCCGCGCTCACGTGCAGATGGCTGGCCGCCCCCCACCCGTCGGTGCCCAGCCCCGTCGTGGCGCGGTGATAGAGCGGGGAGGCGCTGAACAGGCCCCACAGCACCAGCGCCCCCACGATGCCGCCCACGAACTGCGCGATCCAGTAGCCCACCGCCTCGGCCACCGAGATGCGGCCGGCCACCAGCGCCCCCACGGTGACGGCCGGGTTGACGTGGCACCCCGAGATGGGCCCGATGCCGTAGGCGAGGGCCATGAGGACGAGGCCGAAGGACAACGACGTGGCCACCACGCCCGCTGCGAAGCTGCTGCCCGTCACCCCGAAGCCGAAGCACAACGTGGCCACGCCCACGCCGAAGAACACCAGGAATGCCGTCCCGATCAACTCTGCCGCGCACTTCCGTGCCATGGCGACCCCCTTTCGGCCGTCGCCGCGGCCGCGCTGACCCGGCGGCGCCGGCGACGGCTCGCACACTACTGAGCGGCCCCCTCGCCGCGTGGGTTCACCGCCGGGCGCAGCCCCGGCCCGTGCCCCGGGTCAGCGCCCCGCCCATGCCCGCCACAGGTCCCGGTACGGCGCCATGGGGAAGCCCTCTTCCGGCGAGAGGATCTGGACACACACGTGGTCGGCTCCCGCCTCGTGGTGCTGGCGGATGCGCTCCACGACGCGCTCGGCCGTCCCCCGCGCCACGACGGCGTCGATCAGCCGGTCACTGCCCCCGTCGGCCAGGTCGTCGTCGAAGCCCAGCGCCTGCAGGTTGTTGGCGTAGTTGGGCAGGGCGAGGTAGCCGCTCACGAACTGACGGGCCAGACGGCGCGCCCGGGCGGGATCGGCGTCGAGCACGGCCGTCACCTCGGGGGCGAGCAGGGGGCCCGGTCCCATGACGGCGCGGGCCCGGGCCGTGTGCTCCACCGGGACCAGGTAGGGATGGGCCCCCGCGGCGCGTGCCGCCGCCAACGACAGCATGCGGGGCCCGAGCGCCGCCAGCACCCTCCGCGCCACGGGCACGGGCACCACCAGGTCGTCGAGAGCGTCGAGGTAGGCGGCGACGTGGGTGTAGGGCCGCGTGTAGCCCTCGACCAACGGCGCGTGGCTGGCCCCCAACCCGAGCAGGAACCGCCCGGGGTGCGCGGCGTCGAGCCCGGCCACGGCCGACGCCAGGGCGGCGGGGTCCACGAGCCAGGTGTTCACGATCCCGCTCGCCACCACCACGGCGCGCGTCGACGCCAGCAGGCGCCCGAAGCGCGACGAAAGCCCCGGCTTGAACCCGCCCGACGACCAGATGGCCCCGTAGCCGAGGGCCTCGAGCTCGGCGGCGGCGTCGAGGGCGGGATCGGCCCCGACGCGCCACGACCCGCTCCACCACACCCCCAGGGGCCCGAGGCCGGCCGCGGTCACCGGGGATCAGTGGAAGGGGAACTGCCCGTAGGTGCTGCACAGCCCGAACGCCTCGATGAGGGCGAAGGACCCCACGAGCCCCAGCACGACGCCCCGGCGCCACCGGCCGGCGTGGCGCGCCATGACGGGCGCCATGTACCACGAGGGCAGCGGCGCGGCGTCCGCCAGGAAGACGTCGAGGGGCACGGCGTCGGGGTCGAGCGGAGCCGAGGGGTCGGCGGCCAGGGCGAGGGCGGTGAGCTCGTCGTCGCGCAGTGGGGCGGCCCAGGCCCCGTCCCCGTCCCGGTCGCCCGCCACCGGCTCGGCCCGGAGTGCCCGACTCGCCATCGCCTGTCATCCTATGACCGCACCCATGGCACCGGTCTTCGCCGTCGACGACCCCCGGGCGCCCGACGTCCGCGCCCTGTTGGCGACGCATCTCGCCTTCGCCCGGTCGCTCAGCCCGCCCGAGCACGTGCACGCGCTCGAGCCCGATGGCCTGCTCGAGCCGGCGGTGACGTTCTTCTCGGCCCGCGACGAAGGGCGGCTCGTGGGGGTGGGGGCCCTCAAGCTCCTCGACGACCACCACGGCGAGTTGAAGTCCATGCACGTGGCGCGCCACGCCCGGGGCCGGGGGGTGGGCCGGGCGCTGGTGGCGCACCTGCTGTCCGAGGCGCGCCGGCGGGGGTGTCGCCGGGTGAGCATTGAGACCGGCACCATGGACGGCTTCGCGCCGGCCCGGGCCCTCTACGCCGCAGCCGGGTTCGCGCCGTGCGCGCCCTTCGCCCCCTACAGCGCCAACCCCTACAGCGTGTGCATGACGCTGCACCTCGACGAGAGCCCATGCCCGGCACCGCCCGCCCGTGGTGACGTGCCGGGCCCTCCCGCGTCACAGGATGGCCGCGCTCTCCGACAGTCCGAAGGTCGGTGAGCTCAGCCGCTCTGCACCTGGATGAGCTTGTGGATCGGCATGACGGCCGGCTCGCCGGCGTCCACGCCCACGTCGGCCAGGATGGGCCGGAGCAGCCGGCCGAAGGCGGCGAAGGACTCGGGCGACTCCCAGATGTCGTAGACCATCAGGTCGCTGTCCTCGCCGAAGCACGAGTGGTGCAGCCGGCCCGAGGCGTGGTCCTCGCCGGTGGCGTCCAGGCGGCGGTGGATCTCCTCGAACTGCGTGCGGGACATCCCCTTGGGGTGGAAGTACGCGGCGATCGCCATGGTCGGGTCCTCTCTCGCTGGCCGGCTGGGGGGCCCGTCAGCCCCTCGCCCAGACGTACGCCGCCGGGCCGGCTCACGGACCACCGAGCGCCGCCCACCCGCTGGCGGCGCGGCGGCGGGCCTCCTCGGCCTCCTGCCCCCCGTTGAGACCGAAGAGGCGCTTGGCCCACAGCAGGTAGGCCACGATGACCACGTTGATGGTGAAGGTGATGAGCTTCAGCGCGCTCACCCCCGCGGCGAGCTCGTAGATCTCCAGCGGCAGCAGGAGCGTGGTGGCCACGAAGGTCAGGTACTCCGCCCACCGCTTGGCCAGCCACAACCCCACCATCTCCACCGCCTCCAGCGCCGCGTACAGGCACGCCCCCACGGCGGCCTCGTCGAGGTGGCGGGGGGTGATGGCGAAGTAGTGGCGGAGGCGTCCCAGGAAGGGGTGGGCGCGCGTGGGCCCCCCGAAGGCGGCCACGATCTCGGAGTAGTCGCGCTGCAGCGCGGCGTGGTTGCCGGCGAACCAGAAGATCACGACGGCCAGGGCCACGAGGATCACGACGTGCACGGCCCGGTCGAGGGCGATGAGCCGCAGCACGTACCGGTCGCGCAGCAACGGGCCGCGCAGCGGCAGGACGATCTCGTCCCGGCCGGGCACGCGCTCGCTGGTGGGCTGCGCCGGCACCGGCCGCGGGAACCACCCGTCGCAACGCAGGCACCGGTGCCACCGGCTGTCGCCGTGCTGGCGGACGACGAGGGCGTCCTCGTCGGTGATCACCGCGGCGTCGAGGCCCGCCACCACGTGGCCGCGCAACGCACAGGTGAGCAGCTCGTAGCGCGGGTGCGGCACGGACGGGGCGGGCGGGCCGCGACGAGGGGACGGCACGAGGGGCCAGTCTTCCCGGTCGCCGGCGACCCGTCCCGGATGCCGGCGTGGCACACGGGCGATCGGGCCCGGGGCCCCGGCGACGGCGGTCCCGGCGGGCGGGCCCTCAGACGGGGCGGGGGTCGACCCCGGCGGCCTCGCGCTCGGTGGGAGCCAGGCGCATCTGGGCGGCCGCCACGTCCATGAGGTGCAGGAGGTCACAGCGGAAGCAGTACCGGTCGTGGCAACCGTGGGCGGCGCCCTTGCGCCACCAGCGCAGCCACGGAGCTGCCGTCGTCGTCGGTGCCACCGTCTGCGTTCTACCCGCTCCCATACCTCCAACTACGGACCATGGCCGGCGCTCCTGCGGGTCGCGCACACGTGCCACGGGGTTTCTCGTAGGTGAGCCCCCGGGTATGGACCGCCTGTGCCTGGGGCAGCCGGCGTGGAGGAGTTTCGTGCCACCGAACGGCGGCCTCGACGCGCTCCGACGGGCGAGCGCCGACCGCCAGGGCTGCGACCCGTACCGGTCGGGGGTGTCGACGGTGTTCGGCGAGGGCGACGCACCGAGCGCGCTCATGATCGTGGAAGAGCAGCCCGGCGACAACGAGGACCTGACGGGCAGGGACTCCTGCGCCCGCACAGGACACCGAGCGCCCGCGCGGTGCGCGCCTGCCGGCCCTGGCTCATGGCCGAGATCTCCGCCGTAGAGGTCTTCGACAGTCCCGACGACAGCCGCGTCACGGCGTCGGTCCACCCGTCGAGCACCTGCGCGGCGACGAGGAGGGCCGGTCACGCCAGCGCCAGATCCTCCTCGACGACCTGGACGTCGTGCGCGGTCTGCTCGGCGACGGCCGGCGCTCGCGGGTCGGGCGACCGGTCTCGGGGTAGCGCGCGCGAGCGAAACACGGGAGGGTCCATGCTGACGGTGACACGGGCGGCGGAGCAGGCGTTGCTGATGGAATTGAGCATGACGCCCGAGCCCGCCGTGGGTGTGCGGATCTTCAAGGACACGACGGGGGTCCAGGGAAACGGGTCCTCGCCGCAACTGCAGATGTCGCTCGTGACGCAGGCGCCCCCCCACGACGACGTCGTGCTCAGCCCCAACGGCATCGAGGTGTTCATCGACCCCGACATCGCGGCGATGGTCGAGGGCCAGGTGCTCGACCAGGACACCGACGAGCGCGGCCGTCGCGTGCTCGTCCTCAAGGCGGCCTGAGGTGCGCGCCGGGCGGGCGCGCCCCCCGGGGGCGGCCGCCGGGCGGCGCCGCGCCCGCCCACACCGAGCCGCCGAGACCGCCACCGGCAGGGGTCGAGGATCTCGGCCACGGGCAGCCTGCCGTCGGCGCCCGGGCGGGGCGGCCTGCACACCGGGGACGGG
>DATJBC010000036.1:0-6998 GCA_035515515.1 Acidimicrobiales bacterium
CCCACGTTGCCCGGCAACGCCATGACCGCCGACGAGCTCGCCGAGGCGAGCGGCCTCGACGTGGCCGGGGTCGAGCAGCTCGAGTCCTACGGGCTCGTGTGCGGCCGGGTGGTGGGGGGCGTGCGCTACTTCGAGGAGGACGCCCTCACGGTGGCGAAGCTCGCCGCCGGGTTCGCCCGCTACGGCGTGGAGGCCCGGCACCTGCGCCTGCACAAGCACGCCGCCGAGCGCGAGGCCGGGTTCATCGAGCAGATCGTCCTGCCCATGCTCAAGCAACGCAATCCCGAGGCCCGACGACGCGCGCTCGAGACGGTGGCCGAGCTGTCCCGCCTCGGCCAGGGCCTGCGCGAGGCCTTGCTGCGCAACACGCTGCGCGACCAACTCGGAGGGTGAGCGCGGCCGCGGCCGCTCGAGTCCTGCACCAGCCGGGGCAGATCGCCGACACCGTGGCCCGCCTGGGGCACGAGGTGTCCGCCGCCCACCCCGACGGCGTGCTGCTGGTGGCCGTGCTCAAGGGGAGCATCCTGTTCCTGGCCGACCTGGCCCGCCGGGTGACGGTCCCCTGCGAGGTCGACTTCCTGGGGATCTCGGCCTACACCGAGGGGACGGGTCGGGTCCGCATCGTGAAGGACCTCGACCACGACGTCCACGGCCGCCACGTGGTGCTGGTGGAGGACATCGTGGACACCGGCCTCACCTGCACCTATGTCCTGGGGGAGCTGCGCCGGCGCGGGCCGGCCTCCCTGGAGGTGTGCGCGCTGTTCGACCGGCGGGTGCGGCGCATCGTCCCCGTGGGGGTCCGCTTCAGCGGCTTCGAGGCCACCGACGACCTGCTCCTCGGCTACGGGCTGGACGTGGCCGGCCGCTACCGCAACCTCCCGTTCGTCGCCGTGGGCGATCCCCGGGCGCTGGAATCGGACCCCGACGCGTATGTCGGAGCCCTCTACGGGCGGTAAGTTGCTGGCATGGTCGAGGTGCGCCTGAGCGCGGTCCGGGTGGACCTGCAGTCGAACACGCCGGTCCTGCTGCTCACCGAGGCCGAGGGGCTCGGCCGGACCCTGCCGATCTTCATCGGGGCGCCCGAAGCGACCGCCATCGCGTTCGCCATCCAGGGTGTGGCGACGCCGCGGCCCATGACGCACGACCTGCTGCGCGACATGGTCGACGCGCTGGGCGCCAGCCTCGAGCGCGTCGTGATCACCGAGCTGCGCTCGGCCACCTACTTCGCCGAGCTGCACCTCAAGCGGGGGACCGAGTCCTTCAACGTGTCGAGCCGGCCGTCGGACGCCGTCGCCCTGGCGGTGCGCACGGGCAGCCCGCTCTTCGTCTCCGACGAGCTCATGGACGCCGAGGGCATCCTGCTGCCCTCCGAGGACGAGGACGAGGACGGCGATTCGAGCCCCGACGAGCTCGTGGGCGAGTTCCGCCAGTTCCTGGACACGGTCCGTCCCGAGGACTTCAGCTCCTGAGGGTGGCGGCCGCCGCCCCGTGGAGGAGGCGGCGCCCCCGCCCCGTGACGCGAGGAGAGCACCGAGTGCGCACACCGTGGATCGCCGGACGTCGGCGTGGCACCGCCGGGCGGGCGGCGCTGCTCGGCGCGGCGGCGCTGTCCGGGGCGCTCGTCCTGGCGGCGTGCTCGTCGCCGGCGACGTCGCCCACCACCACGGGCGGCTCGTCCACCACCGCCCGCTCCACGAGCACCACCGGCGCCACCGGACCCACGACCACGGCCGCCGGCGTGGCGTGCGCCGCCAGCGCCCTGGCGGTGAGCGTGGTGGGCTCCCAGGGCGCGGCGGGCACCTTCGAGCTCACCTTCGCCCTGCGCAACACCTCGGGCACGCCGTGCCCGATGAAGGGCTTCCCCGGGGCACAGCTGTTGTCGTCCACCGGGGCGCAGCAGACGACGCACGTCGTCCCCGGGACGGGCCACACCTTCACCGACTTCGCGCCGGCGCAGGTGGTGCTGGCCGGCGGGCAGACCGCCTACTTCAACCTGGCCTACTCCGACGTGCCCACCGACGGCGAGTCCTCGTGCCCCACCGCCGCCAAGATCGAGATCACGCCCCCCGGCGCCTCCGACCACGCCCTCGTCACCCAGCAGATGCAGGTGTGCGCCTCGGGGACCCTCACGGTGTCGCCGGTCTTCGCCCAGAACTCGCCCGAGGTCCAGACCACGGCCCCGCCCCCGGGCTGATCACGGCCCGTCGGCCAGGCGCACGAGCATCCGGCCGCGGATGCGGGCCGCCAGGATGTCGGCGAGGGCGCCGGAGAGCCCGTCGAGCGTGACCTCGCCCGCCACCAGGGTGTCGAGGTGCGCCGGCCGCATGTCGGTGGCGAGGCGCTCCCACACGGCGCGCCGTGCCGGCGTGGGCGTGCGCACCGAGTCCACGCCGAGCAGCGCCACGCCCCGCGTGATGAAGGCGTACACGGTGGTCTCGAGGGCCGTCCCGCCGGTGAGGCCGCTGGCGGCCACCGCCGCGCCGTAGCGCAGCGCCTGCAGGACGCGGGCCAGGGTCGCCCCGCCCACGCAGTCCACGGCGCCGGCCCAGTGCTCGGGCCCCAGCACCCGCCCGCCCGCCTCGTCGACGTCGTCGCGGCCGATGACCGAGGCCGCCCCCAGGCTGTGCAGCCACGGGTGCTCGGCCTCCTTGCCGCTGCTCGCCACCACCTCGTAGCCCCGGGCGGCCAGCAGGGCGACGGCGAACGAGCCCACGCCGCCCGACGCCCCGGTGACGAGGACGGGGCCGTCCCCCGGGCGCAGGCCCCGCTGCTCGAGCTGCTCGACCGACAGGGCGGCGGTGAAGCCGGCGGTGCCGATGGCCATGGCGTCGCGCACCGACAGGCCCGCGGGCACGGGGACCACCCACGCGGCGGGCACCCGCGCGTAGCGGGCGAAGCCCCCGTGGCGCGACACGCCGATCTCCTGGCCGTGCGCCAGGACCTCGGCGCCCACCGCGAAGGCGGCGTCCTCGCTGGCCACCACGGTGCCCGCCAGGTCCACGCCGGGGACGAGGGGGGAGGTGCGCGACACCCGGTTGCCGGGCACGCTCACCATGGCGTCCTTGTAGTTGACCGAGGACCACCCCACCTCGACGAGCACCTCCCCGGGGGGCAGGTCGTCGGGGCGCAACGTCTCGACGGCCGCGGTGACGTCGTCGCCGTGGCGGCGCACCACGTAGGCCGAGAAGGTGGCGGGGGTCATCGTGGCAGCCTACGGCGGGGGCGCCCGCCGTCCGGGCCCGCACGGCGCCCTCGGGGCCGGCCCGGACGGCGGCCCGCGTCGCCCTGGCGGCGGGGGCCGGGGGCCTACCATGGGGCCCATGCGCAGGGGCCCAGTGCGGCGTGCCACCGCCGTCATGGCCGCGTGGGGGCCCGAGGAGCGCGACGCCGTGCTGTACTCGGCGTCGGCCCTGTTCGCCATCGGCACGGCCCAGTGGGCCTCGATCCCCCTCTACCAGCAGTGGGGGCGTCTGGCCGTGGGCCCCTACGCCGCCGGGGCGGTGGCCTCGGCGCTGACCGCCCGCCACGCGGCGCGCCGGGCGGGGCGCGCCGCTGTGGCCGCCCAGGCCGAGGGCCGTCCCGTCCCCGTGGCCGGGGACGCCGACGGCGGGCCGGGGCCGCGCTGGCACTGGACCACCCCGCGGGCGCTGATCCTGCTCGTGGTGCTGCTCGGGGCCACCCTCGTCCCCCTCTCGCTCGAGGTCCTGTGGCGCGCCGACGGCGGCGGGGCCACCAACGTCCAGCCCGAGGTGCCGGTGGTGGAGCGCTCGGGCACGGCCTTCGTGCACGGCAAGGACCCCTACCAGGACATCTCGGCCCACGCCCGGGTGGTCCTCCCCGCCGGCCAGCCCGCCTACGAGGCCTACAACCCCTACCTCCCGCTCATGGCGCTCTTCGGCGGGCCCCGCAGCACCCACGCGCCGGCCCGGCTGACCGACGCCCGGGTGGTCTTCGAGGTGTTCACGATCGTGGTGGTGGTGGTGGCCATGGCGCTGTGCCGCGGCCCCACCGGGCCCCGGGTGCTGGCCCTGCAGAGCATGACCGTGCTGCCCACGGCCGCCCTGCCCCTGGCCACGGGGGGTGACGACGTGCCCGTGGCCGCGCTCTTGCTGCTCGGGCTGGTGCTGCTCCAGCGCCGACGGCCGTTGTGGGCCGGTGCGGTGCTGGGCGTGGCGGCCTCCATGAAGATCACGGCCTGGCCCCTGGCGGCGCTGGCCTTCCTGGTGGCCCGGGACCGCGACGGGCAGCGGGGGCGTCGCCCCTCGCTCATGGTGCTGGTCGGCCTGTTGGGCGTGATGATCCCGGCGGTGCTGCCCACGGCGGCCGAGAACATCCCGGCCTTCGTCGACAACGTCGTGCGCTTCCCCCTGGGGCTGGCCGGCGTGCACTCCCCGGCGGGCAGCGCCCTGCTGGGGCACACGCTGGTGTCGGCGTTCCCCGCCATCCGCCACGTCTTCCCCGTGGCGGTGGCCGGCGCCGGGGGGGCGGTGCTGTGCTGGGTCCTGGCCCGGCGGCGGCCCACCACCCCGGCGGGGTTGTCGAGCCTGATCGGGTGGGTCATGGCCGTGGCCATCCTGCTCGCCCCGGCGACGCGGGTCGGCTACCTGCTCTACCCCATCGACCTCTTCGTGTGGGCCTGGCTGCTGCGGGGCGAGGAGTCGGTCGAGGAGCGCCCGACGGCGCTGGTGGGCGCGGGCGTGGGGGGAGGCGGCGCCCCCCGGGACGAGGACGGCTCAGTCCTGGTCTGAGCGGGCGAACAGGCGCAGCGTGAAGGCGGTGGTGCCCGTGCGCGCCGCGGGCGTGGGGAAGACGGTGGGCGCCACGGTGACGCCGAGCTCCCATTCGAGGCCGTCGCTGGCGGGGCGCTCCACGAGGACCTGGTATCCCGTGGCCGTCGAGGACGGCCCCTGGCTGAGGCGCCGCCACTGCTCCGCCGGCAGCTGGGCCCGGAAGAAGGCGATCACGTCGGCCTGCGAGGCGGGGACCTCGAAGCGCACGGACCGGTCGTAGAGCTCGACGCCGCGGTCGACGGCGGACCCCGCCACCGGCGCCGCTCGGGCCGGGACGGCCAGGGCGTCGAGCAGGTCGTCGGGCGGCTGGCCGTCCGACACGATGGCCTTCAGCAGGGGGCGGGCCGGCACGGCGCGCAGCACGGCCCCCTTGGCGGTGGCGATCGAGCGCGGGCTGGGAGCCGGCTTGCCCTGGTTGCCGCTCACCGCCTCGAGGACGATGCCCCCGACGAAGAGGGCGGCGATGACGCCCACCACGACGAGGGCGGGCCGGGTGCTCGGCCCGGGGAGGGGGCGGCCCGGGGGGACGCCCCCGGGGCCGCCGGGGGGCTCGCCGTGGCCGTTGGCGCGCGCCGGGGCCTGGGCCACGGGGCTCGCCAGGGGGGGGTCGAAGGCGCCGGGGGGGTCGTCGGGGCTCGGCATCGGAACGGCCTCGCCGGGGGCGGCGGGCGTGGTCATCCTACAAGCGCGGCGCCCGGGCCCCCTGGCGGCGCGGCGGTGGGCACGGCGGCCCCACAGAGTGAAGGCGCGCCGACGAAACGCGTTGACGGCCCGCGGGACCGGTCGTAGGGTGGCGCCCGCACCGGGGCCCCGAGGGGCCCCGCGGGGGGAGCGCCGAGCTTGGCGGAACGACGGCGCCGTGCGCGGGGGGCGAGTGCCCACTCCGGGTGGGCCGAACGGGAGCGGGCCGGCGAGCGTGGCGCTCGCCGGCCCCGGCTCCCTCGGGACCTCAGCCCCGGTCCCCCCAGCCGAAGTGGTCGACGGGACCCCGTCCCGCGCCCAGGCGCCAGCGGGCCGAGCCGGCCAGGGCGCGCGTGACGAACTCCTTGGCCCGGGCCACCGCCTCCAGCGGGGCCTCGCCCGTGGCCACGAAGGCCGCGATGGCGGCGGACAGCGTGCAGCCCGTGCCGTGGTCGTTGGCGGTCGGGACGCGACCGGCCGCCAGGGTGTGCAGCTCGCCGTCGGCCAGCACGACGTCGGGGGCGTCGTCGCCCGCCAGGTGGCCGCCCTTCACGACCACGACGCGGGCGCCGGTGTCGGCCAGGCGGGCGGCGGCCCGAGCCATGTCGGCGGTGCTGTGCACGGCGATCCCGGTGAGCAGCGCGGCCTCCCGGGTGTTGGGCGTGACCACCAGGGCGTGGGGGAACAGGGTGTGGAGGTAGGTCGAGGGGCCGTCGTCGTCGAGGAGCGGGCGCCCGGTCGACGCCACCAGCACGGGGTCGACCACGAGGTTGGGGAGCTCGCCGCCGGCCGCCCGGCGGCCCACGGCGGCCACCGTGGCCGAGCTGGCCAGCATGCCGGTCTTGACCGACGCCACCGCCATGTCGGCCAGCACGGTGTCGAGCTGCAGGTCGACGAAGTCGGTGCGCACGACCTCGACCCCGCGCACCTCGGCGGTGTTCTGGGCCGTCACGGCGGTGACCACCGACGTGCCGAAGACGCCCAGGGCGGCGAAGGTGCGCAGGTCGGCCTGGATCCCCGCGCCCCCGCCCGAGTCGGACCCGGCGATCGTCAACGACACCGGCGGCCCCACGCCGGGAGCGTACGTCAGAGCTCCGCCCTGCCCTCCAGGGGGCTGGACGCCTGCGCCAAGGGGCGCCTGGGGATGCGGCCGGCGGCGCGGGCGTGGGCGCCGGCCTCCACGGCCGCCCGGAAGGCGGCCGCCATGCGCACCGGGTGGTGCGCCCGCGTGATGGCGGTGGCCACCATCACCCCGGCGCACCCCAGCTCCATGGCCACGGTGGCGTCGGAGGCGGTGCCGATGCCGGCGTCCACGATGACGGGCACAGTGGCGCGCTCGGCGATGAGCGCGATGTTGTGGGGGTTGCGGATGCCGAGGCCCGTGCCGATGGGGGCGCCCAGGGGCATCACGGCCGCGCAGCCCACCTGCTCGAGGCGCCGGGCCAGCACGGGGTCGTCGGTGGTGTAGGGGAGGACCACGAACCCCTGGTCGCACAGCTGCTCGGCGGCGTCGAGGAGCTCGACGGC
>DATJBC010000037.1:0-7814 GCA_035515515.1 Acidimicrobiales bacterium
TGATGCCGCTGCTCATGCTCATCACCGTGTTGAAGCCCCTGTCGGTCGAGAAGCACCACCAGCTCGTGGCTTCGTTCATCACCGACCCGATCTTCCGGCCCGTGTACTGCTTCCTCAACCCCATGGCCGCCGTGCTCAGCAACTTCCGGGACTCGGTGTTGCTGGGCTTCGGGCCCCAGTGGGAGCTGCTCATCGCGGGCGCCATCGGATCGGTGGGCTACCTGGTCCTGGGCTACACGGTGTTCAAGCGCCTCGAGGTGAACTTTGCCGACCTCACCTAAGGGGCTCCCCGCCGGGACGGTCGTGGCCGAGCACGCCTGGAAGCGCTTCCGGGCCGACCGCACCCTCCCCATGTTCCAGGACCAGATCCAGCTCCTGGGCCGCTGGCTGCGGGGCTATCGCCGGCCCTTCCGGTGGGTGCTGCGCGACGTCAACCTGCACGTGGAGCCGGGCCGCACCTACGGCCTCATCGGCGTCAACGGCTCGGGCAAGTCGACGCTGCTCAAGATGATCTGCCAGACCACGTTCCCCTCGGCCGGCACGGTGACGGCGGTGGGGCGGGTGGGGGCGCTGCTCGAGGTGCGAAGCGGCATCCACCCCGACCTCTCGGGGCGCCAGAACGTGTACCTCTACGGCAACATCATGGGCATGTCGCGCGCCGAGGTGTCGGCCCGCTTCGACGACATCGTCGACTTCGCCGAGATCGGCGACGCCGTGGACCGCCAGGTGAAGTTCTACTCCACGGGCATGGCCATCCGGCTCGGCTTCGCCATCGCCGCCTTCCTCGAGCCCGACGTCCTGCTCGTCGACGAGGTGCTGGCCGTGGGCGACGCCCGCTTCCAGCAGAAGTGCCTGGAGCGCATCACCCAGGTCGTCGCCAACGGCACCACGCTCTTCTACGTGTCGCACGACCTGCCCACCGTGGAGGCCGTCTGCGAGCGGGCCATGTGGCTGGCCGACAGCTACGTGCGCGCCGACGGGCCCGCCCGTGACGTGGTGTCGCTGTACCGGCAGTCGGTGGGGGAGCAGGCCGTGCTCAGCACCGCCTCGGACACCGGCGTGCGGGTGCTCAAGGCCGAGATCACCGGCCCCGACGGCGGCCAGATCCTGTCGGGCCAGGAGGTCAACGTCCGCATCGTGGCCGAGTCCGAGGAGCCCATGTTCGGGGCCTTCCACCTCGGCATCACCCAGGGCACGGCCATGCCGGTGTACGTGGTGCGCTACGCCAGCTCCTTCCCGCAGGGCCAATTCGAATTGCGCTGCAAGTTCCAGAGCCTGCCGCTGCCCAAGGGCCGCTATTCGCTGTGGGGCGCCATGCGTGCGCCCCGTGACGCCGGCGTGCCGTCGCACCTGCCCTGGCAGCCCTTGGTGTCCTTCGAGGCCTTCGGCCCCGTGGCGATCAAGGCGCCGCGCGGTGTCATGGTGCTCTCCCCGGTCTACGTGCCCACGGAGTGGGAGCTGTCCTGAGCCCGTCCGCCGCGCCGGCCCCGGAGGGGGTCACCGCCGTCGTCGTGACGCACCTGCGGCCCCGGCTGGCCGGCGCCACCGTGCGCCACCTGCTCGAGGTGGAGGGCTTCGCCCCCCACCGGGTCGTGGTGGTGGTGAACGCCCAGGGCGGCCTGGACGACCCCGCCCTCGAGGCCGCCGTGCGCATGGTGCGCCTGCCCACCAACACCGGGCCGGCGGGGGGCTTCCTGCGGGGCATCACCGAGGCCTTCGCCGACCCCGGCACCCGCTGGGCGTACCTGTGCGAGGACGACATGGTGCTCCTCGGGCTCCCCGCCCCACGGGTGGCGGACGTGCTCGCCCGGGTCGATGAGCGCGGGTCCGCCCCACCGCCCGTGGGCGCCGTGGTGCCCTTCGGGCGGGCCTTCGTGGCCCGCTCCGGGCACTCGGTCAACGTCGTCCCCCGCCGGTGCCCGCCCACCGACCTGGCCCCGGTGGACGTCACCACGTGGGGGGCCACGCTGCTCTCGCGCGCCGTGGTGGAGCGGGGCGTGCTGCCCGACCCGGAGCTGTTCTTCGGCTTCGAGGACTTCGACTTCTTCTGCCGGGTGCGCGCCGCGGGCTTCGCGGTGATGGTCGACGTGCCCTGCGCCCGGCGCGTCGCCCACCGCCAGACCAGCGCGGCGCGCGACGCCGCCCTGGCGCAGGAGCGGCCCAACGACGCCGACGAGCCCTGGCGGGCCTTCTACCTGGCGCGCAATTTCTTCGCGCTGGCCCGTCGCCACGGGCGGCCCAGCTGGCTGGCGTGGCACGTGCTGTTCACCGTGCGCCGCCTGCAGCTGGCGTCGTCGGCCGCCGAGCGCCGTGCCATCGTGGCGGGCTTCGCCGACGGCGTGCGGGGGCGCCTGGGCACCGACCCCCGGTACCTGCGGGCCGTGGGGGAGCGCGCCCCTGGTGGGCCCGGGGCCCCGACCATCGTGCCCGACGCCGGGCACGATGCCGCGCACGACGGCGCCCCGGCGATCAGCGCCGCCGACCTGGCCCGCTCGACGGTGGCGCTGGTCCTCAGCCACAACGCGCCGGCCGCGCTGGCGCGCTGCCTGGGGGCCGTGGCGGGACAGACCACGCCGCCCGCGGCGGTGGTGGTGGTGGACAACGCCAGCGAGCCGGCGGTGGCGGTGCGTGTCGCCGAGCCGGCCGCCTCGGGCGCGCCGGGGCGGCCCGTGCCGGTCACCGTGGTGCGCTCCGACGTCAACCTCGGGCCCGCCGGAGGCTGGGCGCTGGCCTTCGAGGAGCTGCTGGCGTCGGGCTTCGACCACGCCTGGGTGCTCGACGACGACATCGTGCCCGACCCCGACTGCCTCGAGACCCTCCTCGGTGACGCCCGGCGCGACCCCAAGGCGGCGTTCTGCTTCCCCCGCGCCATCCAGCCCGACGGCACCGTGGGGGAGTGGGGCTCGTGGTGCGGCTTCGTGGTGGCCCGCCCCATCGTCGAGCAGGTGGGCGTGCCCCGGGCGGAGCTGTTCTGGTGGGCCGAGGACAACGAGTACTGCCACTGGCGCATCCCCCAGGCCGGGTTCCCCCGGCGACTGGTGGACGGGGCCGTGGTCCAGCACGACGCCGTGCGGCAAGGGGCCCGCGTGCCGCTGTGGAAGTACTACTACGAGGCGCGCAACATGCTGTACCTCCACCTCCACGTCATGCACCGCGTGGGGTGGTACCCGAAGAACGTCACCAAGCTGGTCGGCCGGGCCCTGCTGCGCGAGCGGGGCCGGCGCCTGGCGTGCCTGCGCACCATCGCCCGGGGGCTGGCCGACGGCGCCATGGGCCGCCTGGGCATGCGCTTTCCCGTCGAGCCCATGGCCGAGCAGCGCGCGCCGGGGCGGTGACGGTGCCGGGATACGACCCCGGCGCCGGGGTGGTGGTGCTGGGCATGCACCGCAGCGGGACCTCGGCCGTCACGCGGGTGGTGAACCTCCTGGGCGCCGACCTGGGCCCCGCCGACGACCTGCTGACCCAGGTCGACAACCCGGCCGGCCACTGGGAGAGCAAGGCGCTGGTGGCCTGCAACGACCGCATCCTGGGCGCCTTCGGGCGCTCGTGGGACTTCCCGCCGTGGCTGGCGGCGGGGTGGGAGCACGGCCGGCGCGCCGACGCGCTGGTGCCGGAGCTGGCCGACACCTTCCGGCGGGTGTTCGGGCGCGGCCCCTGGGTGTGGAAGGACCCCCGCACCTGCCTCACGCTGCCGCTGTGGCGGCGCGTCCTCGGGGCGGGGGCCTGCGTGGTGCTGGTGGGGCGCGACCCGGCCGCCGTGGTGACGTCGATCCACCGCCGTGACGGCATCCCCCGCGTGTACGCGGCCGGCCTGTGGCAGCACTACGTGCGCGCCGCCGTGCAGGGAGCGGCGGGGATGCCGGTGGCGTGCGTGCGCTTCGAGGACCTGGTGCGCCGGCCCGAGCGCACCATCGCCACGTTGGCGGACGACCTGCGGGCGCTCGGGGTCGACCTCCCCGGCGACCCGGGGGACGCCGCAGCCACCCTGCGGGCCGACCTCGTGCACGGGTCCGGCGCCCCGCCCGTCCTGCGCCGGCTCACGGCGCGCACCGCCGCCGTCCTCGACGCCCTGCCCCGCGTGAGCCCCGTCTTCGACCCCCCGGCGTGGCGCGAGCCCGCCTGGGTGCGCCCGCTGCTGGTCGCCTACCGCGGCCCGTGGGTGGTGCGGGCCCGGACGGGGCACCCCTTGCGCCCGATGGCCGGCGCGCCCGGCGCCGGGACAGGCCCATGAGAGGCCCCCGCGGCGTGCTCATGGTGGGCATGCACCGCAGCGGGACGTCCGCCGCCACGCGCCTGGTCAACCTGCTCGGCCCGGCGACGTGCGTGCCCGGCGACATGGTGCGCGGGCCGTGGAACCCCAACGGGCACTTCGAGAGCCGCACCCTCATGCACCTGAACGACGCCCTGCTGGCCCAGATGGGATGCCGGTGGTGGGCCCCGCCCCCCGCCGGCGCGGCCTACGCGCCGGTGGCCGCCGCCGTGACGACCACCGGCGCGCAGGCCCGGCGGGCCTTCCGGCGGGTGCACCGCAGCGTGCCCTGGGTGTGGAAGGACCCGCGCACGTCGGTGCTGCTGCCCTTCTGGCGGGCCGCCCTGGGGCCGCGGGTGGTGGCCGTCGTCGTCTACCGCCACCCCCTCGAGGTGGCCCGCTCCCTGCACAGCCGCCACGGCCTCGACCTCGCCTTCGGGGTGGCCCTGTGGGAGCGCTACAACCGCCTCATCCTGGAGCACAGCGCGGGGATGGCCGTGGTGGTGACGCCCTTCGAGGGCGTCATGGGCGATCCCGGCGGCTGGTCCGCGGGGGTGCGGTCGTTCCTCGTGTCCCAGGGCATGCGCCTCGGCGCCGTCGACGACTCCTCCGCGGCGGGATTCGTGGACCCCGCGCTGCGCCACAACCGCTCGGCGGCGGCCGACATGGCGGGCGTCCCCCCCGGCGCCCGGGCCCTCTACGGCGTGCTCGAGTCGCTGCAGGGGCCGAGCCCGTGCTTCGTCACGCCCGCCCTCCCGGCCGAGGGCCCCGAGGTGGGGGCCGAGCTGGAGCGCGTCGGGCCCCACACCACGCCGGCCTGGTACCCGCCGCCGTGGGCGGCGGGCGAGGCGCGCGCCGGCGGCGAGGGCGGGGCAGGCTGAGGGGCCGTGGACCTCGTCGAGCGCACCGACGCCGTGGGCCGGCGCCACCCCTGGGAGGTGGCCCGCGCCCGCTTCTTCCTCCGCCTCCTGGCGCGCCTGGACGTGCTGGACACCACCGCCACCTGGCTGGACGTGGGGGCCGGTGACGCCTGGTTCGCCCGCCAACTGGGGCGCGCCCTGCCCGCGTCGGCCCGCGTCGTGTGCTGGGACGTGCACTACGGCGACGACGTGCTCGGCCGCGCCGACGCCGACGCGCCCGGCACGGCGGCGCCGTCCGCGCCCGGGGGGGCGGACCTCTCGTTCTGCGCCGAGCGCCCGCCGGGGACCTTCGGCGGGATCCTCGCCCTCGACGTCGTGGAGCACGTGGAGGACGACGTCGGCTTCGTGCGCGACCTGGTGGAGACCTCGCTGGCGCCCGGGGGCTGGATGCTGGTGAGCACCCCCGCCTATCAAGGGCTGTTCTCGGCGCACGACCGCTTCCTGCGCCACTACCGCCGGTACGCGCCGCGTGACATCGCCCACGTGCTGGAGTCCGCCGGCCTCGCCGTGGTGGCGGGCGGGGGCCTGTTCCACAGCCTGCTCCCCGTGCGCGTCGCCCAGGTCGTGCGCGAGCGGGTGCGCCCGCCGCGCGCCACACCCGAGGGGATCGGGGCCTGGCGCGGGGGCCCCGCGCTCACCAGGGCCCTCGACCTCGCCCTCGGGCTCGACACGCGGCTGTCGCTGGCCCTGGCGGCGCGACGGCGCGTCGTGCTGCCCGGCCTGAGCACGTGGATGTTCGGCCGGCGCCCCGGGGACGGCCCGCCGGGGGCGGGGGAGCGGTGAGCGAGACCGGCGCCACGGTGGTGGTCGTGCCGTGCTTCAACGAGGAGCACCGCCTGGACGAGAAGGCCTTCGCGGCGCTGGCCGCCGGGGGGCGCCTGCGGCTGCTGTTCGTGGACGACGGGTCCTCCGACGGCACCGGCGAGGTCCTGGGGCGGATGGCGGAGGGGTGCCCGGGGGTGGAGGTGCTGTCGCTCGGGGCCAACGGCGGCAAAGCCGAGGCGGTGCGCCGGGGCATGCAGCGCGCCGTGGCGGGCGGCGCCGAGGTCGTGGCCTACTACGACGCCGACATGGCCACCCCGCCCGACGAGCTGGAGCGCCTGGTCGGCGTCCTGCGCGCCCACGACGACCTCGTCGGGGTGTTCGGGAGCCGGGTGGCGCGCCTGGGGAGCATCATCGAGCGCCGCGCGCTGCGCCACTACCTCGGACGCATCTACGCCACCTTGGCGTCGTACGCGCTGGGCATCTCGGTGTACGACACCCAGTGCGGCGCCAAGGTCTTCCGTGTCGACGCACGCCTGGCGCGCGCCCTCACCACGCCCTTCCGCTCGTCGTGGGCGTTCGACGTGGAGCTGCTGCACCGCCTGCTCGTGGGGGGCCAGGGCGTGGACCCCGTCCCCGTGGGCGCGCTGCTCGAGGTGCCGCTGACGGCGTGGCGCGACGTGTCGGGGTCGAAGCTGCGCCTCGGGGCCGCCCTGCGCGCCCTGGGCGAGCTGGCCTCGGTGGCCCGCCGCCGTCCGCGTCCCTGACGCACGCGCGCTCCGCGCGCGGCGTTGCGCCGGGCGCGATGGCGCGGCCTGCTGGTGCACCCGTGACGGATGGGACGCCACCGCGTCGACCCGTCGGACGACGGCCCGGGTGGTCGTCAATTGTGACGATGACCCGGGCGGTAGGCACCCCTAAGGTTACGGTCTGGGGGTGACCATGCGCGACCTCGGGAGTCGGCGGACGCGGCGGCCGACGAGCGGCCGCTCCAGAGGCACGCGCGGGCGCGCGCGCCTTCTCGCCGGCGGGGTCGTGGCCACCACCTTGGGTGTGGCGGTGCTCACGCTGTTCGACGTGGGGCCCGCGGCGGCCAACGCGCCCATGCCGGTGAAGATGGCACCCGCCGTCATCGTGCAGAACGCCGACGGCACGGTGTCGGTCACCGTCACCGGCACGTGGGTGTGGCCGTACTCGGCGCTGCTGCGGACGCCGGGCCTCAAGGCCACCGACGCCGAGCCGTGCGACCGCCGGGCCGGGGCGGGCTACGGGTGGGCGTGGTTCGACCCCAACGACCCGGGCTTCTCCCAGACCTGGAGCGGCCACGGCCTGTACGCCACCCTGGGCTTGGGCTCGACCGGCGTCATCCCCGCCAACCTCGAGCAGAACGTCTCGCACGACGCCGCGGCGCGCTGCGGCCACTTCGTGCTCACCAACACGCCCGGCCGGGGCGACGGCTACGACACCGACACCGTCTCCGCCACCCACATCTACGCCAGCATGGCCGCCCTGCCGCCGGTGGTGTGCATGGTGACGTGGGACCTCGGGTTGAACGTGTCGCGCATCTCCCAGGAGCGCTTCGCCAACAAGGACAACTCGGTGCGGTGGTCGCTCAAGGAGCACGACGCCTGGACCGAGTCGCCCAACGGGCCCAACTGCACCAAGGTGGGCAACGGCGCGCCGCCGCCGGACACCGTCCCCACCACCCCGGCCAAGAAGGTCGCCGTCAGCAAGAGCACGCCAAAACCGGCGCCGGCGCCGGCGCCGAAGCCCGCGACCAAGCCGTCGGGCACCCTGGCCTTCACCGGCTTCGGGGCCATCGGCCGCGTGACCACGGTCCTGGGCGCGGCCCTGGTCCTCGTCGGGCTGATGGTCTACTTCCT
>DATJBC010000038.1:0-55355 GCA_035515515.1 Acidimicrobiales bacterium
AGCCGCTTGTGGTGGATGATGAGCGCCTTCACATGCGGCCTAGCTGATCGCCCCGTTCGTCACCTTCGACGCACACGCCTCCATGTCGTTGGACGACAGGATGGTCTTCCCGGGCGGAGGCGTGAAGTTGGGCACGCTGCCACCCCCCGTTCCGCCGAAGGAGAACAACAGCCCCTGCGCGTTGGGCGTCGGCTTCGGGATGCCCCAGCCCCGCCCGATCATGCACGTCCGCCACTTGAGGTACTCGTTGTTCTCGGTGTGGATCTGAGCCGTGGTGAGGTTGTCCTGCGCGCTCTGGGCGTTCTTCAGGGCCTGGAGGATGTTGCTCTGTGCAGCGCAGGTCGTGAGGTTCTTGATGTACTGCGGGTTGTTGGCCGGTGAGCTCGGGTTGCTGGGATCGGGCGCACCGACGAAGGTCACGCCCAGGCCCTGCAGGCACGACTGGAAGGTGGACAGCGAGCTGAAGAGCGCCGAGATCGGGTTCTGCTGGGCGAGCGGGACCGTCGAGCTCGCCGACGCGCCCTTGGACCCCGAGCCCGACGCCGGCAACTGCGACTTGGGCACCTGGCCGGCCAGCACGGCGTTCGAGGACGCCGCCGGCTTGGAGCCGCCGCAGCCCGCGGCCAGCACGGCCACCACCAGCGCCGCCCCCGCCACCAGGACCCGACGGCCCCGGCCACGGGGCGTGGGTGTCGGTGTCGGTGTCATTTCCCCCGCCTCCCCCCGTCCCCCTGGGCGCCCGCCACTTCGCCCCTGCGCACGACGATTCACCCTCAGGTGGCCCACTGTCAATTTCCACCCGAATAGCCACAGCCCGTCGCTCAGCGCAGCGGGTTGGAGCCGGCCAGGCCCAGCAGCTCGGTGCTGACGTAGAGCTTGGCGGGCTGACCCCGGCCCCGCGTCAGGGTGCCGTACTCGACGAGGACCCCGGCCTCCGACAGCTGGCGCAGGGCGGCGATGGCCGCCTTGGCGCTCACCCCCAGGGCGCCGGCCACCACGTCGGAGGTGAGCAGGAGGTGCCGGGGGAGCAGCCCCAGCACCCGCCACGCCGCCGCGTCGGCGCGCAAGGCCCGGCCGGCACGCGCCCCCAGCCGCTGGCGCCAGGCCGCCCGCAGGCGCTCGACCTCGTCCACCAGCTGGCGCTGGCGGCGCCCCCCGTCCGCCACGGCGTCGGCGAACCACGACACCCAGCGGTCGAGCTGGCCCAGGCGGAACAAGGTGAGCCCGGCGCTGTAGCCGCCCACGTCGGCGGCCATGGCCACGCTCACGGGCGGGGGCGCCACCAGGGCCAGGCGCCGCGCCAGGACCCACGCCACGAGGACCCGCCCCACGCGTCCGTTGCCGTCGGCGAAGGGGTGGATCACCTCGAACTGGGCGTGGGCCACGGCCGCCTGGGCGACGGGGTCGGGGGCGTCGTCGTTGGCGTAGGCGACGAGGTCGGCCAGCAGCGCCTCGACCTGGTCCGGCGGGGGTGTCACCACGTGGGCGTCGGTCGGGTCGGTGCCGCCGATCCATCCCTGCTCGTCGCGCACGACGCCCACGTAGCGCTCCGGGATCGGGCTCCCCGCCATGGTGGTGCGGTGCCACAGGCACAGCTGGTCGACCGACAGCTGCGCGCCGGGCGCCACCGCCACGGCGTCGCTCACCGCGCTCAGGGTGGCGGCCACCCAGGCCGCGGGGCCCACGGCCGTGCGGGTGGCGTGCTCCTCGGCCAGGACGACGTCCACCACGGGGGCGGCGATGCCCTCGATGTAGGACGAGGCCACCCCCTCGGCCCGCAGGAGGAGCCGGGCCAGCGGCTCCACCTCGGGGCGCAGCTGGGCGGCGGCGTGGCGCACCTCGGCGGCGGCCGTCGCCGTGCGGGCCACCGCCTGCGCCCCCAGCCCGAGGTCCCGCTGGGCGAGGAGGGCGGGCACGAAGGCCCGCACCCGGCGACCCCGCCACACGATGGGGACCTCCCGCCCCGCCCGGTGGTCCACGGCCATGGAGCCCTTCCTCCGACGATCCGACGCTGCGCCACGATTACTTTACCCCTCACAGCTTATCGGTAATGAATTATCCAACTCCCCTCTCCCCTCCCCCTCCTTTCTCTATGGGGCCGGCACCGGGTCCTCGTCCCCCCCGGCCAGGCCCTGTGGGCCGCGGCCCGGGCCGGATGCGCCCGGCGCTTGACCCCCCCAGCCCCCTCGGCCAGGATGCGCACGCCTTCCCCGAGGTCCGCGCCCCGCAAGTCGACCGATAGGCCCGAGTTCGTACGTCGATGGCACGCATCTTCGGTTTCCTCCGGCTCGGGGGCGTCCTGACGATGGCCGTGCTGTCGGTGACGGCGGCAAGCCCCGCCCTGGCCGCCGGCCCGTCGTCCCCCGCGGGCTCCCCGGCGGCCGCCCCGCCCGTCCCCGGGACCCCGCTGCCCCCGGGCTGGGAGCAGTGCGTCCTGCAGGGCGTGGGCGCGCCGAACACCGCCGACGACGTCGCCGACCTCGACCAGTGGCAGACGGCCGAGGGGGGGTCCACCAACAACGCCGCGGCCTACAACCCCTTCAACACGCGCCAGATGACCGACGCCACCGGGGCCGCCCTGCCGGTGGCGGCCACCCCGGGCGGCTTCCCCGCCTTCCGGACCTGGGAGGCGGGCTGCGCGGCCACGGTGGCCACGCTGCTCCAGCCCGACATGGCGCCCATCGTGGCCGCGCTGGCGGCCGGCGACGTCTCGCCACCGGGGCTGTTCCTGGCGGCCGTCGACCAGAGTCCGTGGTGCGCCCCGTCGAGCGACGGGGTGCCGTGCTACGCGGGGGACATCCTCGCCGCGGAGCTGCTGCGGGCGCTGCTGCACGGCCGGTCGGCGCAGCTCAACGCCGTGCTCACGAGCTACGCCGACACCGGCACCGACCTGGGCGCCTACGAGAAGGCGGCCTACGTCGTCGCCGTGGAGCAGGGGCAGGTGGCCGAGCGCACCGCCGAGCTCGATGCCGCCCAGCAGGCGCTGTCGGGCGCGCAGGCGGCACTGGGGTCGGTGACCCGGACCCTGCGCCACGTGGCGCTCAACGACTACACGAGCGGGGCGGTCGTGCAGTTCGACCCCAGCCTGGCCATCGTGACGTCGCCCGACGCCCAGGACGTCGAAGAGGGGTACTTCCGGAGCGTCGCCGTGGGTCAGGCCGTCCTCGACTTCGACCGGGCCAGGTCGGCCTTCGACGCCGCCGCCGCCACGCAGAGGCTGGCGCAGGCCGCCGTGGTCCAGGCCACCGCGGCGGCCGACGCGGCGTCGGCGGCCGAGGGGCAGGCCCTGGGCACGCTCCAGTCCGACGTGCAGGGCCTCGAGAGCGGGTTGTCGTGCGCCCCGCCGTCGCTCGTCACCACCGCCGCGGCCCCCGTCGCCGGGGCCGACGACGCCGCCCAGCTGTGGCAGGGGCTCCAGGGGTGCCTGGCCCCCGCCGGGCAGGCGGCCCCGGTGACGGCCAGCGCGGCCTCGTCGTAGTCCCCTCGAGGCGGGCGGGCGGCCGGCGGGGCCGTCGGTGACGCCGGGCCCTGGTGATGCCAGCACCAGGTGCCTGCACGGGGTGGCTCCCTTGGTGGCGGCTGCCCGCCGCGCCACACTGAGGCCAGGAGGGCGCCCGTGGCTACCGTGTGGTTCGTCGCTCGCTCGGAGCTCCGCCAACGGTGGCGGAGCTGGCTGACGCTGAGCCTGCTCGTGGCGGTGGTGGGCGGGGTCGTCCTGGGGGCCACGGCCGCCGGTCGGCGCACGGCGTCGGCGTTCCCCGACTTCGCCCGCGTCTACGGCGTCGACTCCTTCGTCTACGCCGCCCAGCCCCTGCCCAAGCTGGGCAGGCTCCCCGAGGTGGCCTCGGCGGTGCAGATCGGCACACCGGCCAACGGGACGCCCACGTGCGCGTGCAGCCACCCGCTCACGTCGTCGGAGTTCTCGGTGTTCGAGGTGGCGCCCGCCGCGCTCCCCCGCTTCGCCAAGCTCGTGAGCGGCCGCATGCCCGACCAGTCGAAGGTCGGGGAGGTGCTGGCCTCGTTCTCCCTCGAGCAGGACTTCGGGATGCACGTCGGGACCGTCGTGCACATCCCCTTCTACACGGCGGCCCAGGCCGGCGGGGCCGACACCGCCGACGGGGGGGCCCCGCAGGGGCCCACCGTCGCCGTGCGCGTCGTCGGCATCGCCGCCGACGAAGAGGACTTCCCCTCGGTGGGCACACCCGCCTACGAGGTGTTCTCCACCACCGCCTTCGACCGGGAGGTCAACCCGCAGTCCTTCCTGTTCACGGCGTACGCGGTGCGCCTGCGGCACGGCTCGGCCGATCTGCCCCGCTTCGACCGCGACGCCACGGCCGTGGGCGCCTTCGGGAACGGCGGGCAGGAGGCCACCTCGAGCATCACGGCCGCCATCCACCCCCAGGCCATGGGGTGGTGGCTCCTCGCCCTGCTGGCGGGGATCGCCGGCGCCGCCACGGTGGCGCAGGCGCTCAGCCGCCAGGCGATGGTGGAGGACGACGCCTACCGGACGCTGGCGGCCCTCGGGCTCGGGCCCGGCGGGCTCTTCGCCCTGGGCATGGGCCGGGCGCTCGTCATCGGCGGGGCCGGCGCCGTCGGCGCCCTGGCGATCGCCTTCGCGCTCTCCCCGGTGGCCCCCGTGGGGGAGGCCCGCGTGGCCGAACTGTCCACGGGCTTCGCCTTCGACGGCTTCGTGCTCCTCCTCGGGGCGCTGGCGGTCGTCGCCGCCGTGGCGGTGCTGGGCGCCTGGCCCGCCTTCCGCAGCAGCCGGGGCAGGCTCGGCGCCGTCGCCGAGGACCGCGCCCACCGGGCGTCGCGCGTCGTGGGGTGGCTGGCGTCGACGGGGGCACCCCCGAGCACCGTGGTCGGCGTGCGCCGGGCCCTCGAGCGCGGGCACGGCCGCAACGCCGTGCCGGTGGGGACCGCCCTGGTGGGGACGGTCCTGGCGGTGTCGGCGCTGTGCTGCACGACGGTGTTCGGCGCCAGCCTGGGTCACCTGACCTCGACCCCGCGGCTCTTCGGGCAGCCCTTCCGGATCTGGTTCAACAACCTGGGCACCGGGCCGTCGGGCGTGCAGCCCGTGCTCTCGCAGCTGAAGGCGGACTCCCGGGTCACCGACATCACCCTGGGCACGTCGGGATCGGTGGAGGTGAACGGCGTGGCCACCGACGCCATCGCCGGCCAGAGCGTCCGGGGCCCGATGCTCGTGTCCTCGGTGACCGGCCGTGTCCCCGGCGCAGCCGACGAGGTGGCCCTCGGAACCAGGACCATGCGGCTCGCCGGGGCCCACGTCGGCTCGGTGGTGCGCGTCAGCGTGCCGCTGCTCACCGGGGGGACGGCGGCGTCCTCGTTCCGCGTCGTGGGCTCGGCCTCGTTCCCGCCCGACTTCGGCGTGGTCGGGCTCAACACGGGCGCCATCTTCACCGTCGCCGGCTACGTCGACGCCCAGTGCCCCCCGGGTCCCACGGTGCAGCACTGCCGCGCCGCCACGGCCGACGGCCTCAACTACGTCCTGCTGGCCGGGACCAAGCCGGGGGCCGCGGCGCGCGCCGCGACCACGCACTACCTGCGCGCCTTCCCCGACTCGGCGGTGGCGCCGGTCACCCCCGCCAACCTCGTCAACTTCGGACGGGCCGTCGACTTCCCGCTCATCCTCGGCGGCATCCTGCTCGTGTTCGGCGCGGCCACGCTGGTGCACATGCTCGTGGTGTGCGTGGCCCGCCGACGGCGGGAGCTCGGGCTCCTCAAGGCGCTCGGCTTCCTCCGGCACCAGGCCGCCGCCGCGGTGTGCTGGCAGTCGACCACCATCGCCCTCGTGGGCGTGGTGCTCGGCGTCCCCATCGGCCTCGCCGCCGGCCACGTGGCCTGGGTCGCCTTCGCCACCAACATCGGCGTCGTGCCGTTCCTCGTGTCACCGCTGTGGGTCATCGCCGTGCTCGCCCTCGGCGTGGTGGTGGCCGCCAACGTGCTCGCCATCGGCCCGGCCGTCGCCTCCGCCCGGCAGTCCGCGGGACCGGCCCTGCGCGGCGAGTAGCCCGCCGGCCCCGCCCGGGCGAGGCCCGGGGACGACGCGGGCTGCGGCCTAGTGTGACCGCCGTGGCGCGGACCGGGCGCGGCGGCGCACGAGGGAGGCGGCCATGAGCGGCGACTGGGGGATGCGGGCCGTGCCGCCGTCGCTGTCGGCGCACTACGTCGCGCAGGGGTACTGGCGCGACGACACCGTGGGGCAGATGCTGGCCGGGGCCATCGAGGCGCGGCCCGCGCTCACCGTCACCATCCGCTCGGCCGTCCGGCCCTCCAGGCACACCTTCGGCGACGTCCTCGCCATGGCGCGGCGCCTGGCCGGGGGGCTCCGGGCGCGGGGCGTCGGCCCCGGCGACGTGGTGGCCTTCCAGCTCCCCAACTGGGTGGAGGCCGCCGTGAGCTTCTGGGCGGCGGCCTTCCTGGGTGCGGTGGTGACCCCCATCGTCCACTTCTACGGTCCCAAGGAGGTGGCCTACATCCTGCGGCGCACCGGGGTGCGGGCGCTCGTCACGGCGGCGCGCTTCGGCCGCCAGGACTACCTCGCCGCCCTGGAGGACGTGCGCGCCCAGGCGCCCGCCCTCGAGGTGGTGGGCGTGGTGGGCGAGGGCCCCGTGCCGCCGTGGGCGGTGTCCTTTGAGACGCTGGCCGACGGCGCGCCGCTGCCCGCCCCGCTGCCCGTCGACCCCTCGGCGCCCGCCCTGGTGGCCTACACGTCGGGGACCACGGCGGACCCCAAGGGGGTGGTGCACTCGCACCGCACCATCGGCTTCGAGGTCCGCCAGCTGGCCGCCATGCAGAGCGGGAACCCCCCGCTGCTCGTGGGGGCGCCGGTGGGGCACGCCATCGGCATGCTGAGCGGGCTGCTGTTGCCGGTGTGGAAGGGCGAGCCCATCAGCCTCATCGACCTGTGGGACCCGGGGGCGGTGCTGGCCGGCATGCTCGAGGACAACCTGGCCTCGGGCAGCGGGGCCACGTACTTCCTCACCAGCCTGCTCGACCACCCCGACTGCACCCCCGCCCACCTGAAGCTCATGAGCCGGATCGGCCTGGGGGGGTCCCCCGTGCCCTCGGCGGTGACCGAGCGGATGGCGTCGCTCGGGATCTCGGTGATCCGCTCCTACGGCTCGACCGAGCACCCCTCCACCACGGGGAACCGCCACGAGGCCCCCGAGGACAAGCGCCACCACACCGACGGCCGGGCCCTCGAGGGCGTCGAGCTGCGGTTGGTCGACGAGGACGGGCGCGCCGTGGGCCCGGGCGAGCGCGGCGAGATCCTGAGCCGCGGCCCCGACTGCTGCATGGGCTACACCGACCCCGCCCTCACCGCCGCCGGGTTCGACGCCGCGGGCTGGTACGCCACGGGCGACATCGGGGTGCTCGACGACGAGGGCTACCTGACCATCGTGGACCGCAAGAAGGACGTCATCATCCGCGGGGGCGAGAACATCAGCGCGCTCGAGGTCGAGGAGACGCTCCTGCGCATCCCCGGCGTGGCCGAGGCGGCCGTGGTGGCGGCCCCCGACGCCCGCCTGGGCGAGCACGCCTGCGCCTTCGTGCGGCTCACGGAGCCCGACGACGGGCTCGACCTCGGCGTCGTCCGGGAGCACCTGGCGCGCGCCGGCATGGCCCGCCAGAAGTGGCCCGAGGACCTGCGCGTGGTCGCCGACCTGCCCCGGACCCCGTCGGGCAAGGTCAAGAAGTACGTGCTGCGCGACCAGCTGCGCGCCGAGCAGCCGGCGCCGTAGCCTCCGCCCGTGGCGCCGGGGCGCCGGCTCCCGGCGGGTCAGGGCGCGGGCGCGGCGCCGTAGCGCAGGGCGCCGGCCGCCCGGGCGCGCCGCACGCGGCGGGCGACGTCCACGGCGGTGCCCTCCACGTCGCGCAGGACGAAGCGGGCGTCGGGCAGGGCACCCTCGAAGGCGGCGTGCATCGTCCTGGTGGCCTCCTCGTCGGCGAAGGCGTGGCCCCGGCGGGCCATGACCCGCTCGACGCAGCGGCCCGCGGCGGGCAGCAGGACGGCGTAGTCCAGCGCGTCGAGCCCGGTGGCCTGAAGGAAGGTGTCGAGGAACCAGGGCCCCACCACGCCGTCGTAGACCGTGGCGTACCCGCCCCGGGCGAAGTGCCCGGCGGCGGCGGCCGCCGCCCGCGTGACGACGGTGTTCTGGTCGTGGGACCCGTCCCGCCAGGGCTCGACGCGCCCCGTCGCCAGGAAGCCGAAGAAGGCGTCCCCCTCCACCAGGGCGCTCGGGCCGGCCTCCGCCGCCAGGAGGCGGGCGACGCTCGACTTGCCCGCGCCGGGAGGGCCGGTGACGACGAGGAGGCTTCCCATGCGCCGGGGCCGGCCGTCGCGGGGGGACCCGCTAGCGCGCCAGCGAGTCCGGCACGGCGCCGTCGGCGGCGGCCTTCATGGCCTCGATGTCGAGCTTCTTCATCGTCATCATGGCCTGCACGGCGCGCGCGGCGCGCACCGGGTCCGGGTCCCCGAGCACGGCGGGGAGCTCGGTCGGGACGACCTGCCAGCACAGCCCGTAGCGGTCCCGCAGCCAGCCGCAGGCGATCTCCTCACCGCCCTCGGTGAGCGCGTCCCAGTACCGGTCGACATCGCCCTGGGTGGGGCAGTCGATGACGAAGGAGACGGCCTCGTCGAAGCCGTAGTGGGCGGGCCCGCCGTTGAGGGCCACGAAGTCGTTGCCGTCCAGCTCGAAGTGGATGGTCATGACGGACCCGGCCGGCCCGGGACCGGTCTCGCCGTAGCGGGCGACCTGGTGGACCCGGGAGTTGGGGAACACGCCCAGGTAGAACTGGACGGCCTCCTCGGCCTGGTCGTCGAACCACAGGAACGGGGTGATCGTGGGCATGGCGCGTACCTCGGTCTCGGGTGCGTGGGCTTCGGTGATGAGACGGGCACCGGCCCCGGGAATCATCGCAGCCCGGGCGGCCCCCACCACGGGCCGCGGCGCGGCCGCCCTCCGGCGGCCGCCCGCTCCTCAGGCGACGGCGCTGGGGCGGTAGAGGACGGGGCGCCCCTGGCCCGACCGCTTGGCCTGGTACATGGCGGCGTCGGCCTGGGCGATCAGCCCGTCGGCGTCGACGCCGGGGGCGGGCGACCACGCCACCCCGACGCTCGCCCGGCACGGGACCTCGACGGTGCGCAGCGTGATGGGACGGCCCAGGCTGCGGGCGATGCGCGTGGCCGTCCCCAGCGCCTCCTCGACCTTGCGCACCTGCGGGCACAGCACGAGGAACTCGTCACCGCCGATCCGGCCCACCACGTCGCCGGCGCGCACCGAGCGCATGAGCCGCCGCGCCACGACCTCGAGAAACCCGTCCCCCACCACGTGGCCGTGGCGGTCGTTGACGGCCTTGAAGTCCTCCAGGTCCACGAAGATGACCGCGGGCCGGGCGCTCTCGACGGCGACGGAGAGCATCCGGTCGAGCGCGTCCATCGTCGACGCCCGGTTGTAGCAGCGCGTCAGCTTGTCGAACGAGGCGCGCACCAGGAGCTCCTCGCGCATCTTGGCGCTGTCGGTGACATCGGCCAGACAGGCGACCGCCCCGGTGACGCTGCCGTCGTCCGCCATCAGGGTGCGCACGCTCAGCGTGCACTGGCGGGTCTCCTTCACGCCCTCGCCGTCCGCGATCGCCAGCCGGATCTCGAGGTCGCTGTCGCGGCCTCGCTCGAGCGCCGAGGTGAACGCCTCGCCGAGCCCCGAGGCGTCGTCGGCCACCACGGTGGCGAGCTGGTCGGCGAAGCTGCGGGCCCGGGGGACCCCCACGATCGAGTGCAGCATGCTGTTCGTGTACAGCACGCGGCCCTGCGCGTCGACGTGGAGGACCCCGAGGGGGAGCGCCTCGGCCAGGCGGTGCAGGAGCTGCTCACGGGCGCGCAGCGCCTCGTGGAGCTGGAGCGGGCGGCCCTCGGCGACCTCGGTGTCACCGCTCCCGCCCGCCCCGGGCGGGTTGGCGTCGGGCATCTCGGCCGAGACGTCGACCATGTGGGCCACGACGCACTGCGCGGCGGGATCGTCGAGCCGGTTGTCGTTGACCATCTCGACCCAGACCCACGACCCGTCGCGGTGCCGGTGGCGGATGCGCAGGGGGAGGGCCCGGCCCGGGGCGCTCAGCATCTGCATCCAGTTCTCGACGGCGATCGCCTGGTCGTCGGGGTGGATGAAGTCGAGGGAGGTGCGTCCGAGGAGGTCGTCCGCGCTCCAGCCCAGGATCTCGGGCATCGAGGCGTCGATCTCGAGCAGGACGGCGGCCGCGCTCTTGCGCACCTCCGTGCAGCGTGTCTCGGCACGGTCCACCCCGGGGACATCGTCATCCCCCGACGGGCACTTGACGCCGCGGCCGCCCGGGACGGCGGGACCGTCTCCGGTGTGCGCGGGGCCTCCGGCTCGCCCCCCCAGGGCGCGAGCCGGATCCCCACGCTCCGTGTGCGATGTCATGGCGGTGTGACGCGCACCCACGGTGCCCCCTTCGGGCTCGGGCCGACGGCGGTGCCGGCGATCATCGGGTGGGGCCGTCGGGCGCGGCGTGGCGAGGCGCGGCGACGTCAGCCTCCGGGGTGGGCCATCTCCCGGACGGCGCCGGCGGCGTCCCCCGCCGCCTCGGGCCCCGCCAGCAGGGCCCCCAGGGCACCGTCGACCTCGGCCAGGAGCTGGCGGCGGGCCACCAACCCGCCGCGGAAGGCGGGGTTGTCGGTGGCCGCGATCTCGTGGCTCATGTCCCGCAACGCCTCGGCCAGGAGCCCCTTCACGGCGCGGGCCTGTTCGGTGGTGATGTCGAGCTGCATCATCCCTCCTTCCCCGGAGCAGTCGGGCGGCGAGCACGGCCGGCCCGCTCCTCGACCTCGAGCACCCGGCGTGTCGTGGACAGCACGGTGTCGGGGTTGAGACTGATCGAGTCGATGCCGATCTCGACCAGGTACTCGGCGACGTCGGGGTAGTCCGAGGGCGCCTGGCCGCAGAGCCCGGAGTGCAGCCCGTTGCGCCGGCAACCCTCGACAGCCAGGCGGATCATCTCCATGACGCCCTCGTCACGCTCGTCGTAGTCGAAGGCCACCAGCTCGCTGTCACGGTCGACACCCAGCGTGAGCTGGGTGAGGTCGTTGGACCCGATCGAGAAGCCGTCGAACAGGCGAGCAAAGCGGTCGATGAGGACGACGTTGTTGGGGATCTCGCACATGGCGTAGACCTGCAGGCCGTCGCGCCCGCGTGCGAGCCCGTGCTCCGCCATCCGCTCGAGCACGCGCTCGGCCTCCTCCACGCGGCGCACGAAGGGCAGCATGAGGATGACGTTGGTGAGCCCCATCTCCTCCCGCACCCTCCGCATCGCCTTGCACTCCAGCGCGAAGCCCTCCTCGTAGGCGGGGTGCGCGTAGCGCGACGCCCCCCGGAAGCCGATCATGGGGTTGTCCTCGTGCGGCTCGAAGGCGGCCCCCCCGAGGAGGCTGGCGTACTCGTTGGACTTGAAGTCCGACATGCGCACCACCACCGGCTTGGGCCAGAAGGCCGCCGCGATGGTGCCGATGCCCTCCGACAGTCGCTCCACGAAGAAGTGCGCGCCGTCCGCGTAGCCGCGGGTGAGGCGGGCGAGCTCGGCCCGGGTGGCGGCGTCGGGGACCTGCTCGGGGTGCAAGAGGGCGAGGGGATGGGCCTTGATGGACTCGCTCACCACGAATTCCATGCGGGCCAGCCCCACGCCGTCGTTGGGCAGGAACGAGGTCTGGAAGGCGATGTCGGGGTTGCCCAGGTTGACCATGATCTCGGTGGCCGGGCGGGGCAGGTCCTCGAGATGGGTCTGCTCGGCGTGGTACGCCAGCGCGCCCCGGTAGACGTAGCCGGTCTCCCCCTCGGCGCACGACACCGTCACGGCCGTGCCGTCGGCGATGACCGTGGTGGCGTCGCCCGTCCCCACCACGGCGGGGATCCCGAGCTCGCGGGCCACGATGGCCGCGTGGCAGGTGCGCCCGCCCCGGTTGGTCACCACCGCCCCCGCCGTCTTCATCACCGGCTCCCAGTCGGGCGTGGTGGTGTCGGCCACGAGCACCTCCCCCGGCTGGAAGGCGGCCAGCGCCACGACGTCGTCCACCCGCCGGGCCCGGCCGGCGGCGACCCTCTCCCCCACGGCCCGTCCCCGGGCCAGGACCTCGCCCCGGCCGTCGAGCACGAAGCGCTCGAGGACGTTCTCGCTGCGCCGGGCGGCGGTCGTCTCGGGGCGGGCCTGCACCAGGTAGAGCAGGCCGTCGATCCCGTCCTTGGCCCACTCCATGTCCATGGGCTTCCCGTAGTGGCGCTCGATGGCGCACGCGTAGCCGGCCAGCTCGAGCACCTCGGCGTCGCTCAGGCAGAAGCGGCCCCGGTCGGCCTTGGGGGTGGGGACGTTGCGGGTGGTGTGCTTGGTCTCCCCCTCGACGAAGACCATCTTCACGGCCTTGTCCCCCAGCCGCCGGCGCAGCACGGCGCGGTGGCCGGCGAGGAACGTCGGCTTGTGGACGGTGAACTCGTCGGGGTCCACGGCGCCCTGCACGATGTTCTCGCCCAGGCCGTAGGAGCCGGTCACGAGGACCACGTCCCGGAACCCCGACTCGGTGTCGAGGGAGAACATCACCCCGGCCGACGCCAGGTCGGAGCGCACCATCTTCATCACCCCGATCGACAGCGCCGTGGTGAAGTGGTCGAACCCCTGGTCCACCCGGTAGTGGATGGCGCGGTCCAGGAAGAGGCTGGCGAAGCACCGGCGGCAGGCCTCGAGGAGGCTGCTGTCGCCCCGCACGTTCAGGTAGGTCTCGTGCTGCCCGGCGAAGCTGGCCGTGGGCAGGTCCTCGGAGGTGGCCGACGAGCGCACCGCCAGGCTGACGTCGTCGCCGTAGCGGGCCTGCAGGTCCCGGTACCCGGCCACGATCTCGGCGGCCAGCTCGGCGGAGAGGCCGGCGCCGTGGACGATCTCCCGGGCGGCGCGGCCCCGGCGGGCGAGGTCCCGCACGTCGGAGACGTCGAGGTCGTCGAGGGCGTCGTGGAGCGGGCCCCAGGCCTTGGCCTCGCTCAGCATGTCTCGGTAGGCGGCGGCGGTGACGGCGAACCCGTAGGGCACCCGCAGGCCCTGCGCCGAGAGGTTGCGGTACATCTCGCCCAGCGAGGCGTTCTTGCCGCCCACCTCGGCGACGTCGCCCACCCCGAACGCCTCGAACCCCCTCACGTAGCGGGCCGTGCTCACGCTCCCAGCATCCGTCGGGCCGCCCGGGCGGCACTAGGGGCGAAAGGCCCTCAGACGGGCTCGGGCTCCATGACGATGGCCCCGCACGGGCACTCGGCCACGCAGATGCCGCATCCCTTGCAGTAGTCGTAGTCGAACCGGTACCGCTGCCCGGGCCCCAGCTTGACCACGGCGTTGTCGGGACAGAGCCCGAAGCAGTTGTCGCACTCGAAGCAGTTGCCGCACGACAGGCAGCGCCGGGCTTCGAACAGGGCGTCCTCCTCGTCGAGCCCGGCGGTCACCTCGTCGAAGGTCGACACCCGCCGGGCGGCGTCGAGGCGCCGGCGCACGGTGCGGGGGGCGTCCGTGTAGTACCAGGTGTTCAGGCGCTCGAAGGCGGCCGGGGCGTGGCGCTCGGGGGGCGACCAGCGGGTGCCGGCCAGCCAGGCGTCCACGGCGCGCGCCGCACGCTTGCCGTGCCCGATGGCGGTGGTGACGGTGCGGTCCCCGGGCACCATGTCGCCGCCGGCGAAGACCCCGGGGTGCCCCGTCATCATGTCGGCGCCCACCTCCGCCACCCCGTGGTCGAGGTGCAGCCCGGTGAGGGCGTCGAGCACCGCGGTGTCGGTCTCCTGGCCGAGGGCCAGGATGACCGAGTCGGCCTCGAGCTCCTCGAGCTGGCCGGTGGGCTGGGGGAAGCCGTGCTCGTCGAGGACCATCCGCTCCACCGCCAGGCGCCCCTCGTCGATGGCGGTGATCGTCGAGAGCCACCGCATGCTGACGCCCTCCTCGAGGGCCTCCTCGACCTCGACGTCGTGGGCGGGCATGCGGTCCCGCGTGCGCCGGTAGACCACCAGGGCGTCGGTGGCCCCCAGCCGCCGCGCCGTGCGCGCCGCGTCCATGGCCACGTCGCCGCCGCCGTACACCACCACGTGGCGCCCGAGCTGCGGCGGGCCCGTGTCCTCCATCGAGCGCAAGAGCGACACCGCCTCGAGCACCCGCGCCGAGTCCCCGGCGGGGATGTAGGCCCGCCGGCCGATCTGGGCGCCCACGGCCAGGAAGGCGGCGTCGTAGCGCTCGGCGCCCATGACGGCGGCCACGTCGGTCACGGTGCGGCCCAGCTGCAGCTCGACGCCGGTGCCGAGGATCCGCTCGACCTCGGCGTCGAGCACGTCGCGCGGCAGGCGATAGGTGGGGATGCCGTAGCGCATCATCCCCCCCGGGGCCTTCCCCGCCTCGGCCACCGTCACGTCGTGCCCGAGGCGCCGCAGGTGGTAGGCGGCCGACAGCCCCGCCGGCCCCGCCCCCACCACGAGCACCCGCGCCCGCTCGGCTGCCCCGCGGGCCCCGGCGGGGGGCAGCGCCCAGCCCTCGGCGATGGCCTGGTCGCCCAGGAACCGCTCCACGGCGTTGATCCCCACCGCCTCGTCGAGCCGGGCCCGGTTGCAGGCCGACTCGCAGGGCCGGTAGCACACCCGGCCCATCACCGCCGGCAGGGGGTTGTCCTGCACGAGCGCCCGCCACGCCTGCTCGTAGGCGCCCTCCTCGGCGAGATACAGCCAGCGCTGCACGTTCTCACCCGCCGGGCAGGCGTCGTTGCACGGCGGCATGCGGTCCACGTAGACGGGCCGCTCCACCCGCCACGACCCGGTGCGGTTGGCCAGGCTCGACCCCACGTCCAAGGTGACCGCGAAGGGCCGCTCCATCACGCCACCTCCCCGTCGTCGTGGCGCCCGCCGTCCCCGCCGCCGTGGTCGTCGACGGGGGGGCACAGCCCGTAGCGGGCGACGTTGTCGTCGGCGAGCCCCTGGATGCGGGCCACCACGTCGGGCCGCGCCACGGCGCCCGAGGGGCCGAAGAGGTGGGCGAAGCGGGACTGGAGCCGCAGGTAGTCCTCCACCGGGGCACGGCTGCGGATGGGGGTGGCGCCCACCACCACGCCGTGCTCGGCCTCGAACACGGGGAACAGGCCGGTCTCCTTGGCCAGCCGGGCGACGTGCACGGTGTCGGAGGGGGCGCTGCCCCACCCGAGCGGGCACGGCACCAGCACGTGGAGGTAGCGCGCCCCGCGCACCGCCATGGCCCGGTGCACCTTGGCCTCGAGGTCGTGCAGCTCGGCCACCGTGGCGGTGGCCACATAGGGGATCCCGTGCGCCATGGCCAGGCGGGGCAGGTCCTTGCCCTGCCCGAAGGCGTTGCCCGGCTCGGGGCCGACGGCCTCGGTGGTGGCGGTGCGCGCCGCCGCGGGCGTGGCGCCCGAGCGCTGGACGCCAGTGTTCATGTAGGCCTCGTTGTCGTAGCAGACGAAGAGCACGTCGTCGTTGCGCTCGAACATCCCCGACAGCGCCCCGAACCCGATGTCCACGGTCCCCCCGTCGCCGGCCTGGGCGATGACGCGGATGTCGCTGCGGCCCTGGGCCGCCAGCGCGGCGGCCACCCCCGAGGCGACGGCGGGCGCGTTGGCGAACAGCGAGTGCAGCCACGGGATGTTCCAGGACGTCTCGGGGTAGGGCGTGGTGAAGACCTCCAGGCACCCCGTGGCGTTCACCGCCACGAGCCGGCCGTCGGTGGCCGCCATGGCGGCGTCGAGCACGCAGCGGGCCCCCAGCGCCTCGCCACACCCCTGGCACGCCCGGTGCCCGCTGGTGAGCGCGTTGGCCCGGTGGGCGTCGGCCTGGGCGGTGCGCCGCGACAGGTCGACCAGCCGGTTGCCGACGGCGAAGCTGCCCACTTGGTAGAACTTGACGGGCTGCTTGACGGCCACGGTCAGCCCCTCCCCACGACGGCGCCCGCCCGACGAGCAGCCGCCAGGTCGCGCACGAGGTTCTCGGCGCTCGGGCCGGACCGCCGCGCCCGCCCCATGCGGGACAGCTCCCGCTCGACCGCGGCGCGGTCGAGGTCCAGGAAGCGCAGCCGCTCGAGGCGCCCGGCGGCGGCGTCCTCGACCACGGAGGCGATCGCCCTCTCCGTCACCGGCCGGCCGCCCAGGCCGGCCACCACGGTGGCGACCCGTCGCTTGGCGTCGTCGATGGCCAGGCCCACGTCGGTGGACAGGACGCCGCCGAACCCGGCGCTGAAGGCCTTCTCGACCACCACGACCCGGCGCGCCTCGCCGATGGCGTCGTGCACGGCGTCGAGGGGGAACGGCCGGAACGACGTGATGCCCACGATCCCCGCCCGGAGGCCGGCGCGTCGCAGCTCGTCGACGGCGTCCTTGGCCGTGCCGATGATCGACCCCATGGCCACCAGCACGACGTCGGCGTCCTCGGCCCGGTAGGGCGAGACGAGGCCGCCCGAGCGGCGCCCGAACACCCCGGTGAAGGCGGCGGCGACCTCCTCGATGCGCTCCAGCGCTCGGAGCTGACGGGCATGGGCCAGGTAGCGGACCTCGGTGAAGGCGTCGGGGCCCACCATGGCCCCGATGGAGACGGGCTCCGCCGGGTCGAGCACCTGGCGCGGCTCGAAGGGCGGCAGGAAGGCGTCGACCTGACCGGGCTCGGGCACGTCCACGCGCTCGGTGGCGTGGGTGAGGAGGAACCCGTCCATGCACACCATGACGGGCAACGACACCTCCTCGGCCAGCCGGAACGCCTGGACGTGGAGGTCGGCCGCCTCCTGGTTGGTCTCGGCGAAGAGCTGGATCCACCCGCTGTCGCGCACCGCCATGGCGTCGCTGTGGTCGTTCCAGATGTTGATCGGGGCGCCGATGGCCCGGTTGGCCAGCGTCATCACGATGGGCAGGCCGAGGCCACCGGCGTTGTAGACGGCCTCGATCATGAACAACAGGCCCTGGCTGGCCGTGGCGGTGTAGGCGCGCGACCCGGCCGCCGACGCGCCGATGGCCACCGACATGGCGGAGAACTCCGACTCGACGTTGACGAAGGCGCACCGCTCGAGCTGCCCCGCCTTCACCATGGCCCCCAGCGCCTCCACGATGTGGGTCTGGGGTGTGATGGGGTAGGCGCACACCACCTGGGGGCGGCACGCCGCCACCGCCTGGGCCACGGCCCGCGAGCCCTCAATCTGCGTGAGCATCGACCGGTCCCTCGGTTCGGGGCCCCACGGAGGCCGGCGCCGCCGCCCACCGGCGGGGCGCGGCCTGCGACACCAGGTCGAAGGCGGCGGTGGCGGCCACCACGTTGGACCCCGCCACCCGACCCGGGAACCGCTCGCCGATGGCGCTGGCCACGGACTCGAGGCGCACCACGCCGCACAGCGCCGCCAGGCCGCCGAGGAGCACGGCGTTGGGCACGGGACGGCCGACGTGGCGCAGGGCCAGCTCGGTGGCGGGGACGGTCACGAGGTGGTCGCCCGGGAGGGCGCGCACGGACGCGGGCAGGGGCAGCTCTTCCACCGACCGGGAGGTGTTGACGAGCAGGTAGCCGTGGGGGCGCAGCCCCCGGGTGAGCCCGGCGTCGTGCAGCAGGGTGGCGTCCTGGACGACGAGGGCGTCGGCCTCGGTGACCGGGGCGCGCGTCCGGATCTCGCCGTCGCTGATCCGGCAGAACGCCGTCACCGGGGCGCCGGCGCGCTCCGAGCCGAAGCTGGGGAACGCCTGCGCGCAGCGACCCTCGAGGAAGGCGGCCACCGACAGCAGCTCGGCCGCCGTGACAACCCCCTGGCCCCCGCGGCCGTGGAACCGCACCTGGAACTCCCACGACGTCACCCTCGGAGCTTGGCGCCGCCCCGGCCCGTGCAGTAGGGGCGAAGGTCACGACCGTCTTGCCGCCAGGGCCCTCCGACCCTGGTCGCGGCGCTCCTCGGCGAAGGACACCGCGCCCGGCGGGGCCGCCGGGGACCCGGGCGGGCCCCGTGCCGGCGCCGTGCCGGCCGGCGCGCTATCCGGTGGCGTCCTCGGCGCCGGGGGCCTCCTCCAAGAGGCCCGCCGTCACGATCACGTCGCAACGGTGGCAGCGAAGGGACGCAGGCACCTGCTCCCACGTCCGTTGGGCCTCGGCGTCGAACGGCGCGCCACACAGCGCCACCGCCGCCACGGGATCCTCCTCGCGCACGGCGTGCCACACCGGGCGGTAGCGGCTCCGGTGCCAGATGGTGCCGGCGGCGCCGCGCCGGACATGGGTCAAGACGGCCAGTTGCCGCACAGCGTCACCCCCCTGTGCCCCCGACGCCGCTCCTGATGCCCCGATAGTGGGGCCGCCGCCGGGGCCGGGTCATCATCAGGATTGGGGAACTTCTCGCCGCCCCGCCGCTGCGGGCACGCCCCGGGCGGGGCTCGCGGCCCGGGTGGCCGGCCGGCTGCCGCCCCGGGCCGCCCGGGCGCCGCGCCCTAGGGCCGGGCGGCGAACAGCTCGGTGCAGGCGATGAGCCGCGAGTCGCTCAGCGCCTCGGTGCGCCTGTCGCCGATCGCCTGGTACTGCGGGCTGGTGACCATGTCCAGGAACGCCTGCCGTGACGGGTAGCGAACGAGGATGACGGCGTCCCACTGGTCGGCCCGCTCGTCGCCGATCACCGTGGAGTCGGCGCTCCCGTACCACAGGACGCTCGCCCCCACCTGCTCCAGGCACGGCTGGACGCCCTCGGCGTAGCGGTCGTAGGCCGCCCGCCCCCCGTCGGGCCTGAAGCGCAGGAGGTTGAGCATGACGACCGGGCCCGGAGACGAGGCCGCGGCCAGCGTGGCGATCTGCGCACGGGTCGGTTGCACGGCCATGTCTCTCCCCCCTCGTCCGGACGGGCCGATCCTAAGCTCGTCCACGGGGGGTGCCGCCGCCCCGGGCCCTCTCAACCCGGGACCCGGGTGTGCCGATACCCGGCTCATGCGCACTCCCCGCAGCGCGACCTGGGCGGCCAGGACCTTCGCCCTCGTCGTCTTGGTGGGGTGTGCCGCCCTGGGCCTCTCGGCCAACCGGCCCTGGCTCACCATCAACGGGGTGACGTACACGTTCTTCAACGCCGACGGTTGGAAAGCGCTGCCCCTGGCGGAGCTGGTCGTCGCCGCCGGAGGCGCCGTCGCCACCCTGATCGCCGTGCGGCAGGTGAAGCGCATCGGGCTGGCCATCGGGTTCGCCGCGCTGCTCGTGAACGTCGTCGGCGCCGTCGTGGCCGCGCGGCTGGCCAACATCCACAACGCCGATCAGTACTTCCGCACCTCGGCCGACCTGACCATGCGTCCCGCGTGGGCGGGCTGGATGGCCCTGGCCACGTGCGCCGTGCTCCTGGTGGGGGCATCGTCCCGGTGGTCGGCGCAGGGCCCCCGCACGGGGCAGGCCGCGCGACTGCCCGAGCGCGTGAGTTTCGAGGGCAGCGCCGGCCAGCAGACCTACGTCTCGCTCCAGGACCTGTACCACTCGGAGGAGCCCACCGCCGGGCGGACGGGACTGCCCACGCTCGACGACGTGCTCGCGCCGCCCCGGCGCGGCGGTCGCTAGCGCTCCACGCCCCGGCGCCGCGCCCCGCCGGTCCCCGACCCCGCCCGCCACCCCCCGACGTCGGCCTCCCCGGACCGGGAGGCCGCGTGCGCCCGTCGGCGGCGAGGCTAATATATGACTAAGTAAATCGGAGTTATCGCCTTTAGGAGCCGACGATGGGTGACGGGCCGCCGGCCGCCAGCGGGGGATGGTCCCCGTGACCGGCGGCGCGCGCCCGGCGGCCCCCCGGGCCCCGGGCCGGAGCGTGGCCGGCGTCTTCACCTTCCCCGACCCGGTGAACGAGGTCTCCGCCCGCCTGGTGGCGGCCGGCGTCGTGGTGGCGAGCGCGCTGACGATCGCGCTCGGGCTGCGGTGGGGCCCGTTCGTGCTCGCCTACGGCTTCGTCGCCCGGGTGGCGGCCGGGCCGCGCTTCAGCCCCCTCGGGCAGCTCGTCACGCGCGTCGTCACGCCGCGCCTCGGGTGGCCACCGAAACTCGTCCCCGGGCCTCCCAAGCGCTTCGCCCAGGGGATCGGCGCCGTCGTGACGGTCACCTCGGCGGCCCTGGCCGGCACCGGCGACTGGCCGGCCGCGGCCGCCGTCCTGGGGCTCGTGCTCGCCGCCGCCCTCCTCGAGTCCGTCCTCGCCCTCTGCGTCGGCTGCAAGCTGTTCGCCCTCATGATGCGGGCCGGGTGGATCCCGGTCTCGGCGTGTGAGCGCTGCGTCGTGGGCGAGGGCTGAGCCCCGCCGGCCCCCCGGCGTCGCCCGGTGTCGGGGCGCGGCGCGTGGTCACACGGAGCCTCGCCGACCCCGGTGCAGGCGGCGGGCGGCCCTCCCGGCGACCAGGGGCAGATCGAGGTAGGTGCGCACGCCGGGCTGGGCCGCGCACACCGACGGCACGGCGTTGACGAGGTGCGCGGCGGTCGCCACGATCCCGGGATTGCGCGCCAGTCCCGCTGCGACCGAGCCCGGATGGAGCTTGCGGAACGTGACGAGGCAGTCGGGGTCCCCGGTGACCTCCACCTCGAAGTGGGGCCCCTCGGGCCCGAGGCGCCAGGGCGGGTCGAGGTGCTCCTCCCCCATCAGCCAGTTCACCGCGGCGGTGACCACCGGCTCCCCGTCCACGAGCCCCTGCCACCGAAAGCGCTGGGCGGCGACCAGCCCGGGGGCGATGGGACCGATGGGTGAGTCGATGGGCGCCGTGGCCACGGCCATCTCGTGCGTCGTGCGCAGCTCGGCGTCGAGGTCGAAGCCCAGCTCGTCGGCGACCATGCGGACGGACTGGCGGAAGCCGGCGCCGAGCGCCTCGGCCATGACGCTCGTGCGGGACTCCTCGGGGGTCCTGCCGAACAGCATCCAGTCGCGGATGACGTCGGGGGCCCCGTAGGTGCGGATGTCGGAGAACTCCTCCGCCCGCACGGCGGTGACCGACGACGAGAGTGCCGAGATCACGAGCGGGAGGCGTTCCGTGATGCCTCCGGGGTGGATGCCCGTCCCGTGCAGCGTGACGCCGGCGCGGCGGCAGACGGCCTCGAATCGTGCCCGCTCCTCGGCGGACGGGTAGAACCAGCCCAGCGGCGTGACGACGTTCTTGCCGGACTCGAGGATCCGCGACAGGACCTCCCCGTCGGCGAAGATCGGCGCGTAGATCACGCAGTCGGCGTCGAGGCCGAGCACGGCGTCGACGTCGCGGGTGGCGCGCACGCCCAGGTGGCCCCGCCCCACGATGGCCCCGACGTCCTGGCCGTCTTTCCCCTCGGCGTGCACCCAGCACCCGGCGAGCGCGAGGTCGGGGTGGTCGAGCACGCCCTCGATGGCGGCCCGGCCGACGTTCCCCGTTGCCCACTGGATGACCCTGAGCGCCACCGAGCCCCCTTGCACGACACGTCCCCACCGTGCCGGAGGCTCGGCTCCCGGCCATCCTCGCCCCTAAGCCAGACAGCGCGCCAACGTGTAGCCCGCCACCACGACGAGGAGCGCGGCGAGCCAGCGGACCAGGCGCGCCGAGGAGACCCGTCCGGCCACGCGCCCGCCCATCACGACGCCCAGCAAGCCGGCGGCCATGAAGGGGACGACCACCCTCCAGGCGATGCCCGTGGTGGCCGCCCGGCTGGCCAGCGCCACCAGGGAGTTGCAGGCGATCACGAGGAGGGAGGTCCCGACGGCGACCGGCATGTCGAAGCCGAGCACGAGGACGAGCGCGGGCACGACGACGAACCCGCCGCCCACGCCGAAGAAGCCGGTCAGGAAGCCGACGACCGTCCCCGCCCCGGCCACGGCCGCGCCGCGCTGGAGCGTGCCCGACGACCGAGGCCAGGGCGCGTCCCGACCGGTGTCGAGCGGGCCGGCCCCGGGCGTCTCCGGCCGGCGGCGCGCGCCCCCGGCCGCCTGCGCCGCCCAGGCGGGGCGGCGGGCGGGGCCGCGGACCCTGAGGGCGGCCAGCATGCGCCAGGCCGCCACCACCATCACCCCGGAGAACGCCGCCAGCAGCGCGGTGGGGTCGACGGCGGCGTTGAGGCGCGACCCGGCGAGCGACCCGGCGATGCCCGCCACGCCGAACCACATCCCCTGCGCCACGCGCACCCGCCCGGCGCGCCAGTGCAGCCAGGCACCCCCGGCCGCCGTGGCGGCCACCACGACCAGCGAGCCGGTCACCGCCGGCTTGGGCGCCAGGCCCACCACGTAGACCAGGGCGGGCACCGCCAGGATCGAGCCCCCGCCGCCGACGGCGCCCAGGGCGAGCCCGATGAGCAGGCCGAGGGGCAGGGACAGCAGCAGCCTCACGGCGCGCCCCCCGCCGCGCCCACGCCCTCCTGGTGGATACCCATAGGGGTATCGTACCAATACCCTCCGGGGTATGATGGCGGTGTGGGGCCCGACCCGCCCGGAGGAGGAGCCGTGTACCGAGACCTGGCAGCAGCCGAGCTGGCCGCCCGGCTGGGCACCGACCGCGCACCGTTCGTGGTGGACGTGCGTGAGCCGGCCGAGTTCTCCGCCTGGGCGATCCCCGGCGCCGTCAACATCCCGCTGGGTGCGCTGGCGTCCCGCCTGGAGGAGGTGCCCAGCGACCGCGACGTGGTGAGCGTGTGCGCCACGGGAAACCGCTCCGCGCTGGCGGCCGAGCGGCTCAGCCACGCGGGGCGCACGGTCGCCAACCTGGCCGGGGGCATGGCCGCCTGGGCCCAGGTCTACGACTCGGTGACACTCGAGCTCGACGACCTGCGGGTCGTGCAGGTCCGCCGGCGGGCCAAGGGCTGCCTGTCGTACCTGGTCGGCGCGGGCGACGAGGCGTTCGTCGTGGACCCCTCGACCGACATCCCCGTCTACACCCAGCTGGCGGACGAGCACGGCTGGAGGATCACGCGGGTGTTCGACACCCACCTGCACGCCGACCACGTGAGCGGCGCACGCGCCCTGGCGGAGCAGACGGGCGCGCGGCTCCATCTGAACGACGCCGACGCCTTCGCGTTCGACCACGCGCCCCTGCGCGACGGCGAGCAGTTCGAGCTTCCCGGGGGCACCAGCCTCCGCACCCTGGCCATGAACACCCCGGGGCACACCCGGGGATCGACCGCCTACCTCGTGGCCGGCCGCGTGCTGCTTTCGGGGGACACCTTGTTCGTGGAGAGCGTCGGCCGGCCCGATCTGGCGGATCAGGCCGAGGCCTTCGCCGTCCAGCTGTTCCACTCGCTCCACGACAAGGTCCTCGTCCTCCCCGCGGACGTCTCCGTCCTGCCCGCGCACTACGGGGACGCCGTCGTCGTCCGCCCTGACGCCCCGGTGGGCGCCTCCCTGGGCGAGCTCGTGGCCACGCTCGAGCCCTTGTCCTACGACATGGACCAATTCGTCTCCTGGGCGAAGACCCACGTGGCGGCACGTCCCCCCAACTACGTGCGGATCGTGCACATCAACATGGAGGGCGCCCGCCCGCAGCTCGACGAGATCCGCCTGCTCGAGACCGGCCCGAACCGCTGCGCGGTCTCGGCCTGAGGAGGAGACGTGCAATTCCCCGACGAGGTCATCGACGACGTCCGCAAGCGCCTTCGACGCGTGGCCGGACAGGTCCAGGGGGTGGAGCGGATGCTCGACGAGGGCCGGGAGTGCCGGGACGTCGTGACCCAGATCTCCGCCGCCGGCAAGGCCCTCGAGCAGGCCGGGTTCCAGCTGGTCGCCGCCGGCCTCACCTACTGCATCGCTCATCCCGAGGACGCCGAGGCGAGCGGCTACCCCATCGACGAGGTCCAGAAGATGTTCATGCGGCTGGCGTAGCCGCGCCGCAGGCGGGCCTCACGTGAAGATGATCTGGCCCCCGGCCGCCAGGCCGTAGAACTCGCCGACCGTGATGACGTCCTTGACCTGGGGGATGAAGTCGTCCCTGTCCAGACCGAAGAGGTCGACCGAGGCCTTGCAGGCGTAGAGCCCGGCGCCCGAGTCGGCGATCATCTCGATGAACTCCGGGATGGGCGGGATGTCGAGTTGCGCCATCTTGCGGTCCATGAAGTGGGTCATGACGGCCGACATCCCGGGCAGGCCGCCGAGCATCGTGGCGAAGTGCAGCCCCGGATTGCCCACCGTGGCGACCTTGATGTGCTCGTGGCGGCCCCGGTGGATGGCGTCGAGCCCGAAGAAGGTGAAGAAAAGATTGGCCTCCATCCCCTCGGCGCGGGCCCCGTTGGCCATGATCAGCCCGGGGTAGACGCCCTCGAGCGAGCCCTTCGAGACGATGATGGAGACCTTCTCGATGGCGTCGGACATGGTGCGCTCCTTCGACTGGCCGCTCAGATGCACCCGTGGGGCTTGGGCACGCCGGCGATCTTGGCCGCCAGCTTGGCCGGGCCCTTGGGGAACAGCTGGTAGAGCTCCTTGATGGGGACACCCGAGGCCTTCGACAGCGCCCGGACGTTGGGGGCGGCGCCCTTCTCCTCGTACTCGTGGCGCATGAACGTGATCACCTGCCAGTGCCGTTCCGTCAGGGAGGTGATGCCCTCCCCGGCGGCGATCTCGGCGGCCATGGCCTCGCTCCACTGATGCGGGTCGCAGAAGAAGCCCTCGTCGTCGAGGGCCACCTCGGCACCTGCCAGCGTCGTCGTCGTCATCGTGGGCCTCCCACCAGTTCCGGCGTCCGTTCGGTCGTGTCGCACCGCTTGCCCGCCGCCGGCATGGCGCTCTCGATGAAGGGGATGTCGCGTCCGGGGAGGATGGCGTGCCAGTAGAGCTGCTCGAAGGCGAGCTTCCCCAGGTGGTTCAGGCGGGACTCCTTGAGCAGCGGCAGCCCGACCGGTCCCGGGAACCTGCCGGGGACGGGGTCGAGGGCGTCGTTGAAGTCGATGAGCAGCGCCCGCCCGAAGCCGGTCTCGATGAAGCAGTTGGTGTGGCCGTCGAACCGGGCGTCGGGCTCCTGTCCCGCCAGGAGGCGTCGCACGTTGTGCACGAGGACCTCGCCCTCGAAGTGGGCCACCGATCCTGCCTTCGACGCGCGCAGGTCCGTGGCGTCCCCGATGACGAAGACGTTGGGCTTGGCCCTCGCCTGCAGGGTGCCGGGATCGGTGGGGACGAACCCCATGGGGTCGCCGAGGCCCGGCGAGCGCCCGACGTAGGCGGCACCCCCGTGGACGGGGACCATGACCGCCGTGTCGAAGGGGACGGTCCGTTCGTCGTAGGAGACGAGGCGGCCCTGCTCGCCGTCCACGGCCGCGGTGGCGAACTCGGTGACGACCTCCACGCCCTTGTCCCCGAGGAGCCCCGACAGCATGCGGTTGCAGCCGGGCTTGGTGAACGCCCCGTCGAGGGGGGTGACCAGGGTGAGCTGGGTCCGCGCCCGGATGCCGCGCCGGCGCAGGTACCAGTCGGCCAGGAAGCAGAACTCCAGCGGGGCGACCGGGCACTTGACGGGCAGGTCGACGAGGTTGACGACGATCCGCCCCCCCTCGAAGGTGGCCAACGCGCCGCCCAGCACGGCCGCACCGCCGAGCGTATAGAACGTGTGCACCCGCCGGCCCCAGCCCGCGCCGGTCAGCCCCTCGGTCTCGTCGGGGAGCAGGCGGGAGCCGCTCGCCACCACCAGGACGTCGTAGGACATCGTCGTCCCGTCGGCCAGCACCACGGTGTCGGCGTCGAGGTCGACCCGGTCGACGGCGGACTCGACGAACGTCACCCCCGGGCGCAGTTGCGCGGCGCGCGAGCGCACCAGCCGCGACGGCGACGCCAGGCCGAAGGGGACGAAGAGCAGCCCCGGCTGGTACAGGTGCCGGTCGTCGGCGTCGACGACGGTGATCTCGTCGCGCGGCCCGAGGACCCGGCGGAGCCGGTTGGCGGCGAGCGTCCCCCCGGTGCCTCCACCGAGGACGAGCACCCGTCGCGCCATGGTCCCAGCATGGCCGGGAGGCCCGCGGCGGCAGTAGGGCCGAACGTCACACGACGGCGGCCGCCGGGGCCGCGGTCACGCCGGGCGCCGGGCCCCGTGCCCTGCCCCGGCGCGGACGGCTCGTACCAGCAGGTCGATGGCCTCCACGGGACCGTCGGGTGCCTCCACGGGACGGCGGACCGTCTCTGCCCGCGCCACGCGCAGGAGGTCCCCCACGTCGGAGGCCACGTCGCCGGGGCCGTAGAGGAGCGCGGGGTCCTGGGGTCCTCCGTGGCCCTCGGTCAGGTTCGAGCGGTCGTGGGCGACCACGAGCAGGGTCCCCCCGGGCGCCACGCCCCTCGCCATGCGGCGCAGGACGCGGCGGCGCAGGGGCGCCGGCAGGTGGAGGTAGAGCACGACGACCAGGTCGAAGGGGCGCGGGGGCTCCCACTCGAGGAGGTCGGCCTCCACCCAGTCGACGGACACGCCCCGGTGCGCCGCCATGCGTCGGGCCTTGGCCAAGGCCACCGGCGAGAAGTCGACCCCCGTGACGCGCCACCCCCGCTCGGCGAGCCACACGGCGTTGCGCCCCTCGCCGCAGGCGACGTCGAGCGCCTCGCCTGCGGCCAGGGCGCCCACCTCCTCGACCAGGAAGCGGTTGGGCTCGGCGCTCCACAGCAGGTCGTGGCCCGCGTAGCGCGCGTCCCAGCCGGCGGCGTCCAGGGGCCCGGACGCCGGGGCTATACCCCCGGTGCGGTCGGGCCCGGTGGGCCCCGGGGGCGAGCCGGGCGCGCCGGTCATGGCGCGGAGCTCGGGGCGGCGCGGCCGTGGTCGGCTCGGCCGGCGGGCGCGGGAGGGCGCAGCCAGCGCAGCGACTCCGTGGCACCCTGCAGCTCGAGGCGTCGCCACAGCACCGGGTTGTCCGTCGCCTGGCTGACGTGGCAGGCGATCGCCCGACGCTGCGCGACGCGGTCCACCGTCATCACCAGGTCGAACTCGTCGTCGTCACGACCGGCGAACGAGGCGCCGAACTCGGCGTTGAGCACCTCGGCGACGCGCCGGGGCACGTTCCAGGCGAGCACGGGGAGGCCGGAGGGAGCCGCCAGCGCGGCCTCGGTGGCCCGACGGTGGTCGGCGTGGCCCGTCACGCCGCTGTCGTCGAAGACGAGGAGCAGGTCCGCGCCGACGCTCCGGGCGGCCTCCTCCACCGTACGGGAGAGCTCGTGCAGGGGGACGGACTCCAGGGCTCCGTCGGGGTGGTCGCCGAGGTCGACCCGCTCCACCCCGAGCTCGCCCGCGGCGGCCCGCAGCTCGCCTCGGCGGTCCTCACGGAGCGAGGCGCTCGAGGAGCCCAGGCTCGAGGCCTCACCATGGGTGAAGCACAGCACCGACGTCCGCGCCCCGCGTGCGACCAGGTCGCCGATCACGGCCCCGAGACCGAAGCTCTCGTCGTCGGGATGGGCGCACACCGCCAGGACCGAGCGGAAGGGCAGCGTCTCGGGTCTCTGCGCGCCCCGCATCGGTCGGTGCAACGGATCCGGCGGAGGCGCTATTCCCGCACGGCTACGGACGAACCTCGTAGTAGAGGTTGGCGGGGTCGTCGAAGTCGTGCACGGTGAACGAGGTGAACCCCGCGTCTTCGGCCATCTGCGCCGCCAGCTCGGGGTGCAGCCCGAGGGTGCCCAACCCGGCCCCACCCGGCTCGGAGAGGGCGGAGGACATGCACGTGGTGACCGAGGTGCCGTACATCATGGCCAGCATGGGGTTGCGCAGGTTGTCCTCCCACGAGGACGCGGCCCGGATGTCCTTGATGAGCCAGGTGCCGTCGGGCCTGATGCTCCGGCGGATGGCGGCCATGGCCTGTGCGGGGAACGCCATGTCGTGGAGGCAGTCGAGGGTGAGGACCAGGTCGTAGGTCGGCTCGGCGGGCAGCTCGGCAGCCCCCGCCCGGTGCAGCGTCACGTTGTCGAGGGCGGCCGCCTCGATCTTCTCCCTCGCTCTGTCCAGGGCGTGGGAGGAGGGGTCGTACCCGTGGAACTGCGACGCCGGGTAGGCGCCCGCCATCGCCTCCAGGGCGACCCCGGCGCCGCAACCGACGTCGGCCACCTGGGCACCGCCCTCGAGCCGCTCCACCACGCCGGGCAGCGCGGGGAGCACCCGGGGGACGAGGACGAGCTTCGTCCAGGGCGCGGTGAACCGCTCGACGCTGTGGGCGCCGCTCGGGCCGAGGTCGTCGTAGGACAGACCCCGACCTGTCCGGAACGCCTCGGCCAGCAGGGGGAGGGACTCGGGTGTCGCCACGTACCCGTGGAAGGCGCCGGCTGCGAACCACGTGCTGTCGGTGTCGTTCGCCAGCACCTCGGCACCCTCCGGCGCCAGCTCGAAGTGCACGCCGTCGGTGGTCTCGAGCAGGCCGCCCGCCCCCTGGGCGCGCAGCCACTCGAGGAGCCAGCGTGCGTCCAGCCCGGTGCGGTCGGCCAGCTCCCCGGCCGTGACGGGGCCCGACCCGGCCATCGCCTTGTACAGGCCGAGCCGGTCCCCCAGGTGGACCATGAGCGCCACGACCTCTCCCTGCTTGTACCCCCACACGCGCAGGGCGAGGGCCGCCAGTTTCTCGGTGTCCACCGGACCGGAGTCTTCTCGGGGGGAAGGCGGTCCCGCAACCGGCGCGGTGGCCTCCGCCTCGAAGCCCGTCAGCGGTGGCTCGGCCCCGACCTGGCGCGCAGGGCGCTCCCCATGGCGGCCACGATCCGCTCGAGCATCCGCCGGGAGGTACCGAAGTTGAGCCGGACGTGCCGGCCCCACCCCTGCCCGAACGACGGGCCGTCGTTCAGGGCGACCCTGGCCTCGCGCAGGAAGAACCCCGCCGGGTCGGCCACGTCGAGGCGGGCGCAGTCGAGCCACGCCAGGTACGTCCCCTCGGGCCGCCGGTACCCGATGGCGGGGGCCTCCTCGGCGAGGAGCTCGCCCAGCAGGTGCCGGTTGCCGTCGAGGTACTCGACCAGCGCACCCAACCACGGGCGGCCGTGGAGGTAGGCGGCCGTCGACGCCACGATGCCGAGCGCGGTGGCGTCGGGGACCCGGTGGAGCGGCAGCGCCCGCCACGCGGCCGCGTCGGCGTGGTTGCTGGCGATGACCTGCGCGCACTTCAAGGCCGGGATGTTCCAGGCCTTGGAGGCCGACGTCACCGTCACGGTGTGGGTGGCGGCGGCCTCGGACACCGTCGCGTAGGGCACGAACCGGGCACCGGGGTACACGAGCGGGGCGTGCACCTCGTCGGCGACGACCCGGGCGCCGTGGCGCTCGACGACCTGCGCCAGCTCCCGCAGCTCGGCGAGGGTGAACACCCGCCCGGTCGGGTTCTGGGGGTTGCACAGCAGGACCGCCCGTGCGCCCCCGGACAGGGCGGTGCCGATCGCCTCGAGGTCGAGGGCGGGCCGCCCGGCGTCGTCCACGAGCGGCACCTCGACGACGGGACGGCCGGTGAGCTCGACGATGTCGAAGAACGGAGGGTAGGCGGGCGTGGGGAGGACCACCCCGGCCCCCGCCGGCACGAACGCCTCGAGCGCGCCGGTGATGCCCGACAGCACGTCGGCCACGAGGAAGATGCGCGCCGGCGGGACGCTCCAGCCGTAGGACTCGACCAGGAAGTCCGCGCACGCGGAGGTGAGCTCGGTCGTGTCCGCCGGCGCGTACCCCAGCTCGCTGCGCTCGACCGCCTCCAGCAACGCGGCCCGTACCGGGGGTGCCAGGGAGAAGTCGGTCTCCGCCACCCAGGCGGCCAGCACCGCCGGGCCGTGCAGCGTCCACTTGACGGTGCGCCGGCGGCGGAGCTCCTCCTCGCGCACGTCGTCGAAGGGGCTAGCCACCTCGGTTCCCGGCCGTGGTGACCGGCGGGGGCCTCACCCCCGGGGCGTCGTCGTCGACAGCGTGTGCCGGGCGGGGGCGACGGCGACCGGGGCGACGGGCGCCCGGCCCGACCGCTGGATGACCGCCACGTCCTCGCCGAGGTACGAAGCCACGACGCGGGGGTCGGACATCACGGCGGACGCCGGTCCCCGGGCCACCACCCGGCCGAGGTCCAGCGCGACGATCTCGTCGGACACGGTGCTGATGAGCGGCATGTCGTGCTCGATGATCACGATCGAGCACTGTGTGGCACGTTGCATGTCCTTGAGCAGGGGGCCCAGTGCCTCGGTCTCGCGCTGGGCGACGCCCGAGGAGGGCTCGTCCAGGAGCAGCACCGTGGGGTCGTGGGCGATGGCCATCGTCAGGTCGACGATCCGGCGCACGCCGGTGGACAGCTCGGACACGAACTTGTCCTGGTAGGACTGGAGCCGCATGAGCTCGATGAGCTCCTCCACCCGCTGCGCCACCTGCCGCTCGGACTGCTGGATGGCCGGCAGGTCGAGGAAGGCGGCCAGGTGGTCCCGGGTGGTGATGTGGCGCTCCAGCCCCATGGCGATGTTCTCGCGGACCGTGAGGGACGGGAAGATGCGGGCGTCCTGGAACGACCGCCCCAGGCCGGACCGCGCCCGGCGGCTGGCCGACCAGGTGCCGACGTCGACCCCGTCCAGCTCGATGCGCCCACCGTCGGCCGGGAGCACCCCGGAGATCAGGTCCAAGACGGTGGTCTTCCCTGCCCCGTTGGGCCCGATGAGCCCGAGCGTCTCGCCCCGCCGGAGCTCCAGCGTGACGTCGTCCACGGCCACGATCCCCCCGAAGCGCTTGGTGAGCCCGTGGGTGGAGAGCACCACGGGCTGCGACGCCAGCCGATCCGCGCCGCCGCTCGACGCCGGGGCCTGGCCGTTTGCCCGCAGCGCGGGGGTGCCCGACCCGTTGGCGGCGGCCCCTTCGAGGAACACCGACCGCAGGAGGTCGCCCCGGGACAACAGGTCGGCGGCGGCCCCCTCGAAGCGGACCTCGCCCTTCTCCATGAAGTAGGCGCGGTGCGCGACCGTGAGGGCCACGTTGACCGACTGCTCCACGAGGATGACCGGACAGCCCTCGCCGTGGATGGCCCGGACGATCCCGAGGAGCTGCTCGACGACGGCGGGGGCCAGGCCGAGGGAGAGCTCGTCGATGATGAGCAGGCGCGGCTTGGCCACGAAGGCCATGCCCAGGCCGAGCTGCTGCTGCTCGCCGCCCGAGAGGTTCCCCGCCATCTGGTGCCAGCGGTCCCCGAGGCGCGGGAACAGCTCGAGGACCTTCGCCGTGCGGGCCTGGACCTCGGCGGCGCCCTCCTTGGCGAACAGCCACGCGGCCGCTTTGAAGTGCTCGGCCACCGTCAGCGTGGGGAACACGGCCCGGCCCCCCGGGACCTGCACGATCCCCAGGCCCGCCCGCTCCACCGGGTCGGCGTGGGTGATGTCCTTCCCGCCGAAGACGATGGCGCCCTCGACGGGGTCGACCAGTCCCGAGATCGCCTTCAACAAGGTGGACTTCCCGGCCCCGTTGGTCCCCAGGAGGGCCACGATCTCGCCCGGCCGGACCTCCATGTCCACGCCGAAGAGCACCCGCACCTTGTCGTAGGCGACGTGCACACCGCGGCACACGAGCAGCGGTTCGTCATCGGGCGCGGGCGCGGCCGGTGACCGGGGCGCCGCCCCCGTCACCGGAGCGACGGGACCGGTCGTCACGAACAGCGCGTCCCGGGCGCCGGCGGCTCCCGAAGCGGGGGGTGGGGCCGGCGGCCGGGCCACGAACGGGGACGGGGGCACGGGAGCGGGCCGAGGCGGAGACGGGCTGAGGGGGGCGGCGGTCGCCACGGCGGCCGGCGCCGGGGCGCCGTCGCCGTGGGTGGGCACCACCGGCGTGGGCGCAGAGCGTGCCGTGTCCGTGGGCGCTGCGGGGCGCGCCGTGTCCGTGGGCGCTGCCGGGCGCGCCGGTTCCGTGGGCGCCACGGGGCGGGCCGTGTCGTCGTCCTTCGCGGCGAGCCAGTTGCGGATGTCGAAGGCCAGCCCGAACGCCGCCACCACCACGCCCAGGACCACGAAGGTGATCACGGCGTGACCGGACCGTGGAAGGGAGCGGCACGCGCCACCGGGCCCGTTCCGGTGGACGGCGACACCCCGGCGAAGGCGACGGCGGGCGCCGGGGCCGGGGCGCGGCCGGCGGGCACGGGGACGGGATCGGCGCCGGACGCCGGATCCGCGGCCAGGGCGGGGACGACGATCCCGCGGCGCCTGGCCACCCGGCGCAGCCAGTTGTCGCGTCGCTGCATGCCCATCTCGGCCGACCCACCCGGGTTGAAGTAGGCGTTGATGAGCAGGATCGGGCCCGTGAGCAGAAGCGGCAGGGTCGTCTCGATGGTGGTCGAGTGGAACAGGTCGTAGACGCGTGGGCCGAAGACCACCGCCACCTCGATGCCCATGGCGCCCACGACCGCCCACGGCACCGAGCTCACGCCGGCGATCGCCACGGCCAGGAAGAGGGTGAGGCTGGCCTCGGGCTCGTAGGTCCCGGGAACCACGTTCTGCTGGGCGTAGGCGAAGAGCACCCCGGCCAGGCCGGCGATCCCGCCCGAGATGGCGAACGCCGCCAGCCGTGTGCGCGCCGGGTTGACGGCGAAGGCCGCGGCGGCGCGCTCGTTGTCGCGCAGGGCGATGAGCACCCGGCCCGACCGGTTGCGGCGGAAGGCGAGGGCCGCCACCATCGCCAGGGCCAGGAACACGAGGCAGACGTAGTAGAAGGCGCGGTCCCCCGTGAGGTCGACGCGGCCGTACAGCACGGGTCGGCTGAGGTGGGCGGACAGGCCCGACGGCAGGATTTGCTCGCCGATCCAGTAGTGCCCGTTGAGGACGTAGTTGGGCACGGCGTAGCCGAAGGCGAGGGTCGTGACGGCCAGATAGAGGCCCTGGATGCGCAGCGAGGGCAGGCCGACCACCACCGCGGCGACGACCCCGACGGCGATGCCGACGCCCAGAGCGGCGAAGAAGTCGATGTCGTGGTTGGCGACGAGACCGCCCGCCACGCCCGCCGAGACCCCCACGAGGCCGAACTGGCCCAGGCTGATCTGCCCGGCCCATCCCGTCAGCACGACCAGGGACACCGCCACGATCCCGTAGAGCGGCAGGAGGACGAGGTACGCCACGTTGTCGACGCCCAGGATGTAGGGCAGGGCGACCATCAGCCCGGCGCCGAGGACGACCGCGCCCCAGCGGGCCGCGGCGACCTCGGGGAGCGTGCGCAGCTCGGCGGGGATGGGCCGGTACTGCTTGACGGTCTGCCACCGGCCCTCACCGGCGTCGAGGGCGCGAGCCGTGCGACGGGGTTGGGTCAGCAAGGCCCCCAGGATGACGAGCACCATGACCGAGGACGAGATGCTGTTGTCCCCGGAGTGGATGATCGTGGCGGTGATGAGCACGCCGATGCCCATGCCCGCGGCGAGCGCCACCCCGAAGCGCTCCATGCGCGACACCACGGCGGCCGCCAGGGCGTAGAGGAGCGTGTCGAGGCCCAGGGTGGCGTCGTTGGGCGTGCCGATGAGCGGCGCCTGCACGTAGATCGCCAGGGCGGCGAGCAGGCCCGCCAGTGCCCATGCGGCCGCGCTCACCCGGCGGACCGGGATTCCCAGCAGCAGTGCGCGGTCCGCGTTCTCGGCCGAGGCGCGCAGGGCGATCCCGAGCCGCGTCAGGCGCAGGAACGCCGCCAGGCCGACGGTCACGAAGGCGACCGTGAGGAAGGCGGCGACCTCGTTCCCCGTGAGCAACGGCTGGCCGCGGCTGCTGTGCCACACGAGGTGCTGCCACGGCGTCGTCACCGTCGTGCCCTGGTCGGTGGCCTTCTGGCCCATCCACACCGGGATGAAGAAGCCGAGGACGGCCAGGCTCTGGGCCACGGCGATGGTCATCACGGTGGCGATGAGACGGGGGACGGCGTCGAAGCGGCGCATGACCAGGTCCGCCACCAGCCCGAGGGCCGGCCCCCCCACGAGCACGATGGGCAGCGCCACCAGGTAGTCGACGTTGTACTCGAGGACGAGCACCAGCGCGATCACGGCCGGCACGGCGCCGACCGCGCCGGCGGCGAAGTTGATGACGCGCGAGGTCCGGTAGATGAGGACGATCCCGACGCCGATGATGCCGTAGAGCGACCCGAGCGCCAGGCCGGAGACGAAGTCGGGCGCAGACAGCCCGAAGACGAGCTCGACGACCGCGATGAACACGGCGATCGCCGCCAGCCAGCGGCCCGTGCGCGCCGGCCAGCTCGGCCCTCGGACGGCCCCCAGCGCGGGGGCGAGCGACCGGGGGAGCAGGGCGGCCCTCATGACGACCGCGTCTTCGGGATCGGCGGCTCCGACAGCTTGCGGTAGTTCCCGGACAGGAACCTCGAGCCCTCGATGTCCACGAAGGTGCCCGGCTTGCCGTTGTAGGTGGACGGCGTGCTCTTGGACCAGTAGACGACGGCGGAGTCGATCGTCCAGTCGTAGCTGCCCTTGGTGAACCCGAACTCGGCGTGCCCGGTCGCGCCTCCCCCTCGCGTGCCCATGGACGGCGCGGCGGCCGCCATGCGGGCGGGGGTGAGGTCGGGGCCGGTGTTCTCGATGAGGCTCGCCAGCATGTTCCACAGCTCCCAGCCGCCGGTGGCCACGTACGGCTTCTCCGGGAGGTTCGTCCCCCCTCCGAGCCGGTAGGTGATGGGCCCCGCCTCCTGGGAGGCGGGCTCGAGCGACGCGTAGGAGGTGATGCCGAAGGCGTTGTCGAACTCACAGCCCGACTGCGGGTCGGGGCAGGCGAGCGACTCCTGGGTGGGCGTGGTCTCGAAGTTCTGCGCCACGGGGTCGACGCCCATCCCCTGCACGTCGGCGAGGACGTTCTCGGGGTAGTAGTTGTGCTGCTGCTCCCCGGAGTACAGGAGCTCGGGGGCCACGGGGTCGCACAGGCACACGACGTCGGTGGCCGGGTCGTTCGGTGTGTCCATGGCCGAGATCCCCGCGCTGATCTGCTGGGCGGCGGTGCTGATGTCCTGCGAGTAGAAGTAATGGTGCTGCGCGACGCTCCCGCCGTCGCCGCAGTCGCGGTTGAGCGCCGGCACCAGGACCCCGGTGACGGTGTCCTCGTTGTCGGGGTCGTTGGTCGAGATCACCCCCAGCACCCGCTTCTTGCCGTTGAAGTCCTGGGCGGGGTTCTTGTCCTGGGCGAAGCTGACCACGCGGCTGCTGTTCCTGCTCGTCAGCTGGTTGCACCAGAACCTGGCGAACCCCTGCTCGATGCTCGTCGAGCTCTCGCCCGGTGACCAGAAGTACGGGGCGTTGGCCCGGGCGAAGGCCGAGCTGAAGCCCACACCGCCCAGGGCGATGGTGTGGTCCTGGGCCAGGCGTGCGAAGCACACCGAGCACAGCGTCGTCCCCCAGGCCACCGCGTAGGGATGGTACGTCTGGACGAGGGTGTCCATCTCGGCCAGCAGGCACCCGGTGTCGGGGGGAACGGTGCGGCAGGTGCTGTTGTAGGTCACGATCTTGAGCTTGCGTCCCCACAACACGTAGTGGGAGTTGACGAAGTTCTGGAACGCCTGGGTCACCTGCTTGGTTTGGGCGAGGTCGACGTACAGGCCCTCCCCGCGGAGAATGGTGTCGACGATCGCCCCGGCGTCCGCGTAGTAGTCGACGACGGTGATGGTGCTGCCCGTCACCCCCTGCGAGGTGGCGCCACCGTTGTCGTAGCTCCCGCCGATCGTGCCCGGCGTGCAGGGTGGGGCGTAGTAGTCGATCGACGGCGAGAACTCACGGCCGCCGACGCAGTGGGTGCGAGAGCCGGTCCCCCCCGGTCCCGAGAACCCCACCACGGCGCCGGCCCCCGCGGCGGCCGGTGCCGCCGAGCCCTGGCCCGGCGACGTCGAGGGGAAGAGGACGATGATGAGCACCTGGGCGGCGATGAGCACCCCCAGGGGCAGGTAGCGGCGGACGAGGCGCCCGGACCTCACCGGCATCGTCCCCGGCGTCGGGGACCGGACCGCCACGGGGGGATGCCACGCCCGCGTGACCCCGTCACGACGGCACGACCCCCAGCCCGCTACCCCTCATGCGTCCCCCACTCCCCCGTGGCCCGAATGTACCGCTGTGCGTGGCTGGAGCGCCTGGCTGCGCCGTTCTGGGCGTCCCTTGCGGTCGCAAAGAGCCCGGGCCCGGCGGACGCCCTGGCCGACAGCCGTCAGTCGAAGGCGTCGGCCGGGACGGGGAACGGCGTGGCCGGCAGCCCGGGGAGCGGGTTGTCCCACCAGGTCGTCTCCTCCACGCGGTGGCAGATCCGCCATCCCGCCGGGGTGCGGACCAGGCGGTCGTGATAGGCGCCGCCCACGACGAACAGCCACGGCCGGCCGTCGACCTCGGCGCCGTTGGGGTTCTGGAACAGCGAGCGGGCGGTGGCCGTATCGGCGCGGGGGGCGAGCGCCACCACCCGGTTGACCACGAGGTGCTGGGTCCACCGGAACACGGGGAGGACCGAGGCCAGCCAGTCCCGCACCTCGGGCATGGGTCCCCGGATGCCGCCCGCCGAGCGGTAGTCGAGCAGGGCGTCGGGCGTGAAGACGTGGTCGAATTCCTCCCACCGGCGACCGTCCACGACCGTCGCGTAGCGGTGCAGCAGGTCGTCGATCTCGAGCCGGTCGGCCAGGACGTCCCTGTCGTGCGCCATGCCGCGACGGTATTCCTCCCACGCCGGCACCGCCCGTTCCTGGGGTGCGACGTCGCGGGGTAGCGTGGCTCGACATCGCCTCGCCCACGAGTGTCATGGAGAGTCAGCCGCTGCGATGACGGAGCGAGCCACGTCCCACGAGGACGTTCCCCACGCCGACCACATCCGCTTCCTCTTCGATCCCCACGCCACCCTGGCGGCGTTCGCAGTCCAACGAAGGCGGTTGGCGGCGACCGCCGCCACGCTCACCGGCGACGAGCTGGCCGCCCCGTCACGGTGCACGGGGTGGACGGTGGCGGACGTCCTGCGCCACCTCGTGTGGGTGGACGCCACGATGCACCGCATCTGGTCGGGCGACGAGTCCCCCGCCGATGGCTTCGACCCGAGGACCACGCCCGACGCAGCGGTGCAGGCGGACCGCTGCCTGCCCGACGAGGAGGTCCGGGACCGCTACCTGGCCTCGACCGAGGCCATGAGCGTCGAGCTCGAGTCCGCCGACCCTGTGCGGTTCGCCCGGCCCAGCCTGTCGCCCGCCGGCAGCGTGCCCTGGTGGTTGAGCGCCGTGCACGTCGGCTGGGATTCGGCCGTGCACGAACGGGACGTGGTGGTGCCCCTGGGGCGCCCCGTCGTCTCGGAGCCCGGTGAGACCCTGCCCAGCCTGGCCTACTCGCTCGTGGTCGCCTCGTTCTTCAGCGGGCCCGCACCGCTGGACGTCGGCGTCGGGCCGGTCCGGGTGCGCCGGGACGACCGGGTCGTGACCGCCGTGATGTCGTCCGCCCGCCCCGTCGACGGCGCGCGCGGCGGCCCGCCGCCGGGCGCCGTGGTGGTGCTGTCGCACAGCCCCGAGGCCGCCGTCGACGCGCTCAGCGGCCGGGGCGCCCTGGGCGAGGCCCTGCGCGGCGACGGCGCGGTGATCGAACGGCTCGGTGGGTTGGCGCGGTACTTCACCTCGGCCGTCTGACGCGGAGGTCTCCCATGCAGCCCATGGACGAGAGCTGGAGCCGGGCGGTGGCCGTCGTGGCCCATCCCGACGACCTGGAGTACGGCATGGCGAGCGCCGTCGCCCGCTGGACGGCGCAGGGAAAGCACGTCAGCTACGTGCTCGCCACCCGGGGCGAGGCGGGGATCGCCGGCATGGCCCCCGACGTGACCGGCCCGCTGCGCGAAGAGGAGCAGCGGGCCAGCGCGGCGGTCGTCGGCGTGCACGACCTCGAGTTCCTCCACCACCGCGACGGGGCGGTCGAGTACGGCCTGGACCTGCGCCGGGACATCGCCGCCGCCCTGCGGCGGGCCCGCCCCGACGTGGTGATCACCATGAACTTCGAGCTGACCTGGGGCGAGGGCGGGGGCGTGAACCACGCCGATCACCGGGCCGTCGGGCTGGCCACCCTCGATGCGTGTCGGGACGCCGCCAACGAGTGGGTGTTCGAGGACGCCGGCGAGGCCTGGAGGGGGATCACGGGCGCCTTCGTGGCGGGCATGCCCGACCCGACGCACTTCGTCGACGTCACCGACGCCATCGACCTGGGGGTGGCGTCGCTCCGCGAGCACCGCGCCTACATCGACGGGCTGGGGACGGACTTCGACCCGGACGAGTTCCTGAGGAACATCGCCGGCTACGGCGGAATGGCGGCGGGCTGTGCGTTCGCCGTGCTGCTGCAGGCCTTCAGCGTCTGACGCCTCGCGGGGCGGGCATAGGCTTCTGCCATGCTCGATCACGTCTCCCTGCAGTGTGCCGACCTCGGCGCCAGTGCCTCGTTCTACGACGCCGTGCTGGCGACGCTCGGCGGCTCCCGGGTCATGGACTTCGGCCAAGCCATCGGCTACGGGACGGCCGGCAGGCCAGAGTTCTGGATCAGCGCCCAGGAGACGGGAGAGGGCTTCAGGGAGTCCCACATCGCATTCGCCGCACCCGACCGCGCGGCCGTGCGGGCGTTCTTCGATGCCGCCATCGCCGCAGGGGCCCGGCCGCTGCACGAGCCGCGGTCGTGGCCGGAGTACCACCCCGGCTACTACGGCGCCTTCGTGCGCGACCCGGACGGCAACAACGTCGAGGCGGTCTGCCACGTGGCGGAGTAGCGCGCCCCGGCATACCCCCGGCCCTCACCACGGGAGGGCCCGGCCGGTCAGGAGGCGTCGTCGAAGAGGGTGGCGATGTGCCGCGCCGTGCGGCTGGCGCTCCTGGCCCCGCTCACCTCGGAGGCCTCACGCCCTTGCACGGCGTCGAGGACGGAGTCCGCCAATTCCTCCACGGCCCGGGCCAGCTGGCCGACAGCGTGCCTCAGCGCGGCGATCTCGGCTTCGGTGTCCATCGCCGCATGCTACTCAAGGGTGCGCGCCGGGCCGTGTGCGCCCGAGGCGCGGCTACCGGCCGTCGGCCGCCGCCAAGTCGCGCATGCGGGACGTGCGATGGACGGGATCGGTGTCGAACTTGGGGATGACGTGCTCGCCCATCAACTCGATGGTCTCGAGGGTCGTCTCGATGGGCGCCGCCCCGACCGAGATGACGAGCTGGTCGGCCCCGGTCGACTCCCACCGCTTGCACTGCTCGATGGCGTCGTTCGGGTCGCCGCAGATCAGGGCGCCGCTGCTGGCCATGAACTCGACCACCGGCTCGTCGTACTCGGGGAGGATCTCGGGCCAATAGGGGACGGACTCGGGGTGGGGGAACGTGTCGTGGTACCGGAAGACCTGGCTCTGGAAGTAGTTCATGCGGGCGGCCACCGCCGCCCGTACGGCGTCGCCGTGGTCCTCTGTGACGATGGCCGCCGTCGTCACGCAGATGTTGTCGTTGACGAACGCCCCGATGGGCTCGGCGTCCCGGATGGCCGCCTTGTACAGCCCGGCGACGCGCTCGAGGTCGCCGAGGTCGCCCACCGAGAAGCCCAGCACACCCAGGCCCTTGCGGGCGGCCATCTCGTAGCTGCTCGGGTTGCCCGCCGCGTACCACATGGGGGGATGCGGCTTCTTCCAGGGCTTGGGGAGGATCATCCGGGGCGGGAGCGACCAGTACGTCCCCTCGTACCCCTCGTAGACCTCCTGCGTCCACATCTTGGGGAACTCGGCGATGACGTCCTCCCACATCTCCCGCGTCTTGGACAGGTCGCGCATGCCCGGGAGAAAGGCCAGGATCTCGTGGCTCCCCGCCCCGCGGCCCGTGCCGAACTCGAAGCGGCCCTCCGTGACGTGGTCGAGCATGGCGACCCGCTCGGCGACCTTCACGGGGTGGTTGAGGGCGGGCAGGGGGTTGAAGATGGCGGCCACGATGTGGATCCGCTCGGTGCCCCGCGCCAGGTACCCGGTCACGACGTCGCTGGCCGACAGGTGCGAGTACTCGTCGAGGAAGTGGTGCTCGGGGATGAGCGCGTACTTGAAGCCGGCGCGGTCGGCCGCTTCGACGAGCCGGAGCTCCTCCATGATGACGCTGTGCTCGGCGTCGGGGTCGACCTCGCGCCGGAACTTCGGCACGTAGTTCTGGATGAAGATCCCGAATTCCACTGGTTGCCTTTCTGGTAGCCACGGCTGGGTCGGCGAAAGCGCCCCCGACGGGACGGCCGCTCCCGGGCCCCCACGGTGACGGACCGGGGGAGGACGGCGACCCGGGGTCCCGGGCGGGTCAGCCGCCGGCGGTGATCTCGGCCATCGTCGGCCCCACCCTGTCCGCCACCGGCTGGAGCCGGCCGACCTCGAACCGGTAGAGCTCGGCCGGGTTGTGCGTGAGGATGCGACGGACGTCCTCGGCGTCGACGCCGGCGAACGCCCGGGTGAGTGCATGGCGGCTGCGGGGCCAGGTGCCCTCGATGTGCGGGTAGTCGGCGCCCCACATGATCGTGTCCAGGCCGATGACCTGGCGCTGCGCGGCCTCGCGGGCGGTCATGAACGACGCCCCGATGTGGCACTGCCGCCGCCAGTACTCGCTGGGCTTGTGCTTGACGGTCTCCCGGATGTGGCTGAAGAACGGCGCGGCGTAGATCCCGTCGAGCAGCTCCAGGACCTCGGGGAGCCACTGGGCGCGCGTCTCGGTGAAGACGACCTGCAGGGCCGGGAAGCGCTCGAGCACCCCGCCCCAGATCAGGAACCACAGGGGCCGGCGGGCCCACATGTGCACCTCGGTGGCGTAGAGCATCATGCTCACCACGCCGTAGTCCCCGTAGTCCGGGGTGCCGCTGCCACTGTGGATGTGGACGGGCAGGCCCGTGTCCTGGCAGGCCGCCCAGACCGGGTCGTAGCACGGGTCGACGTAGGGGGGCGCGCCGTCGCCCGGTGCCGTGGGGAGGATCACGCCCCGCATCCCCGCCCCCGCCGCCCACTCGACCTCCGCCACGGCGGCGCCGATGTCGGTCACGGCGAGCATGGCCAGCGCCGCCCGGCGGCCGGGGGACTCCTGGGCGAAGTCCAGGACCCACCGGTCATAGGCCCGGTTGCCGGCAAGACGCAGCTCGGGCCCGGCGGTCTCGCCGAACGCCCCGAAGGGCACGCACGAGTTGGGGAACAGCACCTCGGCGACGATGCCGTCGTCCTCGAGGGCGATCGTGCGGAGCGCGGGGTCCCACTCGCCGTCCCGCATGTCGCCGGTCCGGGACTCGAATTCCTCGCTCCCCGCCTTGGAGAAGAGGAAGCGGTCCTCTTCGAGGGCCGCGGCGCGCGCCGCCGCCACACCGTCCTCGGTGCGCACCCACTCGTCGAACGCCCGCCGGTAGGCGGGATCGATGTAGGGCGCGTAGTCGGCCGGCCGTCCCGCAGCGTGGCCGTCACACGAGATCACCACGACCCGGGCGTCGTCCCCACCCGACATGCGCACCACCTTTCCCGGGCGAGGGCGGCCCGAGCAGGGCCGACCGGCAGCCGCTCACTCCGCCACCCCCGGACTAGCTAGACAGCTGTCTGAAACCTAGTCTGACGGCGCGCCGGCGGCACGGGCGCGGGTCCCGTGGTCCGGGGAAAGGGGATGCACCGTGAGCCCAGCCGACCCCTTGGATGGCCGAAGGGCCCGGGTGTTCCAGGTCGCCACGGGCAACGTGGGCTCCGAGATGATCCGGCGCATCGGACGGCACCCGGACCTCGAGCTCGTCGGCGTGCACTGCTACACACCGCAGAAGGTGGGGCGGGACGCGGGGGAGCTCGTGGGGGCCGGGGCCATCGGCGTCCTCACGACCGGCACGGTCGAGGAGATCATCGCCGCCGGGCCCGACTGCGTGACGTTCCACGGGGTCTTCCCCGACCTCGACCTCTACGAGCACGTGCTCGAAGCCGGCATCAACATCGTGACCACGGCCGACTGGATCACGGGGCACCACCGGGACGCCAACCACCGGCATCCCTCGGGACACACCGAGTCGGAGGTGATCGAGGCGGCATGTCGCCGGGGGGCGTCGACCTTCTACGGCACCGGGATGAACCCGGGACTGGCCCAGATCCTCACCATCGCCCACTCCACCGACGTCGCCGACGTCGAGCACGTGCTCTGCAAGGAGTCGGTGGACGTGTCGTGTCACCACTCGGTCGAGACCTGGCACGCCGTGGGCTTCGGGCTGGATGTCGGCGACCCGAGGGTGCCGGGGATGCTCGAGCAGTACACCAGGGTCTTCGAGGACGCCGTGCGCCTGATGGCCGACTGCATGCGCATCGAGCTCGACGCCGTCCGGTTCGAGTACGAGCTGGGTGCCTGCACCAAGGACGTCGACCTCGGCTGGTACCGGTTGCCCAGGGGATCCCTCGGGGGCTGCTACCTGAAGTACGTGGGCGTGGTCGGCGAGACACCCAGGGTCGAGATGCACCTCGAGTGGCAGATGACGCCGTTCACCGATCCGCACTGGGACATCCAGGCCTGCTACATCACGCAGATCGACGGCGACCCCTGCATCTTCAGCAAGCACATGATCTTCCCGAAGCGCGGGGCCGACCTCTCGTCCCCCGCGGCGTTCGCCTCGCTGGGCATGACGATCACCGGCCTTCCGGCCCTCAACGCCATCCGTGCCGTGGTGGCGGCGCCGCCGGGCATCGTGACCAGCGCCGACCTTCCCCTCCGGGCCTTCGCAGGCCGGTTCGGCACGCCGTAGGGGGCGGGGGGTGAGCTCCCGGTACCCGTTCCCGGCGGTGCCCGACGGCTGGTTCGGCGTGTGCGCCTCCGAGGCCGTCCCCGCCGGCGCCGTCACGACACTGCAGTACCTCGGACGCGAGCTCGTGGCGTTCCGGGGCGACGACGGCGCGGCCCGGGTCTTCGACGCCCACTGCCCGCACCTCGGCGCCCACCTCGGGTTCGGGGGGCGCGTCTGCGGGGACGGGATCAGCTGCCCCTTCCACGGGTGGCGGTTCGACGGGGACGGCCGCCTGGCCGAGGTGCCGCGCCTCGGACGTCGGCCGCCACGGGTCCAAGCCCATGCCTGGGAGGTGCGCGAGCGAGACGGGCGGGTCTTCGTGTGGCACCACGCGGGGGGCGCCGGGCCCGCCTACGACGTCCCGTCGTACCGCCGGGACGGCGCGTCGTGGACGCCGTGGCGGATCGACACCTACCGCGTCCGGATCGGCCTGCAGGACCTCACCGAGAACATCATCGACCGGGCGCACTTCTACACGGTCCACGACATGGTCCCGCCCGACGACGACCACTTCGCCGTGACCTTCGACGGGCCGTCCATGGTCGTCGACCAGAGCGTCAAGGTCACCGCGGTGACCGACTCCGGGTTCGAGGTGCGGACCCGCACGACGGCGTGGGGCCCGGGCATCGTGGCCGTCGAGGTCCGGGAGGGCGCCCTGGACATGCTCACCTTCATCACCCAGACGCCGGTCGACGACGAGATCACCGAGATCACCATCCACTTCTCGATGAAGGCGCTGGGGGACGACCAGGCGACGGCGTCGGTGGCCGAGCTCAACGCCAAGGTGACGAACCTGCAGTTCACGCAGGACATCCCGATCTGGGAGCACAAGGTCTACCGGCAGCGGCCGGTCCTCACGAAGGTCGACGGGCCGATCGCCCAGTACAGGCGCTGGTTCCGCCAGTTCTACTCGGGGTGGGAGCCCCCGGGCGACTGACCGGGGTCCGGGTGGGGGCCGCCACGGTGCACCGGTGGCGGAGCGGAGGCTTAGTCGGCCACGGCGAAGAGCTGCCACGTCCCGGGCACGCCCTTCAGGTCGTGCTCGCCACGGCTGCGGAACTGGATGTCCGAGCCCGCCACGAGGTCCTTGACGGTGGAGGACACGAGCACCTCACCGGGACCGGCTGCCGACTCGACGCGCGCGGCGATGTGGACGGCGATGCCCGAAAGGTCCTCACCGCGCGCCTCGACCTCGCCGGCGTGGACGCCGGCGCGGATCTGCAGGCCCAGATCGGCGACGCCGTCCCGGATGGCGGCCGCACACCGGACGGCACGGGCGGGGCCGTCGAAGGCCGCCAACGTCCCGTCGCCCGTCGACTTGACCTGCCGTCCCCGGAAGCGCTCCAGCTCCCTGTGCACCAGGGCGTCGTAGGCGTCCAGCGTCCGGCGCCACTGGCGGTCCCTGCGCTCGGCGGCCTGCGCCGTCGAGCCCACGATGTCGGTGAACATCACGGTCGCCAGGAGCCGGTCGACGTCCCTGCGGGTCCGTGACCCGGTGAGGAACTCCTCGACCTCGGCCACGAGGTGCTCGGAGTCACCGAGCCACAGGATGTGGCAATCACCCTCCTGCTCGACGTAGCGGGCACCCGGGATGTGCTCCGCCAGGTACCGGCCCTGGCCGCGGGGCATGACGCGGTCCTCTTTCCGTTGCACGACGAGCGTCGGGGCGGTGATGGTCGGCAGGATGGGTCGCACGTCGACGTGCTCGATGAAATCGAGGATGGCTTCGACGGCGCTGGGGCTTCCCGACAGCCGCTCCCAGCGTGCGATGCCCGCCACCGCCCGCTCCTGGGTCGCAAGTCCCGGAGCGAAGTACTCGATCGACCCGCCCGTCCCCCACCCACCGGTGTCGACCATCCGGCGGAACTCGTCGAGGCTCGGGGCCGGTATCCCCGCCGGGTGGTCCGGCGTCCGGAGCATCTTGGCGAACGTGGCGGCGAGCACGAGCGCCCGCACGCGGTCGGGGTAGGTGGCGGCGAAGACGATGCTCATCGGGCCGCCTTCGGAGTAGCCGAACAGCGCGGCGTCCTCACAGTGCGCAGCGTCCATCACCGCCCGCACGTCCTCCATCCGCTCCTCGATGCTGGCGTTCCCCACGTCCCGGTCCGACAGCCCCGTTCCGCGCTTGTCGAACATCACCACGCGGGCGAAGGCGGCGAGGCCCTCGAAGAAGCGCGACGCCCTGGGGTCCTCCCACATGAGGTCCAGGTGGTTGACGAGCCCCGGGACGAAGACGAGGTCGACGGGGCCGTCGCCGTAGACCTGGTAGGCGATGTGGACGCCGTCACCGGTCTTCACGTATCGGGTCGCGGGAGGCCCGGGCACGGACCTCGAAGCTACTCAATCCGCGGCCGCCCGCCCCGCAGCGTCGGCCCACCGCGCCCCGCGGCGGGTGGTCCCGTGGGTAAAGCGGGGCGTGGGCCGTCGGCGGCGGCCCCGAGGCGGGCGGGGGCGCCGCCCGGCGACGCCTGGACCGGCCCCGGCGGGTGCGCTACTCGGTCCTCGAGAGCCCCCGCACGGCGGCCACGAAGAACACCGCCGCGAAGCACATGACCATGACGACCTCGAGCCAGATGGGGAGCGTCCACCCGAACCAGGTGACGGTGGTGGAGAAGTGCGACCGGGCCACGGCCGACATGTGCTGCGCGTCGAAGATCACCTGCCGGAACGGGGCGATGGCGTAGGTCAGGGGGTTCAGCCGGGTGACGAACGCCAGCCAGGCGGGCAGGCCGCTGAGCGGGAAGAGGGCACCGGACAGGAAGAGCATGGGCATGAGCAGCATCTGCATGACGACCTGGAAGGACTCCATCTTGGAGATCCGGCTCGCGATGAACACGCCGAAGGTCGTCATGGCGACGGCCATGAGCAGCTCCAGGAGGACCATCTGCACCACGAGGGCGACGGAGAGGTGGATGCCGACCAACGGAGCGAGCACCAGCATGATCGTGCCCTGCATCACGGCCACCGTGGCGCCGCCGAACATCTTGCCCAGCACGAGGGTGGAGCGCCCGACGGGGGCGACCAGCATCTCGCGCAGGAACCCGAACTCGCGGTCCCATACGATGGAGAGAGCCGAGAACATCGCCGTCATGACGACGCTCATGGCGACCACGCCCGGGTACACGAACTGGTGGAAGTTGAAGCCACCGACGGTCCCGACCAGCCCGCTCATCCCGTAGCCCAGGACGAAGAGGAACAGCACGGGCTGGATGAGGCCGCTCAGGATCCGGGTCCGGGTGCGCACGTAGCGGATCAGCTCGCGCTCCCACACCATGCCGACGACGCGCAGCTCGGCCACCGCCCCGCCGCGCTGCTGGACCGGGGCTGGGGTCCCGCCGTCGGGCCGCGGCCACGTGGTCGTCGTCACGGCGCCGTCACCGCCGGTGCGCGCCGTGCATGCGGGCGAACATGGGCAGCTGCCCACCCTCGTTGTGCTGCTCGCGGATCTCGCGCCCGGTGTAGTGGAGGAACACGTCGTCGAGGGTGGGGCGGTGCGCCCGCACCAGGCGCACGGGGACCCCGGCCCTGGCCACCAGCGGCCCGACGGCCGCCTCCGCCTCGTTCACGTACGAGATCAACCCGCTCCGGGTGGGCTCGACCCTGTAGCCCGCGGCGCGCAGCGCCGCCAGGGCGGCGCCGTCGTCGGCCGTCTCGAGCGCGACGGTGTCGCTCCCCACCGACGCCTTGAGCGCGTCGGGGGTGTCGAGGGCGATGATCTCACCGTGGTCGATGATGGCGATGCGCTCGGCGTTCTCGGCCTCGTCCATGTAGTGGGTGGTGAGGAAGATCGTCACCCCCTCCTCCCGGCGCAGGCGGTGGATGTCCTCCCAGATGAGCGCCCGGGTCTGGGGATCGAGGCCCACCGTCGGCTCGTCGAGGAACAGGACGCTCGGCGTGTGCAGCATGCCGCGGGCGATCTCGAGGCGGCGGGCCATGCCGCCCGAGTACGTCGACACCAGGTCCTTGCGGCGCTCGGTGAGAGCCACCAGCTCCATGACCCGGGCGATCCTCTGCTCGATCTGGCCGGTGGGCACGCCGTAGAGGACGGCGTGGAAGCGCAGGTTCTCCTCGGCGGTCAACTGGTCGTCGAGCGTCTGTTCCTGGAACACGAGGCCGATGTGGCGACGCACCATCCTGGCCTGGGCGACGACGTCGTAGCCGCCTACCTTCGCCCCCCCGGCGCTGGGCGCGGCCAGTGTGCACAGCATGTTGATGGTGGTCGACTTGCCCGCCCCGTTGGGACCCAGGAAGGCGAAGATCGAACCGTGGGCGACGTCGAAGGTGACGTCGTTCACGGCGGTCAGCGCCCCGAAGCGCTTGGTCAGGCCGCGCACCTCCACCGCGGCGGAACCATCACCTGCCGAGCCACGATCGACTCGGGAGGTGTCGGTGAGCACGACCACGCGAACCTCCCTTGGCGCCCGGGCCATCTCCTCAGTACCGGTCCGCCAAGAGCCATCATGACGGCCGTGCCGGGGAACCGGCAGGGTCCATGGTCCCTTCGTCCACGGCGGCGACGCCCCCGTCAGGGGGACGGGAACGAGGGCGGGGCCTCCCCCGGCGCGCTCCCCCATCCCGGGTCGGGCGACGGCCCGAGGCGCACGTCGAGCACCGCCCCCGACGCCGTGACCGAGGCGGGGAGCCACGGGCAGGAGTAGGCGGCGGGGGCGGCGGCGTCGGCCGCCCCGCAGGGGCCCGGCGCGGCCAGGACGCCTTGGGCCGTCACCCCGTGGACGTAGGGCGCGGCGGGCGACGCGCCGGGGGCGTCGATGACGAGGGCGCGCCCGTCCCCCAGGGTCAGCGCCACGTGGGGGAAGAGCGGGCTGGCCAGGGCGAGCTCGCCCCGCCCGGGGACCTCGGGGTAGAGCCCGATGGCCGCCCACACGTACCACGACGACAGGGTCCCGAGGTCGTCGTTGCCCGGCTCGCCGTCGGGCGTGGCCGCGTAGAGGGAGGTGGCGATGCGCCGCACCACCGACTGGGTGCGCCACGGGGCGCCGGCGTAGTCGTACTCCCAGGGGACGCCGAGCGACGGCTCGTTCCCGGCCCAGTCGTAGGGCTGCTTGCGGCTGCTGTTGAGCTTGGTGAAGAAGGTGTCGAGCTTGCGCACCACCGCCCGGTCGCCTCCCAGGGCGCCGAAGAGCCCGTGGAGGTCCTGGGGGACGCTCCAGGTGTACTGGACGGCATTGCCCTCCTCGAACCCGGCCTGGCCGATGCCGGGGAGGGGCGAGGGCTGGAAGGCGGGGCCGGGCGGGAAGGTCCCGTCGGACCGGCGCGCGCCGAGATAGCCCGTGGCGGTGTCGACCTCGTGGCGCCAGTTCTGGGCCCGGGCCATGAAGCGTGCGTCGTCGGCGCTGTCCCCCGCCGCCTGCGCCACCTGCGCCACGGCGAAGTCGTCGACGGCGTACTCCAGGGTGAGCGAGCCCCCGACGGTGTAGTCGAGCGAGGTGACGTCGTGGACCTCGGCGTCGACGTACCCCTTGGCCTCGTACTCCGTCAGGTCCTGACGCTCGGGATAGGCGCCGTCGGTGGCGCCCGGGTCGGTGGCCCCCTTGACCATGTCCGCCAGCGCCGTTCGCAGGTCGAAGGCGCGGGCGCCGAAGGCGTAGGCCGCCGCGATGACCGGATCGACCGAGTCCCCGTTCTGCTGGGCGGCGTCGGAGTCGGCCACGGCCCACTTGGGCAGGGCGCCGCCCTGGCCGGCGTCGGTGAGCAGCGAGGTGACCATGTCGCTGGCCTGCTGCGGAGCCAGCAACGCCAACAGGGGGATCTCGCTGCGGTAGACGTCCCATTCGGAGAAGTCGGTGTACTGGGTGTAGCCCACCGCCATGTGCACCTTGTCGTCGAATCCGGCGTACTGGCCGTTGGCGTCGTCGAACACATTGGGCTCGAGCAACGACTTGTAGAGCGCCGAATAGAAGGTGCGCTCGTCAGCGAGGGAGCCCCCGCGCACGGCGATCCTGCCCAGGAGGGCGTTCCAGGCCGCGGTGTCCCGTCGCTGCAGCGTGCCGACGTCCCACCCGGTGTCCTCGGCGTCGATGTTCTCCAGGGCGTCGTCGACGCTCACGAAGGACACGCCCACCTGCATCACCACCGCTCGGGTGCCGGCGGGGAAGGTGACGTAGGCACCCGAGCGCGCCGCGGTGCTCGCCGTGCTGCCCGGCTCCACCGTGGCGCCGTGCCAGGTGCCCCAGGAGGTGAAGGGCTGCGCGAAGCGGGCGGCGAAGTAGAGCTGGTAGGTGCCGCCGGTCCCGCAGAACGAGCCGCTCGCCACCGACCCCTCCACCTCGTCGTGGCCGACGACGGCCACGGCGGAGCGCGCCGATCCGTTGGCGCTGCCGGCCACCTTGAACAACAGGTTGTCCCGGCCCGAGCCCCCGAAGACGAAGCGACCCAGGCCCGAGCGGGCCGTCACGGCCAGCGTGACGGCGACCCCGGGGTCCCCCGCGGTCACCGCGTAGCTGCCGGGGTGTGCCACCTCGGTGGCGTGCGAGAACCTCGCCGTGGTGGCGGCGGGATCCCGTCGGAGCGCACCCACGGTGGGGAGGATGGGGATGTCCCCGTAGACGGGACAGCCCGGCCCGCTCATGTGCGTCAGGCTGAACCCGCTGATCGAGGAGTCCTTGTAGCTGTAGCCGCCGCCCGGCGCCCGGTCAGGCGATGTGTCGGGGCTCCACTGCACCATGCCGAACGGCACGTCGGCACCGGGGAACGTGTCGATCGACCCCACGCTCGTCCCCCCCACACCCGTTCCCATGAAGGGGTCGACGAGCGACGCCGGAGAGGCGGAGCCCGGCACGCGTCCGGCCGGTGCCGTCGTCGAGGGTGGCTGGGAGTGTCTCGTGGACGACGACGCGGGGGCGCCCGGGCCGCACCCGGCCCCGAGGACGGCGCTGCCCGCGACCACCACCAGCGCCACCACGCGACGCCCACCCGTCCGCCGCACGACCTCGACGGCTCGGCGCACCGCGGGGATTGTAGGAGACGGGCGCCGGGCGAGCGCGGGCCGTGCGCCGCCTATCCGGCGGAGTCGCGCGCCGTGTGCGTCCCGGGATCGCGTCGTGCCCGGGCCCCGGTGACGGCGCGAGCGAGCGCGTCCTTGAGGATCGTGGCCGTCAGCACGCCGACGTCGGTGGGCGACCGGTCGAAGTCGATCATGAGCGCTTGTGTGGCGAACGGGGAGAGGGCCAGGGCGAACGTCAGCACGAGGTCCTCAGGAGGAGCGCCCTCACCACCGGCGGACAACCATGCCAGGCCCGCCAGGTAGTTGACCGCTCGGAGGCGGTACTCGCGCCGGAAGCGGGCCACCGCCGACAGGGTCTCGGCCTCGACGTCCTTCATCGAATGGATGTCCCAGAAGGCCTGGCCGAAGACCCGTGCCGAGCGGGTGTGGATGGTCACGCACAGGTGCGTGAGCCATTCGTCGACGTCGGCGACCCTGCGGGGGAGCGCCCCGATCCATCCCTCGAGGTCGTCGGTCAGCCGGGGCAGGTCGTCGACGGGGTAGCGCCCGCAGGCCTCGAACATGTCCTTGACGGTCTCGGCGATGAGCCGGTCGTGCGTGGCGTAGTGGCGGAATATGGTGCGGGCGCTCACCCCCGACGCCCGCGCCACCTCGTCCACGGTGGCGCTGAAGCCGTGGCAGGCGACCACCTCCATGGCGGCGTGCCTGATCCGGGCGCGCGTCGACTCCGGCCGCGGGCGGGGCACGCCGACGACAGCGCCGGAGTCGGTCATCGTGCTCGCACGCTCGGTGTCGTCGAGGCCCGTGCGCGGCCGCAGCGCGGCGCGCGCACCACGAGGAGCGGACGCCTCGGTGTGAGCCGCATATTGCGTCGCCTCGTCAGAAGCCTCATAAGGACTTCTTAGACCTCGATTAGGGGGCCACCCAGAGTCCAAAGCCCCTAGTCCCCTCTCCCAACGATCGAGATGGTTGGGTACCGACAAGATGGCGGGGGTCGCCCGGGAGCCCGCCTGGGCCGCGCCAGCTTACTCGCTAGGCCAGCTCCTCCGCCTCCTTGGCCAGGCGGGCCGAGAGCTGGCGCGAGATCCCGAGCTGGCGGCCCAGCTCGCTCGCGCTCGTCCCGTTCTCCTGGCCGAGGGCGAACATGGCCACCCGGACGGCGTGCCGGGCGCCCTCGAAGTTCTCCACCGCTTCCGTCACGGCTCGGCGCCGGATGGGCCCGCGCAGCGCTTCGAGCGCAGCGACCAGGGTGTGGCCCTTCTCGACGCGCTCGACGACCTGCGCGCTCACGCGCTTGTAGGCGAGCAGGACGCTACGAAGGTCCTCGGTCACCTCGATGAGGGCCTTCATCTTGCGGGCGAGGTTCTGCTCCCTCCTCGTCGCCACGTGTGCCAACCCCCCGGGGACCGACACGGCCGCCGGCGCCGCGACGCCTCCGTGCCGGATCGCTCGTTCGCTCCACCTTGCAGCGTCGGACCTTACGGGCAGTCCCCCTGCTCCATCCACACGCCACCGGCGCCCCGCCCCCCGTCGGCCGAGGCGCCCTGCCCGGGGCGGGGCCGCCCGGGCGCGGGCGCCGGCCGCCGGCGCGCCGTCGGGGTAGGGGCGCTGTTGGGAGAAGATCGCTAAAGGATCTCGCAGGTGGACCGATGATTGTCACGGGGCGTGATGACGCGTTCGACACGTGGAGTGCCGATTTCGACCGAGGTCTACCTGCGGGGCAAGTCCCCGCTCCTGACGAGGTCGATCCGGGCGATCACCCGGAGCGTGACGCTCCCGCCCCCACCGGCGCCGAATAGGGCGCGGCCCGTTCCCCGCCAGGCACCGCCCCCTCCGGCCCCCGCAGCGCAACCGGTCCCCGACACAGCGGACGCCGGGGCCCCGGCACGCGAGGCGACCCCGGCACGGGGCGCCGCCGCGCCGGGCCCGCCCGGGCCCGGCGATCGGGCTGCGGGCCGGGCGGCGCCGCGCGTCGAGGCGGGGGCCGATCCCCGCGGCAGCGCCGCCGCGCCGGCCGAAGGGGCCGTCTCGGTCGTCGTCGTCGACCCCGACGAGGTCGTCCGGACCGTCCTGAAGGACCACATCACGACGCTGCAGCTCCCCGCCACGGCCTACGACAGCCTGGCGCCGTTCGCCGCCGCGCCGGGCGCGGAGCTCCCCAGGGTCCTCGTCCTCGGGCCGTCCGAGGCCCCGGGGACGGTCATCGAGGGCGTGGCGCCGCTCATCGCCCGCCGGCCCCGCTGCCGCGCCGTCATGCTCGTGTCGGAGTTGTCGGGCGAGATCGTGCGGTCGGCTTTCCGGGCGGGGATCGACGACGTGGTCGCCCTCAGCGCCGAGCACACCGAGCTGCTCGACGCCATCGCGCGCTCGGTGGCCCTCCTGCGCGGCCAGCAGGAGACGGGACAGGGCTCCGGCTCCTCACGGGACCACCCGACCCCCGTCACCACGGGCCGCATCGTCACCGTCTTCGGCACCAAGGGCGGCACGGGGAAGTCGGTCGTCGCCACGAACCTGGCGGTGTCCCTCGCACGGCAGACGGCCCAACCGGTGGTGCTCGTCGACGCCAACCTCCAGTTCGGCGACGCCGCCATCATGCTGCAGCTGCGCCCGGAGCACACGATCAACGAGGCCGCCCTGGCCGGTGACCGTCTCGACGCGGAGGTGCTCGAGAGCCTGCTGCTGCGGCACAAGCCGACGGGCCTCCGGGTGCTGGCGGCGCCCGCCGACCCCGTCTCGGCCGACCAGGTCGACCGCTCGGACGTGCACAGGATCCTCACCCTCCTGCGCACGCGCTTCGCCTACGTGGTCGTCGACACCTCCCCCCGGATCGAGGAGAGCACCCTCGTCAGCCTGCAGGACGCCGACGACATCGTGATCCTCACCACGCCCGACGTCATGAGCCTGAAGAACGCGCGGCTCGGTCTGCAGACGCTGCACGCCCTGGGGATCCCGCGCGAGCGCGTCAAGCTCGTCCTCAACCAGGCGACGGTCCAGAGCGGCTTGACGAGAGCGGACGCCGAGCGGGCGATGCGGATGAAGGTGGATGCGGCGTTGCCCAACGATCCTCTCGTGGGGGAGTCCGTCAACCGGGGCACGCCCGCCGTGCTCGCCGCCCCCTCGTCGAAGTTCGTGCTCGGCATCGACGACCTGGCCCGCGCGCTCAGAGCCGCCAGGGCGACGTCCCCCAGGCCCTCACCCGAGCACGTGACCCCGGCCGGCGCCCTGGCGGGCTAGCGACGGCACCGAGCGGTCACCGCACCCACACGGGCTCGCGCGGCCGGCCGTCGGCCACGGGGCGGCGGACCCCGCCCCGGGGCGGGCGGGCGGCCCGCACCAGCTCGTCGAGCGCACCGGGCAGGGAGGCGGCGAGCGCCCCCACGTCGGGCACCACGTCGGGGCAGGCCATGAGGCCGAACCCGACCTGGTCACCGGTGGACAGGACCGTCACGTTGAGCCCCGCCCCGTCGATGATGGGGCCGAAGGCGTAGGTGGCGACGACGCGGTTGCCCGCCAGGTACAGGTCGATCGGCGGGCCCGCCACGTTGGACACGAGCACGTTGAACATCACCGGATGGTGCTCGGCCATGTGCAGGCGCGCGTAGAGGCGGGCGCCCATGGCGAGTGACCGCGGCCAGATCTGCTCGGCCCACCGCACGAAGGTGTCCGAGCCCATCGCCCGGGTGACCTCCTTGGCCCGGGCGTTGGACGCCGCCACCGTCCGGAGCCGTTCGGCGGGATCGGCGACGTCGGTCCCCAGCGTCGAGAACATGACCGACAGCTTGCTCACCCCGGCTACCCCGCCCACCTGGGCGTGCACCGCCATCGGCTCGGCGGCCACGAGCGGCCGCTCCGGCAGCTCCCCGCGCGCCTCGAGGTAGCGGCGCAGGGCGCCGCCCACGACGGCGGCCACGACGTCGTTGACCTTCACGCCGAAGGCGCTCTTCACCGCCTTGACGTCGTCCAGCGGCACAGCGACGTACCCGACACTGCGGCGCGCCGTCAGGACGGCGTTGAGCGAGGTGCGGGGGGCGGTGAAGGGCAGGGCCCGGGCGCCGCCGTGCACGCCGCGGGTGCCGAGGTCCCAGGCCGTCGCCCCGAGGCGTCCGGCGGTGACGGGCACCAACCGGGCCATCTCGAGCGGGGCGCGCAGCCGGCCCACGACGCCCATGCCGATCAACCGCAGCGCCCCGGGGGAGGGCTGCGGCCGCCAGGGGCCCTCGGCGCCCGGCACGGCGCCCTGCGGGGCGCCGAAGCCGAAGAGCCGGCCCATCACCGCCACGCCCGTGACCCCGTCCACGATGGCGTGGTGCATCTTCGCCACCAGCGCGACCCGGTCGCCGCTCAGCCCGTCCACGAACCACGCCTCCCACAGCGGGCGGTCACGGCGAAGCGGCCGGCCGACGAACTCGCCCACCAGTCGGGCCAGTGCCGCGTCGTCGCCGGGCGGGGAGACAGACACGCGCTGGAGGTGCCGGTCCATGTCGAAGGCGGCGTCATCGACCCACCACGGGCGGCCCGCGCCCGGCGGCACGGGGGCCAATCGCTGGTGCAACTGGGGAACCCGGGCCAGGGCGTCGAGCAACAGGGTGCGGATGCCACAGAACGTCGCCTCCGCGGTCGTCGCCGGCTCGAGCACAACCAGGCCGCAGACGTGCATGTGCATGCCGGGCGTCTCACACGACAGGAACGCGGCGTCGAGACCGCCGACGGGCAGGGCCCGGCTCACGGGCCGGCCCCGCGGCCGCGCCGCCGCACGCACACGGCGCCGGCGGCTTCGAGGAGGGCCCGGGCGGGAAGCGGCCTGGGCAACACCGTGCAGCCCTCCAGCAGTGCGCCGCACGCCGCGGCGTCCGCCGGCGAGGCCTCGACGATCACCCCGGCGTCGGGGTGCAGCCGCGTGATCCCCTCGAGGACCTGCCGGCACGAGCCGGCCGAGAGCCCGAGCGCGGACACCACCACGTCGGCCTCCTCGACCAGCGCACAGCGGCGGCCACCCATGACCGGGCACCACGCCGCCGGTGGCCCCTCGGGTCCCGGGCACCACGACACGCGGAAGCCACCGCCGTCGAGGATCCCCCACAGCCGGCCGGCCTCGGCGCCCTCGGGCGCCTCCAGCAGCACGACGGGGGGCGACGCGGCCCGGTCGGGACCCGGCTGCGCTCCCCGACCTCTCACTCCGGCACCGGCCATGAGACGTGTCCGCCTTCAACTCGTTGGTGTCCGACGTCACCAGCGTCGACCACCCCCGCCTCGCGCCACCAGGGGATTTGGTCACGACACCCGTGCCCGCGCCCCCCGTGCCGGGCGACGGCGCGCCCGGCACCCGATGACTTCGGGGGCCCGGCGCCGTCTAGGCACCGGAAGGTATCGCCCGAGAAGGAAAGGAGTCACCGTGACGACCACCGCAACGAGGATCCGACAGATCAGCCTGGTCTGCGTCCCCACGCCCGACCAGGACCGTGCCGTCGAGTTCTACGAGGGACTGGGCTTCGAGAAGCGCACCGACACGCCGTTCGGTGGCGGGTACCGCTGGATCGAGGTGTACCCGCCCGCAGGCGAGACGGGGATCGCGCTGGCGCCCCCGCCCGAGGGACAGGACGTCACCCCGGCGCTGACCGGGATCACGCTCGTCACCGACGACATCGACGCCACGCACGCAGAGCTGCGGGCGCTCGGCGTGGACGTCGACGCCGAGGTGGCACGGATGGGGGACCCGGTGCCGCCGATGTTCTGGTTCC
>DATJBC010000039.1:0-10850 GCA_035515515.1 Acidimicrobiales bacterium
CTGGCCAAGCCCGGGTCGATCACGCCGCACACGAACTTCGAGGCGAGCGTGTACGTCCTCACCAAGGAGGAGGGTGGCCGCCACAAGCCCTTCTTCAACAACTACCGGCCGCAGTTCTACTTCCGGACCACCGACGTGACGGGATCGATCACCCTCCCCGAGGGCACCGAGATGGTCATGCCCGGTGACAACACCGAGATGACGGTCGAGCTCCAGAAGCCCATCGCCATGGACGAGGGCCTGCTGTTCGCCATCCGCGAGGGTGGCCGCACGGTGGGCTCCGGCCGGGTCACGAAGATCCTCAAGTAGGAACCGGGCTCGGCGGGGGACAGGGAGCGACAGACCGATGGCCGACGCCGCGCGCCAGAAGATCCGCATCCGCCTCAAGGCCTACGACCACGAGGTGCTCGACCAGTCGACGGAGAAGATCGTGCAGACGGTCCTGCGCACCCAGGCGAAGGTGCAGGGGCCGGTGCCGCTCCCGACCGAGCGTCACCGCTTCACGGTGATCCGCTCGCCGCACAAGTACAAGGACAGCCGCGAGCACTTCGAGATGCAGGTGCACAAGCGGCTGGTGGACATCGTCGAGCACACGCCCAAGACCGTCGACTCGCTCCAGCGCCTCGACCTGCCGGCGGGCGTCGACATCGAGATCAAGATACAGACCGTGTAACCAAAGCCCCGGTCACAGCCCTGCGGCCTGTCCGCTGTGGAAAACATGACCTGATCGGCGAGTTCGTCCGGCGCTACTCCAATCCGAAGCCCCGCCACCAGTACGTCGCCGAGTTGACGGCCCTGTTCACCTCGACCGGGTGCCACCATCCCCGGCACCTCGCGGAGGTCGACGTCCTGGCCTGGTGTGGGGGACACGGTCGCCCTCCGGCCAACAACACCGTCCGGAACCGCCTATCCCGGGTGTGCACCTTCCTGCGGTGGTGCGTCCGGATGGGGAAGCCGACCCAGCACTGGTCGAGGCCCTGGCGAGCCGGGACAATCCCCTACGCCGCATACCCCGCCTCTACGGCAAGGTCCAGGGGAAGAATCCCGCTCTCGCTGGCTTACCCACGAGGAAGCCTTTGGGGGGCTCCTGGGGACCTGTGGCGGCGACGGAGCACCAGGGATGCGGGACGAGGTGGTCCTCCGCCTAGGGCTGGCCGGAATGCGGGCGGCGGAGATCACCTCCCTCCGGATCGGCGATCTCCACCTGGACCACGACCCACCCACCATCGCCTGGATCGGTAAGGCAAGCCGCTCCCGGCGCCTGGTCCCAGGTCCGGCCCTCGTCCGCCTGCTCGGGCGATCCCTGACCGCCTACGAAGAGCACATCGGTCGACGGCTGAGGGACGACCATCCGGTGGTCTGTCGGAGAAAGCCCGGAGCCGGGCAGGGCCAGGTCTCCTGGGGCCACCCCATCGCCCGGACCTGCTCGATCCAGGACATCGTGAGATCACGGGCCACCCAGGCCGGGCTAGGGCACTTGTCACCTCATGACCTTCGACGCTCAGCGGCTGGAATCCTTCACCGGGCGAGGAGCGCAGACGGCGGCCACCTGTTCGACCTCCGCGACATCCAGCAGGTGCTCGATCACGCCGACCCAGCGACGACGCAAAGGTCGTATCTCGACCCGCTGGGGACCGGCACCAAGGAGCGGGCGGCCTCATATCTGGATTGACTCGGCAAGCCCCGACCAGAGTGCCGACATTCACGGGAGCCACGGGCACATTTCCGGGCCCGCGTGCGAGCCTCTAGTAGGGGAGCTCGGTCCAGTCGTATGCTTTTGGGAAGCGGCTCCCCACGAAGGTCACGCGATGACTCTTCTCCAAGGACATGAAACCGGGGACGGGGAAGATCGCCACAACGGACAGACATCTGATCCTGAAGCCCGACGCAAGCTCCAGCGACGACTTCGTCCCCTTGCCATCGTCACCCTGGTGGGAATCATCGCGCTGGCCGTGATCATCCCTCTTGTCGTGCTCGGTCCGTCGAGCACCTCATTGCTCCCGGAGGAGACCCCCTTGAACCATTCGGGCCTCTTCGAACCGGCAGGTCGGGCAGGGAGCAGGGAGGGCGGAGGTGCGGGCAACTTCAACTTCGCGATCATCGACCCTGCCACCGGGACCACGACCCCCGTACGGCCCTTTTCGAGCAACACCTTGGTTTCAACCCCCTTTGTGGCGAGCGGCAACGAGCTCGTGGACGTGATCGGCCTCAAGGACACGGTGGGTGTGCCGAACGTCGGGACAGCAGTGGCGTTCACGCCTGACCGCCCTCAGGTGATCCGAAGTCTCGGTACGGCCTCCTATGTCGTCGATGCCTCTACCTCCAACGACGTGTGGCTCGTGGTGGACCCCGAGTTTCCCTATCCGGTGATTTCCGATTCGGGCTGCACCGTCGAAGAGGTTTCTCTCTTCGGGGTTGTCGCTACCAGCCCGCGTCCATTCCCTTGTGGTTGGTCGATCAAGGGCCCCGCACCCCGAGGCCTCCTTGTGGAGCGGGTCGCGCTTTCGGCACAGAGCTGCGGATGGAAATGCGTCCCTCCGGCCAGGTTGAGCAGCTGGGATCCGATAGACCAGCGTGTCATTGCCAACTATGGGTACGCCTCGAAGAACCTGTCGATCGATGCCGACAACGGACAGATCGTGCTGTGGAACGAATGCGACGGCCCGCATTGCGTCGACAACGCCACCAACCTCGTCTCTGGGCGAACAACCATCGTTCCCGAGCTCCCGAAAGGCTGGCAGCGGCTCACCCAGTACACACTTTCTCCCGACGGTAACTTCGCCGCCGTTATCGAGATCTCCAACCGAACGGAGGCCGCGCTTGAGCACTACGCTCGCACCCTCCCCCGAAGCCCGCCCTGCTGCTATTTCGGCGTTCATGCCATTCCGAGCAGACTCCTCGTCTACAACCTGAGCCTCGACAGGCTGGTCGAGCAGCGCTCGTTCATGGCGGCCTCTTATCCTGTCGTTGAATGGTCTCCCGATGGAGGATGGTTGTTTGTCACCGAGGATCTCCAACACATCGAGGCGGTACCCATGTGGTCGGATTCAGAGTCAGTTCGATCAGTGCCGACGAGGAAACGGATTGATGGTGAGGCCCCAGCAGAGTCGTTCTTGCCTTTTCCTCGTCAAGGGCGCTCGCATCCAGTAACTGACCCTGGCGCCCTACGTGTGCGCCCGACGGCCACGCATGCAGGCGAATTCCGGTATCACCAATACCGAGGTGGCATCTCTGTCGAGGGGTTTCTGGCAAACATCATCCTCTTAACAGACTTCGCTTTCGACCCAATCCAGAAGTCGCGCCGAGAACGCAAATCCGTCGGCGAGGTTGGTGACGGTGACTCCGTCGAGCGACATTTCCCGTCGGCGTGGCACCAGGTTCCCGGATCGGTCTCGGATCCGAACCTTCACGCCCGCAACCTCATCTCGCTTTCGACGGAGCACCCGGCGCATCCTGACGAACTCGGCCTCGGCCACCTCGCGCTGAACCTCGACCGGTTCGAGTCCCCAGACGTCCCACCATGTGACCCCCTCAAAGCCCCAGGGGGCGACCTTCTGTCCTAGTTTCCCCCGACTCGCGCCACAGGTAATCGCCGACCCGTTTGGCATTCGCTCGAGTCTCCTCGGAGCTGGTGTAGGAGCACGGCCGTATGTGGACGCTCCGCCGGCAGTGGTGTCGATCGCCCGACTTCACGATCTCCCACCATGCTTGGCACGCCCATTCCCAGGAGGGCCCGCGGGTGAAGGGGTCGTACCAGAGCTCGACGTCGGCTGGCAGCTCCACGTACAGGTGGAAGTGAGGCGCGAATTGCTGCGCAGAAGAGTGGTGTGCTCTCGGCTGGAACGCGAGCACCCACGCTCCTCGAGGCGCTCCCCATTTGCGTCGCAGGCCTCCCTGAACGCACGGAGGTGACGCTTGAGCGTTGCACCGTCAGGGCACCAGGTGCGCCAGTCCGCCGGATGGGTTAGGGGGAGCATCACCAGCCGCTCTGATCCCGCCCACGGGAGCGCGTTCCATGTCCAGCGCATCTGGCGTCGCGCTTTGGCCGTGAAGCCCGTCACCGGGCTGTCGGTTCGGCCTGCGGGACGTCCGACCCTCCCGCCGTCGCAAGGAGCCGGCCCTCGCCACTGGGAGCGGAGTCGCATTCCTCCGGGCGTCGACACGACGAAGTGTCGACGCATACCGACGCTTGAGCGAGGTTCGAGGGCCATGCCATGCACCGTGGGACGCGGGTGCGACGCTCAACGCGCCGATTTCGGTGCCACTCGCGGATCTGGCGGACACCAGTGGTCAGTAACGGTTGCTCGCGGACGCCAGTGGGCATTTCCGGATGTCTCAAGTTCTTTGAATCTGATCTCCGGTACCCCGGGCCTCGCACGCCGTACCGGCGCTCGGCCCGGAGCCGGAACCGACGCAGACGACCCAGGGCGCTCATCGCCGTCCCGGTCCGTCCGGCCTCGTCTCTGACCGTCGCAACCTGGCGGTAGCGTCCGAGACCGTGATGCTGCCGCCGCTCCTCCTCGAGGATGGGAACCTATTTCCCTCCTCGTCTCGATCGGCGCCCTCGACGAGCCGATCATGAAGGTCAGGGACGTGGTCCGGCGACTGGAACGAGAAGGTTGGCGGCTCGATCGTCAGGTCGGCAGCCACCGTCAGTACCGCCACTCCGAGCGGCCCGGAACCGTCACCGTTTCCGGGCATCTCGGCGACGACCTGGCCCCGGGTACGCTGGGATCGATCCGTCGTCAAGCAGGTTGGAGGGACAGATGAGCCGGTATGCCGTCGTCATCGAGCGAGCTGACGGCAACCTCTCGGCGTACGTTCCTGACCTTCCCGGCTGCGTCGCCACTGGTCAGACAGAAGACGAGGTCAGGGCCAACATCGCCGAGGCCATCCGGCTTCACGTGGAGTCCCTCCGACAGCACGGCGAGCCCGTACCTCCCCCTTCAGCGACCGCGGAGGTCGTCGACGTGGCGTGACCCGTCGATGGGGGATTCTTTGCGATGGCGAGCGGACATGGGTGTCACAACTGATGGGGGTCGGGGTGCCATGCAACGGCCTGACGTCGCTCGTAAAGGGCTCCGCAAGCGACGGGCTCTTTCAAGCTCGGGTCTATCTGCTCCCCCCGGCCTTGACCGTTGGTCAACCTGTGAGCCGCCGGTCGATTCTCAGCTTGGCCGAGGCCCATGGACAGGTGCTCATCCCAAACGGTTCGGATTTCGCCGAGCCACGACGACAAGCACCAGTCCGAGGGCCACCAGGATGAGGCCGAGTCCGGTGAGCTTGAGGACGCCGGGGAAACCGGTGAACGCCAGGACGCCTCCGGATGCCCTTGTCGCAGGTCCGGGTCCGCCAGGGGATGCAACGCTCGTACTCGACAGCGGGCTCGTGGTGCTCGGGGGGGTCGACGTCGTCGGAGCGGTCGAGGTGGACGTCGTCGTGGACGACGACGCGGTGGTGGTGCTCGACGGCGGTGACGTGGTCGTCGTGGTTGTCGTGGTAGTCGGAGTGGTTGTGGTCGGCCAGGTCGTGGTGGTGGTCGACGGCGGCGGTGACGCCGTCGTCGTGGTGGCCGGCCTCGTAGTGGTCGAGGTCGGCCGGGTCGTGGTGGTGGTACGCGGCGGACAGGCCGTCGTCGGGGTTGAAGGACGACGGCAACCTGACGCGGCAGGCGTGAGGGCGATCCCCACCGACAAGGCGACGACGCCTGTGATGGCAAATGCCAAGCTGATCCGTCCCATTGCTGAAAGGTTGACAAAGCGTCTTCGAGCGGCCATGGCGGGTCCTTTTCGTACTGTCCTGTGACGGTCATCGGCCCTGCTCCGCTGCTCACGTAGGGCCGAAGGTCACAGGACCGGTGCCAAGGACCTGACGGGAGGCCGCTCGGTGCCGTGCGCCACCGGGCGGGCGTGAGGCCAGCCCGGGTTGTTCGCGCGCAGCCTTGGCAGTCGGGCGGCCCCGGTTGCACACCCCGCGTCGACGGCTGACGACCGGGCACTGGGGATCAAGTCGAGAGGGTCGTCGGAAACCGGCCGACGGCCCCGAGAACGACCTCGTCCCTTTCACGGGCTCGTTCGACGAAGCCCGAACCTCCAACGGCGCCGTCCACGGCATCGCCACCCTCGGAGTGCTGCGCCTGGGCTCGAGTCTCCCCCCGCACCTGGTGCGGTGGCCAGTCGGGCGTCGCCCACCCTGGTGCCCCGGGCAGCGGCGAGGCGCTACAGCCAGCGCCGCCGCTTGAAGATCAGGTAGAGAGACGCGCAGACCACGCCCATGAGCCCGATGGCGAAGGGATACCCGAAGAACCACCGGAGCTCGGGCATGTTGCGGAAGTTCATCCCGTAGATGGTCCCGATGAGGGTGGGGGCGAAGAGGATCGCCGCCCAGGCGGAGATCTTCTTGACCTCTTCGTTCTGGGTCTTCATCTCTTCGTTCTGGGCCTGCGAAACCAGGGTGGCGTTGACGGTCAAGATGTCCTGGAGCATCGCCCTGAACCCGTCAACCCGCTCGACGACCGTCGTGGCATGGTCGGTGACGTCACGCAGGTACCGCTGGAGCTCCTCGTCGATCGAGTACTTCTCGAAGCCCGCCACCAGGGCGTCGAGGATGCCGGTCAGCGGGCGGGTGGCCCGTTGCAGCTCGACGACCTCCCGAGACAGCTCGTAGATGCGCCGGGAGACCCTCGCCTCGCCGCGGAACACCTGGGTCTCGATCTCGTCGATGTCATTCTGCAGACCGGCGATCACCGGCGCGTAGCCGTCCACGACGGCATCGAGGATCGCGTACAGGACCGCCTCGGGCCCTCGCCTCAGCAGGTCGGCGTCGGCCTCCATCCGGCCTCGGACGTTGGCGAGGTCGGGTGTCGCGCTGTGGCGGACGGTGAGCACGAAGTTCGGCCCCACGAATATGTGCAGCTCGCCGAAGTCGACCTCTTCGGGCGCGTCCAGGTACCTGGCTGGCCGCAGCACCACGAACAGCGTGTCGCCGTAGCGTTCCAGCTTGGGGCGCTGGTGGGCGACGATGGCGTCTTCGACGGCCAGTTCGTGCAGGGAGAACTGCTGGGCCAGCGACAGGAGATGGTCGCTCGGCGGCCGGTACAAGCCGATCCATGCCATCCCCTGGGGCTCGGCCTGGAGCTTCTCGAACGTCTCCGCCAGCGAGGTGGGCGAGTGCACTCGGCGCCCGCCGACGTAGATCGCGCAGTCCACCAGGCTCGCGCTCCCGGAGACCATGTGCGAGGGGCGGGGGTCCATGGACCGCTCGGGGGATTCGTCCCCGCCACGGTCGGGCAACCGGGACGCAAGCTGCCGAAGGCGCAGCCGGGTCGGGGGCCGAGAAGGAATGCCGCACCTCCGTTCGTCTGGACGGTGCAACCCTAACCGACGTCTTCTCGGCGCCAGCGAAGGGAAGAACCCGTTGACCGGCCGACACAGGTGGCCGTGGGGGTCCGCTCCGAACCCCCCGGACGCGACGGTGCGTGCCCCGCGGCTCCTACTCCGTGTGGAGCAGGGTGGCCGTCGACGTGCGGGCCGCGCTCCGGCCGGGCAGTGCCGCCAGCACGTTGGCCACGATCAGGGCTCCCACGCCGACGAGGACCACCGCCGTCACCGGGACCGTGGGCCTCGGCACCGCGTAGATGAGGTCTGCGAACAGGGTCCACAGCCATCGCCCCAGGGCGATCCCGACGGGGATGCCGACCACGACGCCGATCACCCCGATGACCGACGCCTGCCAGGCGATGGCGCCGGCCAGCTGGCGGGGGGTGAAGCCGAGGGTCTTCAACAGGGCCAGGTCGCGGCGGCGGCGGCGCACCGAGGTGGCCAGCGTGAGCACCAACGCCACCACGGCCCCCGCCACCAGTGCCCCGGCCAGGATGCCCGGCGTGGAGCCGATGGAGCGGTAGTTGACGATCTGTGCTGGATGCTGCACGTCGAGCACGGACACCGTGTTGCCCTCCCCCTGGCCGGCGGGTAGCGCGGCCAGGTCGCGGTCGGCGGCTCGCGTGATCGTCTCGAGGTTGGCGCGTCCCGCCGCCGCCGAGACACCGGGGCGCAGGCGGACGAACACGAGCTCCGGCCCGTCGTCGACGTTGTAGGCCGCATCCACGAGCGACCGCGGCAGTGCGGACTCGTTGAGGAGCCCGCCCGTCCCCATCGACGTGTGGTCGGCGACGATGCTGGCGAAGCCCACCGCAGGCAAGGTGGCCGTTCCCACCACCACGAACGCGGTGGGCGGGAGGTAGTAGGGAGCCTCCTTGGCGGACCCGAACGTGACCATCACCGTGGAGCCGAGGTGCGTGTGCAGGGCCGCCATGGTGGCCGCCCCCAGAACGATCTGGTTGGAGGCCTCGACGCTGTGACCGCTCACGACCGGCGGCGAGATCGGAGGACGCCCTGTGCGCTGGAAGAGCATGGGCACGTTCTGCCCGTCGACCTCCACGTCGTTGTAGTCGTAGGGGGCCCAGGCGGCCACGTCCCGGTCGTGGTCGAGCAGGGCCGTGGCCTTCGGGGGGATGGTGTTGGTCGGGTTGAGGAGATAGCTCCAGTTCCACCCGTACAGCGAGGGGTGCGACACGAGTGTCTGCAGGCCGCTCCCGAAGGTGAGGGTGGCGACCACCAGCCCGATGGCGAGGGTCGACCCGAGCAGCGCCGAGCGCACCGGCACGGCCGTGCGGCCCCGCCCCGGCTCGAGCGCGAAGCGCATCCCCACCAGCGCCGGTGCCGGCACGTTTCCGGCCAGTGCTGCCAGGGCACGCGACGTCCTCGGGACGCCCTCCTGGCGCCGGGCCACACGGTGCGGCGCACGCCGGTAGGCGAGCGCCGCGGCCATCGACCCCAGCACGAGGACCAGCCCGAGCACGCCCAAGCCGAGCACGGTCCAGTCGAAGGCCACACCCACGCCGGGGTACACGGGGCGCACCGGCCCCAGGGGCGCGAGCGGGGAGAGCGCCACCGCCACCACCGCCGCGCCCAGCGCCCCCAGGGCGATGGCCCCGAGGAGCCCGACGAGGGTGTCGGCCATGATGGCGGCCGGCGGCGCCCCCAGGGCGCGCAGCGTCTCGTGGTCGGCCTCGGCGGCCTGCAGCTGGCGGCCCACCACCTGCAGGGCGATCAGGATGGCGGCCAGGGCGGCGATGCCGCCGAACACCCACAGGGCGATGGCGACGGGCTTCACCGACGTGTCGACCTTCTCGACGACAGGTGCTGTGGCGTGGAACTCGTACCCCGTGCCCGGTGTCAGCAGGCCCGGGAAGGCCGCCTCGACGGCGCTGGCGCCGGCCGCGCCGTGTCGGAGTTGGAGTCCGTAGGTCACGGCGTCCACGGCCCCGGGCTGATGGGCGAGGATCCAGTGGCCCAACGCCGGGGTGAAGACGACCCAGGTGGGGTAGTGGTCGATGTCGTCCTGGACGACCGCGTTGCTCGTCTGGATGATCCCCACCAGCTTGGCGTGGACCACCCGGACGGGCCGCACCGCGGCCGTTCCGAATCCAGGCGTCATCTCCTGGGCCTGCGAGAAGATCCCCCACGGGACGACCTGGCCGAGATGGAAGCCGAGGACCTGCGCCGCGGTCGCCGTCATCATCATCTCGCTCTGGCTCTTCGGGTTCGCCATCCGGCCCTGGGTGACGGTGGCCCGGTCCTGGGTGAAGAACAGGCCGAGACTGGCCAGGGGGAGGGCGTCCGCCAGCGTGGCGTTGTCGGCGACGGGCGAGCCGTCCCGGCGCAGGGGGGCGGCCACGATGGGGAGGATCGCCGCCAGGTGCCTGACGCCGGGGAGCTGCGCCACCTGCTGGAAGCCCCTGGGCGACACGTCGATGGTGCCGCCGCCGTTCTGTGCGCCTCCGAAGTCCGTGATCGTGAGATCCGACGGGTTGGTGCTGGCCAGATAGGTGCTGAATGACGCCTGCGTGCGGCGCGCCGCCGCCAGGGAGCCCATGGCGAGGCCGCCCACCAGCGCGACCAGGAGCACGAGGGTGATCAGTCCCCCCCGCCGGCTGCGGAAGGTGGCCGCGGTCCGATACCACGCCACCCCCAGCGACGGTGCGATCCTCACCGGTCTGCGCCCGCTCGGGGCGCGCCCCTGTCCACGTGTCGACCCCGCCCCCGCTGGTGCCCTGTCGTCCCTACCTGGTGACAGTGTGCCGGGGGCGACGGTGCCGACCAAGGTGGACAGCCCCTCGGCGGGCCGGGTGCTACCACCCCCTCACCCGCGCACCGCTACCGCCGGGCGAGCCCGGGGCCTAGCGTCTCACCCGGTCCGCCCGGGCGCCTCGCCCGGGCCCGGTGGCGGGGGAGGTCGCAGATGTACGCACGGCTGGTCAGGTTCTCGTTCGCCCCGGGGGAGCACGACCGGGCCCAGGCGCTCGCCGACGACCTGGCGCCGGCCATCGCGGCCCAGCCGGGATGCCGGGCGGTGACCATCTTCGGCGACGCCGGCGACGGGCAGTGCGGCATCTACGTCCTGTGGGACTCCCAGGAGCAGGCCGACGCCGCCGCGGGGGTGATCCGGCCCCGGCTGGACCGCCACCTGGCCGGCAACGTGCAGGGGCCACCCGAGACGCGGCTCTTCCAGGTCCTCGCCACCGGGTAGGACGACGGCCGCCTCGCTGCGTGCCCGAGGCGCTCCGCACCGCGGTCGGGAGCCGGCGGATCGGCCGGGAGGGCCGGGTGGCATCGCCCCTGGTCATGGTGTAGCGTCGTCCGCCGGGCCGAGCCGGCCCCGTTGATGTTTCGACGTCTCCGAGCGCCTGTCGGGCCCGCCCGCCAGGGACCCCGGGGCAGATCCTGTTGAGCGCTCCGCTCGGGTCCTCCGGGCGGAGCGTTGGCATGCAACCGGGCGCCGCATGCGGC
>DATJBC010000040.1:0-4108 GCA_035515515.1 Acidimicrobiales bacterium
CGCTGCCCAACATCGTCCAGGACGTCATCCTGGGCGGGGTCCTGTCGGCCACCTTCGTGCCCGTCTTCGTCCACCGACTCACCACCCGCGACGACGACGAGGCGTGGGAAGCGGTGTCGGCCGTCGTGAGCGTCACGATGATCGTCATCGCCGCCGCGTCGGTGGTGTTCCTCCTCGCCGTGCCCTTCGTCATCGACGCCACCACCGCGCTCAACCACAATGCGCAGGCGGCGGCGGGGCGTGCCGTGGCGAAGGACCTGCTCTTCCTCTTCGTCCCGCAGCTCACCTGTTACGGCTTCATCAGCGTGGGCACGGCTCTGCTCAACGCCAGGCGGAAGTTCGGCGCGCCCATGTTCACGCCGATCGCCAACAACGTGGTGCTCATCGCCGTCCTCATCACCTTCGGGGTCACGGTGCGCCACGCCTCACTGGCGGACGTGTCCGCCGACCGGGGCCGCATCCTCCTGCTCGGGCTGGGCACCACGGCGGGGGTGGTGGCGCAGGCCGCCCTCATGGTGCCCAGCCTCCGGCGGGCGGGGCTGCGCCTGCGGTGGAAGCCCGACTTCCGGCACGAGGCCGTGCGCACCATCCTGCGGTTGTCGGGATGGACATTCGGCCTTGTGGCGGCCAACCAGGTTGCGCTGATCGTGGTGCTGGCCATGTCGGAGAAGGTCGGCAACGGGGCCGTGAGCGCGTACACCTACGCGTACACGTTCTTCCAGCTCCCCTACGGCATCGTGGCGGTGTCCATCATGAGCGCCACCGCGCCCGAGCTCACCGCCCGGTGGGCCGTAGGCGACCTGGTGGCGTTCCGGCGGCGCATGGGCACGGGGCTGCGCGCCATGCTCGCCGTGATCGTCCCGGCCTCGGCGGGCGAGGTGGTGCTGGCCCGGCCCGCGGTGGCGCTCGTGCTGGGCCACGGTGCGGCGGGGACGCACGGCGACACCACCCAGACGGCGATGGCACTGGGCGTGCTGGCCCTCGGGCTCCCCGGGTTCTGCGTGTTCCTCTACGCGGTGCGCGTCCTGCAGTCGGTGCAGGACCTGCGCTCGGCCTTCTGGCTCTACGCCCTGGAGAACGGCGTGAACATCGTGCTGGCGGTGGTGCTGGCCGGCCCCTTCGGGGTGCGGGGCATCGCCCTGTCCATCAGCGCCGCCTACACGGTGGCGGCGCTCGTCGCCCTGGGGTACGTGCGCGCCCGGGTGCAGGGCCTGGGCGGAGGCGAGCTCGTGGGCCGGCCCCTCGGCCACGTGGTGCTCTCCACCGCCGCCCTGGTGGTGGCGGCCGCCCTGGGGAGCAACGTCTCGGGGTCCGACACCACCCCGGTGCTGCTCGGCCGGGTGGCCCTCGGGTCCCTGGCCGGCCTGGCGGCCTACGTCCTGGCCGCCGGGGCCCTGGCCGAGCGGGCCACGCGGCGGCGACGGGCCCGCTACGAGGACGCGCGCCGCCGCGCGGAGGGTCCCGATGACGCCGGAGGCCCCGAGCGCCACCGCCGGGGCCCGCCGCCGCGCCCGCGACCGCTGCCCCCGGCCGGGCGGCCCCCGATGCGCCCTCCCCGGCTCGGCCCCACCCGCCACCCGGGATCGTCCCCGGGCGGGCCCGGGCTGTAGCAGACTCGCCGCGACAGAGGGGAGGGCCGATGGCGAGCATCCAGGTCGTCACCGACAGCGCCTGTGACCTGACACCGGCCACGACCGCGGAGCACGACATCATCGTCGTGCCTCTCACCATCCGCTTCGGCGCCGAGGAGCTCGTGGACGTCGTGGAGCTGTCCGTCAAGGAGTTCTGGGACCGCGTCGTGACCGGGCCCGACATGCCGGCCACCGCGGCGCCGTCGCCGGGCGCGTTCCAGGAGGCCTTCGAACGCGCCGCCTCGGCGGGCCACGACGGCGTGCTGTGCCTGACCCTGTCCTCCGGCCTGTCGGCCACGTACCAGGCGGCGCGCACGGCGGCGGAGGCCGTGGCGTCCACGGTGCCGGTGCGGGTGATCGACACCCAGAGCGTCACCATGGGCCAGGGCCTGCTGGCGCTGGCCGCGGCCGACATGGCGGCGCGCGGCGACGGGCTGGACGCCGTGGCCGTGGCCATCGACGCCATGCGGGCCCGCACGCACGTCTACGGCGTCCTGGGCGGCCTCGACTACTTGAAGCGCGGCGGGCGCATCGGTGGCGCCGCCCACCTGGTGGGCTCGTTGCTGTCGATCAAGCCCGTGGTCGAGGTACGAGACGGCAAGGTCGAGGTGGAGTCCAAGCAGCGCACCCGGGCGCGCTCGCTGCAGTACCTGGCCAACAAGGCGCTCGAGGCCGGGCCCATCGAGCGGCTGGCGGTGGCCAACGGGGCCGCGCCCGACATCGACGTCGTGCTCGAGCTCGTGCGCCAGGCCGACCCCGCCGTCCCGCTGGTGGTGGGGGACCTGGGCCCGGTGGTGGGCAGCCCCACCGGGCCCGCCACCGTCGGCGTGTGCTTCATCAGCGCGCCGGCCTGACCCGCCGCGCCGGGCGCGCGCCGCAGGGCCTGCCTGGCGCCGCGCCGGGCGGTGGGGCCCGCGGGGGTGCCGACTAACCTCCCCGTCATGGACGACCAGGCCGGCGCGGGCGCAGGCGAGGACTGGCAGGCGCGCGTCGCCGACACCATCGAGGACGTGGTGGCCACGGTCCAGGTCCGGGTGGTGCGCCCGGTCACGGTGGTCGCCCGGGGCGTGGTCTTCGGCGTCATCATCGCCACCATGGCCCTGGTCCTGTGCGTGGTGGCCTTTATCGCCCTCATCCGGCTCCTCGACGTGTACGCCTTCGGGGGGCGGGTGTGGGCCTCCTACGCCCTGCTGGGCGCCCTCTTGGTGGTGGGCGGGGCCTGGTCGTGGACCAAGCGGAAGGCGCCCGGCGCGGCGGACCGCTGACGTGACCGAGACCCGCGACGTCGTCATCCTGGGGTCGGGGCCGGCCGGGCTGACCGCGGCCGTCTACACGGCGCGCGCCAACCTGTCGCCGCTCGTCGTCGAGGGCGAGCCGTCGTCGACGAGCGACCAGCCCGGCGGGCAGCTCATGCTCACCACCGAGGTCGAGAACTACCCCGGCTTCGTGGACGGGATCCTCGGCCCCGACCTCATGGGGCGCTTCCGCGACCAGGCGGCGCGCTTCGGCGCGCAGTTCACGACGGCCAAGGCCACGCGCGTCGACTTCTCGGCCTCGCCCTTCGGCGTGTGGACGGCTGGCGCCGACGGGGACCCCGACATCCGGGCCCGGGTGGTCATCGTGGCCACCGGCGCCCGGTCGCTCATGCTGGGCGTCCCTGGCGAGGACCGTCTCCTCGGCCACGGCGTGTCCACCTGCGCCACCTGCGACGGGTTCTTCTTCCGCGACCAGAAGATCCTCGTGGTGGGGGGAGGGGACTCGGCCATCGAGGAGGCGCTGTTCCTCACGCGCTTCGGCGAGTCGGTCACGGTCGTCCACCGGCGCAAGGAGCTGCGGGCCTCGAAGATCATGCAGCAGCGGGCCTTCGCCAACGCCAAGATCGACTTCCGCTGGGACAGCGTGGTGAACGAGATCCTGGGCGACGGGAAGGTGCACGGGGTGTCGCTCACCAACGTCGTCACCGGCGCCAGCGAGGTCGTGGAGGCGGCCGGGGTGTTCGTGGCCATCGGCCACGAACCCAACACGGCGGTGTTCGCCGGCCAGCTGGCCATGAACGAGGCCGGCTACGTCACCACCACCGACGGCACCCGCACCGCCGTGGACGGCGTCTTCGCCTGCGGGGACGTCCAGGACCACGTCTACCGCCAGGCGGTGACGGCGGCCGGCTCGGGGTGCATGGCGGCCATCGACGCCGAGCGCTGGCTCGAGGCCCACGGCGAGGCGTGAGGGGGACGCCCCGGCCCGGGGACGGCGGGAATGGCGGCCCGGGTGCGGGCGTTGCCTGTACCGTCAATGACGACCCCACGGGTCGGTTCCAGAGGAGGACGGTCACATGGGCGAGGGGATCACGACCCTGAGCGACGCTACCTTTGACGAGCATGTCAAAGCCGCCGACACCCCGGTGCTGGTGGACTTCTGGGCCGAGTGGTGCGGTCCGTGCAAGATGATCGCCCCCGTCCTCGAGGAGATCTCGGCCG
>DATJBC010000041.1:0-8549 GCA_035515515.1 Acidimicrobiales bacterium
CGAGCAGCTGCGCCGGCACTGGGCCGACCGCGGGCTGCGCCCGCTCGCCCTCGTGGAGGAGCCCACCCCCCTCGTGGCCGCCGTCCTCGGCGACCACGGACGGGGCACGCCGGCGGCCCACGCCGCGCTGGGCGAGATCCATTGGGCCCAGGTCCGCATGCTCGCCCCCGACGACTACGCCCGGGCCGCCCGGCGCGCCGGGCGCAAGCCGGTGGCCGGCCTGCCCGCCCACGACGTCGCCGAGGTCTACCGCCGCTATCAGCACCTCAAGGACCGGCGCGGCGTGCTCGACCTCGACGACCTGGTCACCCGGTGCGCGGCCCTGCTCGAGGAGGACGCCACGGCGGCCGCCGCCGTCCGCTGGCGCACCCGCCACCTCTTCGTCGACGAGTTCCAAGACGTCAACCCGGCCCAGTGGCGCCTGTTGTCGGCCTGGCTCGGGGAGGGTCGCGACCTCTGCGTGGTGGGCGACCCCCGTCAGGCCATCTACGCCTGGAACGGCGCCGACCCCTCGCTGCTCGACACCCTGCCCGCGCTGGTACCGGGCATCTCGGTGGTCCGCCTCGACGACAACCACCGCTGCACGCCGCAGGTGCTGTCCACGGCGGCGGCCGTCCTGGCCGGCCCCGGCGCCCGCGCCACCCGGCCCGACGGCCCCGCCCCGGTGATCGCGGGGTTCGACGACGACGGCGCCGAGGCCCGCGCCCTGGCGCGGTGGCTGCGCTGCGCGCATCGGCCGGGCCGCTCGTGGTCCCAGCTGGCGGTGCTGGCGCGCACCCACGCCCGCCTCGAGCCCGTGGCCGCCGCCCTGGCGGGGGCGGGCATCCCCGTGCGGGTGGCCGGCGGGCGGCGTGACGCCGAGCTGCGCGCCGCGCTCCGGGCACTGCGGCGCATGCCGGCCCAGCGCCGCCTGCGCAGCGCGCTGGCCGAGCTCGTGGCGGGCGACGGCTGCGGCGAGCGGCCCCCGGCGGTGGACGCCCTCGAGCGGCTGGCCGACGAGCACGCCCTCGAGGCTCCCGGCGCCAGCGTGGGCGAGTTCGTCGAATGGGCCGTGGCCGAGGGCGTCCTGGACCACGAGGCCGGCGCCGGCGACGCCGTGGAGCTGTGCACCTTCCACCGGGCCAAGGGGCTCGAGTGGCCGGCGGTGGCCGTCGTGGGCCTCGAGGCCGGCATGGTGCCGATCGTCCACGCCAGCGCGCCCGAGGCCCTCGCCGAGGAGCACCGCCTCCTCTACGTGGCGCTCACCCGGGCCGAGGACGAGTTGTGGTGCTCGTGGTCGGGCGTGCGCTCCTCGGGCGACAAGACCTGGCGGTGCGAGCCGTCGCCGCTGGTCGACAGGCTGTCCCGGGGGGCCCGGGAGGCCGCCCCGAGGGGCCAGGACCTCCCGGGTCGCCTCGCCGCCTTGCGCGCCACGCTGTCGGGCGGCGCGCCGTGCGCCCCCGGGCTGCCCGCCGCCGGCTGACGCCCTCCGGGGGCGCCGGTGGGGGTGGTGGCGTCGCGGCGCCCGGTTCAGCGGTCGAGGTCGACCAGGACGGGGGCGTGGTCCGAGGGCTGCTTGCCCTTGCGGGCGTTGCGGTCGATGAGGGCCCCGCGCACGCGCTCGGCCAGTGACTTGCTCACCAGCACCAGGTCGATGCGGAGCCCCATGTGCTTGTGGAAGTTCCCGGCCCGGTAGTCCCACCACGTGAAGAGCTGGTCCTGCTGGTAGCAGAGCCGGAAGGCGTCGGTGAGCCCCCACGCCTCGATGGCGCGCAGGGCGCTGCGCTCGGGCTCCGTCACGTGGGTGGCGCCCGCCATGGCGGCGACGTCCCAGACGTCGCGGTCCTCGGGAGCGACGTTGAAGTCCCCGCACACCGCCACGTCGTCCCCGGGGCCGCACGTGCGCTCCAGATGGGCACGCAGGTCCTCCAGCCAGGCCAGCTTGGTGGCGTAGTGCTCGCTGCCCACCGCCCGCCCGTTGGGGACGTACACGCTGTGCACCCGCACGCCGCCGCACGTGGCCGCCAGCAGGCGGGACCCCCGGTCGTCGGGGGCGCCACCGAAGCCGCCGGCCACGTCCTCGAGCCCCACCCGGCTGGCGATGGCCACGCCGTTCCACCGGCCGTCGCCGTGGGAGGCGGTCTCGTAGCCGAGCGCCGAGAAGGCCATGGCGGGGAACGCCGCGTCGGCCACCTTGGTCTCCTGCATGCACAGCACGTCGGGCCGGGCGTAGCCGAGCCACTCCTCCACCCGCGGCAGCCGGGCCATGAGCGAGTTGACGTTCCAGGTTGCGATGCGCATCGGCGGCCTCAGGCGTCCACGATCACGAACAGCAGCTCCACCTGGCACGCCGCCTGGCCCCCCACCGAGGCGGTGCCGTGGCCCGTGCCGGCACGGGCCGACATGCGCCCCAGGGTGACCTCCAGCTCCAGGGTCTCGCCGGGCACGACCTGGCGCCGGAAGCGCGCCTTGTCGATGCCCCCGAACAGCGGCAGCCGGCCGGCGTAGCGCTCGTCGGTGAGCACGGCGATGCCCCCCAGCTGCGCCAGCGACTCCACCATGAGCACGCCGGGGAGGGTGGGGCGCCCCGGGAAGTGCCCGGCGAAGAAGGGCTCGTCGCCGCGCAGGTGCCACCGGCCGCGGGCCCGCTGCCCGGGCTCGAGGTCGGTGACCTCGTCCACGAACAGGAAGGGGGGCCGGTGCGCCAGGACGTCCTCGGGTCGCACCACGGCCGCCGAGGTTACCCGTCGGCGCTCCGGCCTCCTCCCGCCTCCCCGCCCTGCTCAGGCCGGGCTCATGGCCCTGCTCAGGGGTACCCGGTGCACGCCGAGGGGTAGGCGCCCGAGGGCGTCGTGCACGAGCCGGCGGCCACCGTGAACGAGGCCAGGCCCCACTGCGAGGTGCCGGGGTTGAGGTAGTACGGCGGTGACAGGAACACCAGGCGCGAGTCGTACTGGTAGTTCTTGGCGTAGCCCGTGGCGATGGTGCCCCCCGAGCCGAAGGTGCCCACCGGGCCGCGCCAGTCCTGGTCGATCGTCCCGAACACGTTCAGGGTCCCGAGCGACGACCCCGAGGTGAAGTTGTTGACCAGGAACGAGTGGTTGAGCGCCAGGATCACGGCGTCGATGATCGGGCTCGACAAGTCGCAGGTCACCGCCCCCGACGTCGGGGAGTTGGCGGGCGAGCACGAGCTCTGGTTGGCGCCATGGCTGGTCACCGGGTGGTTGACCTCGACGTAGTTGAGGGCGACCAGCCCGAGCACGTCGGTGGAGGGCACGGCCGGTGCGGTGGTGGTGCAGTTGCCCGACGACATGGTGTCGGCGTAGCAGAGGTTGCCGTCGATCACGATGTTGTTGGCCGAGCCGATCGTCATGGGCGAGCTGATCGTCCCCTGGACGATGGCGTCGCCGATGGTGTCGCCCCCCACGCCGGTCTCCCCCGCGCTCGACAGCGGGTTGTAGGTCTGGCCGTTGCAGTACGTGGTGGAGCCGCCGAAGCGGCTGTAGGTCGTGGTCGTGTACGACGCGCCGCAGTTGTCGACGAAGATGACCCCGTTGGCCGGGACCGCCACCGAGCCGCCCGAGCTGGAGGGCATGCACACGTTGGCGGTGTTGGCGGCGTCGTTCAGGGCGTCGTTGGACGACGACGAACCCGAGGCGCCCGAGGGCTTGCCGGTGGGCGTGGCCGGGCTCGTCACGTTCATGGTGGACCCGTTGAGCACGATGGTGGTGGGCCCCTGGTAGTAGCACCCGTCGAGCTGGGCCTCGTCGCCCAGCGAGGAGTTGTCGGTGGGGATGTCCTGGGCGGCCACGTTGTCGGTGGCCGTCCCCGACGCCGTGGGGGTGCCCGAGCAGGTCGAGGTGTCCTGGACCTGGGCCCCCGTCCCGTAGTTGGCGTTGGCCGTGAAGCGCGACACCGAGACGGTGGTCGACCCGGCCGAGGCGCTGGCCGACGCCGTCACGGTCTGGGTGGTGGCGCCCGTGCCGATCTGGAGGGTGTCCCCGTTGCCCACGGCGCTGTTCATGGCGACGATGCGGATGCTCGTGTACGAGGTGTTCTTGACGAGCGCCGACGACAGGGTGGTGATCCCCGGCTCGTACCAGGTCTGCGCGGGGTCGGCCGTCTGGACGTTGTCGAAGCTGGGGGACCCGCACACGAAGACGGTGTCGTTGATGAACAGGTTGCCGGTGAGGGCGTCCCCCGTGATGAAGCTGATGCTCTGGCAGTTGTTGCCCAGGGCGTCCGGGCTCCGGCTCCAGTAGTAGGTGCACGACGGGGTGGACACGTTGTCGTACTGCGAGACCACCGCCGGGTCCGTCTGGTCGTAGTTGATCCACAGGACGTTCAGCAGGAAGCTGTTGAGCGGCTGGAGCGTGAGCACGGCGCTCTGGTAGTTGTAGTCGTTGGCGTACCCGGCAGCGCCCACGATGTCGATGCTCATGTGCCCGCTCGTCACGTCGATGCGCGGGTTGTCGATCAAGAAGAACGCCGGGGGCCCGTTGGACGACCCGCTGCCGGGAACCGACGTCCAGCTGCCGTAGCTGAGGGCGCTGCAGATGCTCGAGGCGGACGTCAACGACGACGTCGAGGTGGTGCCGCCGTCGACGAAGGTGGCGTTGCACGCCGCCACGTCGGCGTTGGCGTTGACGGCGTAGAGGAACTCGTTGAGGCCCGACTCCATCGCCCGGTACGCCTCGTGCTGGATCACGTCCTTGGTCACGATGGGGAACTGCTCGAACGTGTTCTGGACGAGCACCACCGTGCCCAGCGACAGGATGAGCACGATGCCCAGGACCAGCGGCATCGTCTGGCCGGCCTGGCCCCCGCGGGCCCGGCGCGGGCGCCCGCCGGCGGCGCCGGCCCCTGTAGCCGTCGGGGTCCCGGGAGAAAAGGAGCGGTTCGTCATCAGCCCACCGCCGCGTTGTAGGAAGGCGCGAAGAGATACGCCATGGACTGGTACCCGGTGGGCAGGCCCCCCGGGTTCTTGGTGGCCTGCAGGTTCAACGACACCGCCTCGATCTCGCCCACCTGGGTGGACGTGCACACGTCGTCGAAGACCGAGGTGCCGGTGGCGAAGTTGGCCGAGGCCTGGAAGCTGGTCACCGAGATCGACGTCGCCCCCGCCGCGGCGTTGGCCGACGCCGTGACCGTCTGGGTCGTCGTCCCCGAGCCGATGACGATGCTGTCCCCGCTCGTGACGGCGTTGGCCAGGGCGTTGACGCTCAACGTCGTGTAGGCCGTGTTCTTCACGAGCGCCGAGCGCAGCGTCGTCCCGCCCGCCCCGGGGGGCGCGCCCGCGCACGACGAGCCCCCTTCGAGGGTGTAGGTGAACACCGGGCTGGCCGACGTCCCGTTGGTCAGGTAGTTGATGAGCAGGAACGACTGCGTCGACGAGGTGTAGGTGCACGCCGTGCCCGAGCTGACGCCGGGGCAGCTGTCGGCGGTGGGCGGGTACAGGTCGAGGGCGAAGGTCCTGTTCCCCGAGGCGTCGGTGGACACCTGCACCACCACCTTGTCGGGGCCGTTGGCGTTCCCCGTGTTGGCGTAGAAGGTGACCGCGTTGGCACTGGCGGACGCGAAGGGGCTCGTCCCCGCGGCCGGCGACGGGTCGACGGCCTCGTGGATGTAGCGGGTGACGACCTCCGAGGCCAGGACGAGCTGGTCCAGGGACTGGTAGGTGTTCTGCACGGACGTGCTCTGGCCGAAGAACAGCGGCACCGTCGGGAAGGCGGCCACCAGGACCACGGAGATGACGGCACACGTGAGGATGGTCTCGACCAGGGTGTACCCCACGTCGGCGCGGGCTGCCGGGCGCCTCATGGCACCGTCACGGGCACGGCCGTCCCGTAGGGGTAGGTGGTGCCGCCGTAGACGACCCCGCTGCTCGTCACCTGCAGGCTCACCTGCGAGCTGGTCGAGTTGTAGGGGATGGTGACGGTGTAGGTCTGGGGGATGACGGCCGTCGAGTCCGTGTAGGTCGTGCCCGAACCGCTGAAGGCGGCCAGGCCGTAGGAGTAGCCCTCGGTGGCGGCCGTGGGACAGCCGTCACCGGGCGCCGCCGGGTCGGCCAGGGCGGCCGTCACGTTGTTGGGGGGCGTGGTGAAGCCGCCCGAGCGCGTCACCTGGAGCTGCAGCACGTCCAGGCCGGTGATCGTCACCGAGGCCGATCCGGCGGGTGCCAGCGTGAACGTGGTGGGCGCCGCGGGCTCCTCCACGTTCACACCCGAGTGGGTGGTGCAGTCCCCGTACCAGACCGAATAGGGCGTGGTGTAGGGGAACAGCAGCGCCGAGGCCAGGTTGGTGCCCGCCGCCACCACGGTGGATGTGCCCGACGGCTGGAGGTTGCCGCCGTTGCTGACCGTGATCGGCATGTTGGACGCGATCGGCGCCGAGGCGTCCGAGGTGAACGTGGCCGAGCCCGCCACGTCGAAGTGGAAGGCGGTCACGAAGGTGGCCAGCCCGGCGGTGGGCACCGACACCGAGGCCGCGCTGGGGGTGAGGTTCTCCTGGTAGTCGATGAACGTCGGCCCGCCCGAGGGGCTGGCCAGGCTCACCCCGTAGGTCCCCGTGGGCACCTGGAGGTAGACGCACCCGTACTGGTCGGGGTTGTAGGTGGTCGTCGACCCGCCGCTCGGGGTCACGTTCACCCGCACGTTGACCAGGTCCGTGGTGTCCGTGGGCGGGCGGGGGGCGTTCGCCCCCTCGATCTGGATCGACAGGAACCCGTCCCCGGGGACCACCGTCCCGTAGGGGGGGTTCACGATGGTGGTCTCGCCCAGGGACTGGGCGCTCAGCCCGGTCCCCCACTTGACCGTCATCGTGGCGCGGATGATCTGGGGCGGGTTGCCCGAGGAGCACAGGCTCGGGGACGACCCGGTCGTGGCCCACTCGAGGTGCGACCACACCGAGTAGCTGATGCCGCCCTCGGTGATGGGCGTGGGCGTCTGCAGCACGTCCCTGGCGACGTCGGCCTGCAGGGTCGAGAGCGAGGCGTTGGACATCGACTCGAGGTACTGCTCGGCGAGCTCGGCGGCGGCCACCTTCTCCCGGTTCGACGACGCCTGCTGCACGACGTTTTCGACCAGATAGGACGTGGCCACCAGGACCGTCAGCAGCACCGAGAGCGACAACAGGACTTCGATGAGGCCGAAACCGCCCTCATCGAGCCCGGGCTGTCGCCCTCGCAGTGCCATGCCTCGTCCTCTCTATGCCCGCGTCCGTTCCCGCGGTGCGCGCCGTTCCCGACGCGGGCATAGGCCCGACATGGACATCGTGTGGGCTACCCGCCAGCCTTCGGCCACAGGGACGTGCCGTCCCCGAAACGGCCATTGCCGAGATGCGGGGAGCTCCCGAAGCCCCTGCCGTGGCCCTCCTCCGCCACCACCGCCTAGATCGACACATCCGGTGTCGAGCTTGATGGGTTGTTGCGAAGAATTCGGGCCGGTCCCGCCGCAGCGAGAACCATCTCGGCCCGGTGCCCGCTATCCGGGAGCTGTGTGGGTGTCAGGCCCTCGTCGGCCAGGGGTCGTCGTACTCGGAGGTGCTCCAGCGCGCCTGGGAGGTCTTCCAGGACTCGCTGCTGCCGGTGCGCGGCGCCTCCATGATCAAGACACCCTTGCCACCACCGTGGCGAGGAAGATGAAGGCCGATCCGGCCCAGCGTCTGCTTCAGTTGCATGGCGGGTTCCTCGTGATCCACTGTCGAACCCTCCCTATCGGTGACCGTCGGCCTGCTGACGCTCCCCGGCTGGAGGCTCCTCGTCCACTGCCGCCCACGTCCGATACGTCGGCACGGCGCGACGCGGGGCTTGAGATGGACGACCACGTATTGTGGCAAAAGAGGGATGTCTCTCAGTGGTCGTCCCGGGCGGCGAACTCGGGCAGCGCCAGCTCGGCGCCGCGCCGGGCGGGGTCCAGGGCCACGAGGACGAACTGGCGGCGCTCCCCGCGCTCGAGGACCTCACGCGAGCGCCGGGGCGGCGGCGAGCCCAGGCCGGCCAGGGGCACGTAGCACCGCATGGCGCCCACCTCGACCATGGCGCCGTGCGACACGTAGGACGCCACCGTCGCCTCGACCACCGAGCCCACGGGGTGCTCGGACACGAACGTGAGGAAGGTGAGGGGGTCGTTGACGGCCGGCGGCGGCTCGGAGCGCCGCTTCCTGCCCCGGGTGGGGGCCGCCGCCTCGCCCTCGGCCGGCGCCGTGGCTTCCACCGTCGCCACGTCGATGGCGGCGGCCACGTCGGGGTTGGGCGCCCGGCGCCCCCGCCCCCGGCGCCGACGCGCCGGGCTCTTCAGGGGGGCGAGCAGCGGCTGGGGCGGGGCGGCCGGGGCCGCCGTGCGCCCCTTCAGCGCCTTGGCGGCCTTCTCCGTCTTGGCCGCCTTCTCCGTCTTGGCCGCCTTCTCCGTCCTGGTGGCCTTGGCGGCCTTCTCCGTCTTGGCCGCCTTCTCGAGCTTCTCGGCCTTGGCCGCCCTCTTGACCGGCGCGGCCTTCTCCGCCTTGGTGGCCTTGGTCGCCCTGTGCGCCTTGGCCGGCGCGGCCTTCTCCGCCTTGGTGGCTGTGGCCGCCTT
>DATJBC010000042.1:0-17039 GCA_035515515.1 Acidimicrobiales bacterium
GCCCACGTCACGCGGCCCTACTCGCACTCCTCGGCCGACTCCCAGGCCAAGTACCGCGACGCCGCCGAGCTGGCCGAGGAGCGCGCCCACGACCCCATCGACACCTTCGAGCGGGACCTGGTCTCGGCCGGGGTGCTCAGCGAGGAGCAGGCCGCCCAGCTGCGGGCCGAGGGGCGCGCCCGGGCCGCCCGGGCGGCCGAGGAGGCCCTGGGCAGCGCGCGCCCGGACCCGGCGAGCGTGACCGACAACGTGATCCGCCTGCCGGCGCTGCCCGACCCGGGCGACCCCGGCCCCGCGGGCGGCGGCGCGGCGGGGGGCGGCGGCGAGGCGGTGGTCATGGCCGAGGCCATCCGCGCCACGCTGCACGAGCTCATGGCGGCCGACGAGCGCATCCGGGTGTTCGGGGAGGACGTGGCCGACGCCGGCGACGAGCTGCTCGACCACGTGGAGGGCAAGGGCGGGGTGTTCGGCGTGACGCGCGGGCTGCAGCGGGCCTTCGGCTCGGCCCGCTGCTACAACACGCCGCTGGCGGAGTCCAACATCGTGGGACGGGGCGTGGGCCAGGCCCTGCGGGGGCTGCGGCCGTGCGCCGAGATCCAGTTCTTCGACTACATCTGGCCGGCCATGCAGCAGCTGCGCAGCGAGGCGGCCACCATCCGGTGGCGCTCCAACGGCGCCTTCGCGTGTCCGCTGGTGGTGCGCGTGGCCATCGGCGGCTACCTCACGGGGGGCGCCATCTGGCACTCGCAGTCGGGGGAGTCGATCTTCGCCCACATCCCCGGCCTGCTGGTGGCCTTCCCGTCACGGGCGCGCGACGCCGTGGGGCTCCTGCGCGCCGCCTTCGAGGCCGAGGACCCCGTGCTGTTCCTCGAGCACAAGCACCTCTACCGCCAGCGCTACGCGGCCGACCCCGTGCCCGCCCCGGGGTGGGTGCTCCCCTTCGGGCGGGGCGCCGTGGCGCGCCCGGGGCGCGACGTCACCGTCGTGACGTGGGGCGCCACCGTGCAGAAGTCGGTGGAGGCCGCCGGGCAGCTCGAGGGCGAGGGGTGCTCGGTCGAGGTGGTGGACCTGCGCACCATCGCGCCCTGGGACCGCGCCATCGTGGCGGAGTCGGTGACCCGCACCAGCCGGCTGGTGGTGGTGCACGAGGACACCCTCACCGCCGGGTTCGGCGCCGAGGTCGCCGCCTGGGTGGCCGAGCACTGCTTCTGGGCGCTGGACGCCCCTGTGGCGCGGGTGACGGCGACGGACACCTTCGTGGGCTACGAGCCCGGGCTCGAGCGGGCCATCCTCCCCCAGACAGACGACATCGTGCGGGCCGTGCGCTCGCTGGCCTCGGCGTGAGGGCGGCGGGAATGGGCCGCGGCGCGCGCGGCGTGGGAACCTGGCGCCGTGGAGCGCGTGGTGGTCGTGGGAGCCGGCTTCGCCGGCCTTAGCGCCGCCCGGCACCTGGCCGACCAGCCCGTGTCGGTGACGCTGGTCGACCACCACAACTTCCACACCTTCCAGCCGCTGCTCTACCAGATCGCCACCGCCGGCCTGGAGCCCGCCGACGTCGCCTACCCGGCGCGCACGATCTTCCGGCGCCGCCCCAACGTCGTGTTCCGCCACGGCGAGGTGCGCTCGGTGGACCTCGAGCACCGTCGCGTGGCGCTGGCCGACGGCGCGGCGCTCGACTACGACCGGCTGGTCGTGGCCACGGGGGCCACCACCGGCTTCCTGGGCGTGCCGGGGGCCCAGCGCCACGCGCTGGCGCTGTACACGCTGGCCGACGCCCGCCGTCTGCGGAACCGCATCCTCGGGTGCCTCGAGGCCGCCGACGCCCGCCCCGAGGACTTCGACGGCGGCGCGCCGCGCTTCGTGGTGGTGGGCGGCGGCCCCACCGGGGTCGAGATGGCGGGGGCGCTGGTCGAGCTCCTCGACCTGTCGATCCGGCGCGACCGGCTGCGCATCGACCCCGAGCGCAGCGGCGTGGTCCTCCTGGAGGCGGGCCCCCGGCTGCTGGGCGGCTTCGACCCCGCCGCCTCGCGCTACGCCGAGGACACCCTGGCGTCGAGGGGGATCGAGGTGCGCCTGGGGACGGCGGTGCGCGAGGTCACCGCCGACGGCGTGGTCCTGGCCGACGGCGGCGCGCTGCGCGCCGCCGTGGTGGTGTGGGCCGGGGGCGTCACCGTGGACGGCACGCTGGCGGCCTCGATCGACGGCCAGCACGGGCGCGGCGGCCGGGTCGTGCTCCAGCCCGACCTGTCGCTGGCGGGCCATCCCGAGGTGTTCGTGGTGGGCGACGCCGGCGCCGTGCCCTGGGGCCCCGCCCGCCCCGAGCCCTGCCCGCAGGTGGCCCAGGTGGCCATCCAGTCGGGACGCCACGCGGCGCGCCAGATCGCCCGCCAGCTGGCGGGCCGGGCCACCCAGCCCTTCGCCTACCGCGACAAGGGCCTCATGGCGACCATCGGGCGCCACGCCGCGGTGGCGCAGCTGCGGCGCGGGCCCGTGCTGCGCGGCACCCTGGGCTGGCTGGCGTGGCTGGGCCTGCACCTGGTGTACCTGATCGGGTTCCGCAACAAGCTGGTGGTGCTCGTCAACTGGTGGTGGCGCTACCTGGACTGGCCGTCGGGGCCGCGCCTCATCGTGGCCGACGCCGAGGCCGACGAGTGACCGGCCCCCGCCCCGCCGGGCCGGTGTGGCGCCCCGAGGAGCTGGGCGCCCCGTGGCTCACCGCGGTCCTCGTGGCCGCGGGGGCGCTCCCCGCCGGAAGGCGCGTGGTGGACGTGGCGCAGGACCCGGTGGGCACCGGGCAGATGGCCGACAGCGTGCGCATCCGGCTCACCTACGACGCCGAGGCCCCCGGGGCCCCGGCGTCGGTGGTCGGCAAGTTCACGCCGGCCGACGACACCAGCCGGTCCACGGCGCTGGCCCTGCGCACCTCGGAGGTCGAGGTGCGCTTCTACCAGGAGATCGCCCCCACGGTGGGGGTGCGCACCCCGCGCTGCTACTACGCGGCGGTCGACCCCGCCACGGCGTCGTTCGTGCTCGTGCTCGAGGACATGGCCCCCGCCCGCCAGGGCGACCAGATGCAGGGGTGCACCCCCGACGAGGCCGCCGCCGCGCTGGCCGAGCTGTCCCGGCTGCACGCGCCGCGCTGGGGGGACCCCAGGCTCGCCGACCTCGAGTGGCTGGTGCGCGCCGGCGCCGCGGTGGGCGAGCTGCTCCCCCTCCTGTTCGACGGCTTCGTCGCGCGCTACGGGGCCGAGCTCGACGACGACGTCGTCGCCGTGGGCGCCCACCTCTTCGCCCGCATCGGCGCCTACCTCGACGCCCCGGCCGGGCCCCGCACCGTGCAGCACGCCGACTACCGCCTCGACAACCTGCTCTTCGGCGGCGGCGACGGCGGCCGCCCGACGGTCACCGTGGTCGACTGGCAGACCGTGACGCTCGGCCCCGGGGCCTCCGACGTGTCGTACTTCCTCGGCGCGGGCCTGCCCCGCGCGGCGCGCCGGGCGCACGAGGAGGCGCTCGTGCGCGAGTACCACGAGCGCCTGGTGGCCGGGGGCGTGGCCGGCTACGGGTGGGACGACTGCTTCACCGACTACCGCCGCCACGCCTACGCCGGGTACATCATGGCCGTGGGGGCCTCCATGCTCGTGGAGCGCACCGCCCGGGGCGACGAGATGTTCCTCACCATGGCGCGGCGCCACGCCGCGCAGGTCGAGGACCTCGAGGCCGCGGCCCTCCTGGGGCGCACCTGAGCCCGGCCCCGACGACCCAGCACGCCCCCGGCCGACAAGGAGCACGGTGACCGACCTCAGCCCCTTCGACGAGTACCTCGTCCACCAGACGCCCGAGCCCCTGCGGGTGGTGGACATCGAGCACCCGCACTGGCGCGAGAGCTACTTCTTCGTGGCGCACGGCCCCGACGTCGACACCGACGTGGTGGTGGTGGCCATGGCCTCGTACCCGCCGCGCGGCACGCTCGACGCGCTCGTGCTCGGGCGCGTGGGGGGCGAGCCCCTGTTCCGCCACTACCAGCGTCCCGCCGGCGACGACCCCCAGCACAGCACGGTGGGCCCCGTGTCGGTGGTGGTCGAGGAGCCCTTCCGCCGGCTGCGGGTGGAGGTCGACGACGCCGACGGCTTCGACGCCCAGCTCGCCTTCGAGGCCCGCACCGCCCCCTACGGGCTGCGCCGGGGCCGGCTGCGCCACCCCGACGGGTCGCTGTTGTGGGACCAGAGCCACATGATCCAGTCCGGCGCCTTCACCGGCACCTACCGCCACGGCGGGCGGGCCCGCACCGTGGACGGCTGGCTGGGCCAGCGCGACCACTCGTGGGGGGTGCGCGACCACGGGCGCATCCCCCTGTGGTCGTGGTTCGCCGTGCAGCTCCCCGACGGCATGCTGGGGGTGTGGCACTGGGAGAGCGCCGAGGGCGCCCCGGTGTACACCGACGGGTGCTGGGCGCCGGCGGGGGGCGCCCCCCCGGTGCCGGTGGTGGGCTTCCGCCACGACCTGCGCTGGACCGACGCCGCCGGGGCGCCCGCCGACTACGGCGCCGACGGCGCGGCGGTGGCGGGCCTGGCCGGGACGGTGACCTTCGCCCTGGCGGGCGGGGCCGAGGTGACGCTGACGGGGGCGGGGAGCTGGTGCGTGCGCTACGCGCCCTTCTACGGCGGGGGCCAGCACCTCATGGCGGTGGAGGCCGGCGACGGGCGCCGGGGGACCGCCGTCTACGAGGTCACCGGGCGCCACCACCACCGCTTCTTCCCCACCCCCCTGCCCGGGCCGGGCTGAGGCCCCGCCGGGACCGGGGCCCGGGACAGGGGGCTACGGTGGCGCCGTGGCCCGGCACATCGCCATCCAGCACGACACCAGCGACGAGGTCACCGAGAGCCTCGAGCGCATCGACCGCGAGATCATCAAGCTGTTCGCGCTGGTGGGCGAAGGCGTGGCGGGCGCCACCGACTCGCTCCTGGCCGGCGACCGCGAGGCGGCGCGCATCCTGGCCGAGAGCGACGAGACCATCGACGCCCTCTACCACGAGGTCGAGCAGCTGGCCCAACGGCAGCTGGCCCAGCGGGCCACCGGCCCCGAGGAGCTGCGCTACCTGGTGGCGGTGCTGCGCATGCTGCCCGAGCTCGAGCGCAGCGGCGACCTGGCCGAGCACGTGTCGCGCCGTGCGGTGCGCGGGCTGGGCGTCGAGCTCTCGCCGCGCGCCCGAGGGCTCGTCGAGAAGATGGGCGAGGTGGCCTGCGACATGTGGCGGGCCACGGCGGACGCCTACGCGGACCGCGCCGAGGTGGCCGACCAGGTGGAGGAGCTCGACGACGAGCTCGACGAGCTGCACATCACGCTCACGGCGGAGATCGCCAGCGGGTCGATGGCCCTGCCCGTGGCCATCGAGGCCGCCCTGGTGGCCCGCTTCTACGAGCGCTTCGGCGACCACGCCGTGAACCTCTCGCGGCGCATCGCCGCCCTGGCCGCCGACCAGCGCCAGGGCCGGCGCTGAGGGCGGCGCCCGCTCAGACGAGCCGGCGGGCCAGGATCTCCTCGGCGATCTGCACGGCGTTGAGCGCCGCGCCCTTGCGCAGGTTGTCACCCGACACGAACAAGGCGATGCCGTGCGCCGCGGTGTCGTCGCGCCGCAGCCGGCCCACGAGGACGTCGTCGGTGCCCACCGAGGCGAGCGGGGTCGGGAGCTCGGCCAGGCGCACGCCGGGCGCCCCGGCCAGGAGCGCCCGGGCCCGCTCGACGCTCAGGGCGCGCCCGAAGGCGGCGTTGATGGACAGGCTGTGGCCGGTGAACACCGGCACCCGCACGCACGTCGCCGACACCGGGAGGTCGGGGATGCCGAGGATCTTGCGGGTCTCGTCGCGCAGCTTCTGCTCCTCGTTGGTCTCGAGCGACCCGTCGTCTGTCAGGTGGCCGGCCAGGGGGACCACGTTGTGGGCCACCGGTCCGGCGAACACCGTCGGCGCGGGGAACTCCACGCAGGCCCCGTCGAAGGTGAGGCCGGCGGCGGCGCCGGCCGTCTTGGCCAGCTGCTCCTCGAGCTCGCGCACGCCGCTCGGGCCCGCCCCCGACACCGACTGGTAGGTGGACACGACCAGGCGGACGAGCCCCGCCTCGCGGTGCAGCGGGCCCAGCACCGGGATGGCCACCATGGTGGTGCAGTTGGGGTTGGCGACGATGCCCTTGGCGATGTGCGCCAGGTCCCCGGCGTTGACCTCGGGGACCACCAGGGGCACGTCGGGGTCCATGCGCCACGCCGAGGAGTTGTCGATGACGACCGCCCCGGCGGCGGCGACGCGCGGGGCGATGCGGCGCGAGGCGGCGGCGCCCACCGACATGAGAGCGATGTCCACGCCGCCGTAGTCGGCGTCGTCGGCGACCTCGACCTCGACCTCGCCGTCGCGCCACGCCAGGCGCGTCCCCGCCGAGCGGGGGGAGGCGAAGAAGCGCATCTCGTCCAGGGGGAAGCCCCGCTCGAGGAGGACCGAGCGCATGACCGTGCCCACCTGGCCGGTGGCGCCCACGATGGCGACCCGCATCCCCCGATCCTACCGGCCGGCCGCCGCCGGGGGCCCCGCCGGGCGGGGGCGGCGCCCGTCAGGCCTCGTCGAGGGCGAAGGCGCCGTGCAGGACGCGCACGGCGTCCTCCACCTGCTCGGCGCGCACCACGCAGGTGATGCGGATCGACGACGTGGAGATCATCTCGATGTTGATGCCGGCACCCGCCAGCGTCTCGAACATGGTGGCCGACACCCCGGGGTGGCTGCGCATGCCGGCGCCCACGAGCGACACCTTGGCGATGCCGTCGTCGGCCGCCACGTCGCCCGCGCCGATCTCGGGTGCGAGCGCCCGGGCCACCGCGAGGCTGGTGGCGAGGTCGGTCTTGGGCACCGTGAATGAGATGTCGGTGGTGCCGTGCACCGAGGTGTTCTGCACGATCGTGTCGACGTTCACGGCCCGGTCGGCCAGCGCCCGGAACAGGCGCGCCGCGATGCCGGGGCGGTCGGGGACGCCCGTCACCGTCACCTTGGCCTCGGAGGTGTCGTGCGTGACGGCGGTGACGACGGCCTGCTCCATGGTGGCATCCTCCTTGACCACCCAGGTGCCGGGCTCCCAGGTGAAGCTGGAACGGACGTGCAGGGGCACGTCGTGGTTGCGGGCGAACTCCACCGAGCGCAGCGCCAGGACGCGGCCCCCGCTGGCGGCGATGTCGAGCATCTCGTCGAAGCTGACCCGGGCGAGCCGGCGCGCCTCGGGCACGATGCGGGGATCGGCGCTGAACACGCCGGGGACGTCCGTGTAGATCTCGCACGCCTCGGCCCCGAGCGCGGCGGCGAGCGCCACCGCGGTGGTGTCGGACCCGCCCCGGCCCAGCGTCGTGACGTCACGCTCGAGCGAGACCCCCTGGAACCCGGCCACCACCGGCACGCGCCCCAGGGCCAGGGCCTCGCGCAGGCGGTCGCCGCGCACCTCCACGATCTTGGCCTTGAGGTGGGTGGTGTCGGTGATGATGCCGGCCTGCGATCCGGTGAACGACACGGCGTCGACCCCCAGCTCGGCCAGCGCCATGCACAGCAGCGCCATCGACATGCGCTCTCCCGAGGTGAGCAGCATGTCGAGCTCCCGGGGGGGCTGCACGCCGCTCACGTCGCCCGCCAGGCGCAGCAGGTCGTCGGTGGTCCGGCCCATGGCGCTCACCACCACGAGGACCGCGCTGCCCTGGCGCCGCGTGCGCGCCACGTGGTCGGCCACGGCCCGTATGCGCTCGGCGTCGCTGACCGAGGTCCCGCCGTACTTCTGCACCACCAGCGCCACAGGCCGACGCTACCGGCCCGCCGGGCCCGGCATCGCCAGGCCGGGCCCGGGGGCGAGGGGGCGGGCGGGACGTCGGCGGATAGGGTGTCGGGCCGTGCCCACCGAGAAGCGGTCCCGCAAGCGCGCCGCGCGCGAGGCCAAGTTGGCCGCCCTCGAGCGTCAGCGCAAGCGCCGGGCGGCGGTGCGCCGGACCGTCACCATCGTCGTGATCGTGGGCATCGGCGTGGGCATCTACGCCCTGACGCGCTCGTCCCCCGCCAAGAAGACGGCCCAGGAGATCGCCAACGACGCCGCGGTGGCGGCGGGCTGCCCCTCCAGCCCGAGCACCCCGCTGCACAAGCCGTCGTGGAAGTCGCCGCCGGCCACGACCATCGACACGGCCAAGACCTACGACGCCACCGTCAAGACCGACGCCGGCACGATCACGATCGCCCTCGACGCCGCCCAGGCCCCCAAGACGGTCAACAACTTCGTGTTCCTGGCCGAGCACAAGTTCTACAACTGCATCATCTTCCACCGGGTCATCCCGACCTTCATGGACCAGACCGGCGACCCCACCGGCTCGGGGGAGGGCGGCCCCGGCTACAAGTTCGCCGACGAGCTGCCCAAGGCGGCGAGCCCGCAGTACCCGCTGGGGTCGGTGGCCATGGCCAACTCGGGCCCCAGCACCAACGGCAGCCAGTTCTTCGTCGTGACCGGCCCCGAGGGCGAGTCCCTGGCGCCCAACTACACGCTGTTCGGGCACGTGACCTCGGGGCTGAGCGTGGCGGACAAGATCAACCGCGACGGCTCGCCGACGGGGACGCCGCGCGTCTTCCACCGCATGCTGTCGGTCACCATCACCTCGCACTGACGGCGCGGCGCGCCCCGGACATCAGCCCCACGACCCACAAAGGAGACCCATGCCCGTCGACCTGCCCGCCCCGGACGGATCCAGCCCCCAACGGCGCTCCTTCGACGCCGAGCCGCCCATGTGCATCGACCCCGCCAAGCGCTACACGGCGACGATGGTGACCACCAAGGGGACCATGACCATCGCCCTGGACCCGGGGGCCGCCCCCCGCACGGTGAACAGCTTCGTGTTCCTCGCCCGGTACCACTACTTCGACGGCATCGTCTTCCACCGCGTCATCCCCGGCTTCGTGCTCCAGGGGGGCGACCCCACCGGCACCGGCACGGGCGGCCCGGGCTACCGCTTCGCCGACGAGCTGCCCGCCGCGGGCCGCTACGAGGTGGGGTCGCTGGCCATGGCCAACGCCGGCCCCGACACCAACGGCAGCCAGTTCTTCGTGATCTCGGGGTCCGACGGCGTGCGCCTGCCCCCCAGCTACTCGCTGTTCGGCAAGGTGGTGGCGGGGCTCGACACGGTGGCCGCCATCGACGCCGTGGGGTCGCGCTCGGGCAAGCCCACCGAGACGGTCACCATCGAGTCGGTCACCGTCACCGAGGCGGACTGAGCCGGCGCGCCGGGCGGGGGCGGCGTCAGCGGGGCAGGGCGTCGAGGCCGGCGGGCTCGCCGCTCACGAACACCTGCACCGCGCCGGCACCGGCGGTGCGCCACGCGCCGTCGGGGTCGCGGATGAGCGCGGTGCGCTCGGGCAGGCCCACCACCGCCAGCCCCGGCGCGGCCAGGACGATGGAGCGGTGCACCTTCTCGGCGTTCTCGTGGCCGAAGTGGGGGATGACCGCCAGCTGCTCCACCATGCCCAGCCCGACCGTGAGGGCCCCGCCCCGGGGGTCCACCATGGGGTCGGTGAGCACCATGGCGCCGGCCGACGACCCGGCCACCACGGCGCCGTCGTGCCAGGCGTCGAGGAGCGCGCCCCACACGAGGGACGCCTTGAGCACCGAGCGCAGGTGCATGGGCGACCCCCCGCCGAGGTAGATGAAGCGGCTGGCGCGCACGGCGGCCGCGTTGGCCTCGTCCTCGGCGTCGGCGCGACCGAGCACCATGAGCCCCCGGACGCTGCCCCCCAGGGGGGCGAACCACGCCTGCGCGCCGGCCACCGCCTTCTCGGGGTGCTCGTAGGCGGCCGCCGTGGGCAGCACGAGCACCTCGTGGCCGCCCGAGGCCGCCAGGAGCTCGGCGTCGAAGTCGCACCCCGGGCGCCACTCGTCGCCGCCCACCAAGGCGAGCGGCCCCACCGGCCCCGTGGCACCCATGGGGCGCCACGGTTGTAGGGGGGCCGCGCCCCGCCGCGCCGCCGGGGGCGGCGCCCGCCGGGCGGCGACGCGTAGGCTGCCGCGCCGTGGCCTTCCCCCCGCGCCGCTCCCGTCCCGCCGACACCCGCTTCGCCGGGTCGGTGGCCATCGTCACCGGTGCGGCGTCGGGCATCGGGCGCGCCCTGGCCGGTGCGCTGGCCGCCCGGGGGGCGCGGGTGGTGGCGGCCGACATCGACGAGGCGGGCGCCAAGGAGACGGCGCACGCCCTCGGGGCCGGGGCCGCCCCCGAGGCGACCGGGGTCGGCCTCGACGTGCGCGACGCCGCCGCCGTCCAGGGGGTGGTGGACGACACCCTCGCCCGCCACGGCCGCCTCGACCTCATGGTCAACAACGCCGGCATCGGCATCTTCGGGCCCGTGGCCGAGATGACCGCCGCGCACTTCGACCGCCTCGTCGACGTCAACCTGCGGGGCGTGGTGCACGGGGTGCTGGCCGCCTATCCGGCCATGGTCCGCCAGGGGCACGGCCACATCGTCAACACGGCGTCGTCGGCCGGCATCCTGCCCGCGCCCATGCTGGCCGGCTACGGCATGACCAAGCACGGGGTGGTGGGACTGTCGGTGGCCCTGCGCATCGAGGCCCGGGCCCACGGGGTGGGGGTGAGCGTGGTGTGCCCCGGGGTGATCGACACGCCCCTGCTCGACCGGCCCAACCCCGCCGACCTGCCCCCCGTCACCACGGTCCCCAACGGCCGCGAGCTGCTCACCAAGATCATGGGCCGGGCGTACCCGCCCGAGGCGCTGGCCGAGGACGTCGTGCGCGGGGTGGCCGCCAACCGCGCCTTCATCGTGTCGCCCCGGCACGCCCGCATCCCCTGGTACCTGTACCGCCTCGAGCCCCGCCTCATCCTCGAGGCCGGGCCCCGCTTCATGCGCTCGGCCGTGCGGGCCGCGCCGCGCGGGAGCTGACCGGCCGCCGCCCCCGGCCCGCCCCCGGGCGCGGGCGCAGGTCGGCACAGGCGGAACCCCGGACGGGCCGTCGAGGTAACCCGCCGGTAACATACGGTCCCATGGCCATCAAGCGCGTGGGCGTCGTCGGGTCGGGGATCATGGGGTCGGGCATCGCCGAGACCATGGCCGTGCACGGGTTCGAGGTGGTCCTGCGGTCGCGGGCCCAGTCGAGCGCCGAGGGCATGGTCGCCGGGATGGAGAAGTCCCTCGCCCGCCAGGTCGAGAAGGGGAAGCTGGCGGAGGCCGACCGCGACGGCGCCCTGAGCCGGGTCACGCCCGTGTCCGACCTGCGCGAGCTGGCCGGCTGCGACCTCGTCATCGAGTCGGTGGTCGAGGACCTGGCCGTGAAGAAGCACGTCTTCGCCGAGCTCGACCGCATCTGCCCCGACCACACCATCCTGGCCACCAACACCTCGACCCTCCCGGTGGTGGAGATGGCCATGGGGACGGGGCGCCCCGAGCGGGTGTGCGGCATCCACTTCTTCAACCCCGCGCCGGTCATGAGCCTGGTGGAGGTGGTCCGGCCCATCACCGCCTCCGACCACACCATCGCCGAGGCCAAGGCGCTGGCCGAGGCGTGCGCCAAGACGCCGGTCGAGGTGAAGGACCAGGCCGGGTTCGTGGTCAACGCGCTGCTGTTCCCCTACCTCAACAACGCCGTGCGCCTGCTCGAGAACGGCGTGGCCACCCGGGACGACGTCGACACCGCCATGAAGGGCGGGTGCGGGTTCCCCATGGGGCCCTTCGCGCTGCTCGACCTGGTGGGCCTGGACACGAGCCTCGCCATCCTCGACGCCCTCTACGAGGAGTTCCGCGACCCGAACTACGCGGCGGTGCCGCTGCTGCGGCGGATGGTGGCGGCCGAGCTGCTGGGCCGCAAGTCGGGCCAGGGCTTCTACGACTACCGCAAGTAGGCGGCGCCCCGCGCCGGTGCCGGGGCGGGGTGGAAGGGGAGAATAGAGACGTGAGCGAGGTGGCGACGCCGGGCCGCGGCCGGGACAAGCCCTGGGTGATGCGCACGTACTCGGGGCACACCTCCGCCCGGGCCTCGAACCGGCTGTACCGCACCAACCTGGCCAAGGGCCAGACCGGCCTGTCCATCGCCTTCGACCTGCCCACCCAGACGGGCTACGACCCCGACGCCCCCGAGGCGGCCGGCGAGGTCGGCAAGGTCGGGGTGCCGGTGGTGCACCGGGGCCACATGGACGAGCTCATGGAGGCCATCCCCGTGGGGGCCATGAACACCTCCATGACCATCAACGCCACGGCGGCGTGGCTGCTCGGGCTCTACATCGCCCACGCCGAGGACACCGGTGTCGACCCCCGGGTGCTGCAGGGGACCACCCAGAACGACATCGTGAAGGAGTACCTGTCGCGCGGCACCTACATCTTCCCGCCCGGGCCCAGCCGCCGGCTGATCGTGGACATGATCGCCTACACCGTCCGCCACGTCCCCAAGTGGAACCCCATCAACGTGTGCAGCTACCACCTGCAGGAGGCGGGGGCCACGCCGGTGCAGGAGATCGCCTACGCGCTCGCCACCGCCATCGGCGTGCTCGACGCCGTGCGCGACTCGGGGAAGGTGGAGCCCCAGGAGCTGCCCGCCGTGGTGGGCCGCATCTCGTTCTTCGTCAACGCCGGGATCCGCTTCGTCGAGGAGACCTGCAAGATGCGCGCCTTCGTGCGCATGTGGGACCGCATCTGCCGGGAGCGCTACGGGGTGGAGGACCCCACCTTGCGGCGCTTCCGCTACGGGGTGCAGGTGAACTCGCTGGGGCTGACCGAGGCCCAGCCCGAGAACAACGTGCCCCGCATCGTGCTGGAGGCCCTCGGGGTGACGCTGTCGCGCCAGGCCCGCGCCCGGGCCATCCAGCTCCCGGCGTGGAACGAGGCGCTGGGACTGCCCCGCCCCTGGGACCAGCAGTGGTCGCTGCGCATCCAGCAGATCCTGGCCTTCGAGACCGACCTGCTCGAGTACGGCGACATCTTCGAGGGGTCGACCGTCGTCGAGGCCGAGACGGCGGAGCTGGCCGAGGCGGCCCAGGCCGAGCTGGACGAGGTGCTCGGGCTGGGGGGCGCCTTCGAGGCGGTCGACGAGCTCAAGCAGCGCCTGGTGCGCAGCCAGGCCGAGCGCGTGCGGCGCATCGAGACCGGCGAGCTCCAGGTCGTGGGGGTCAACTGCTTCACCGAGACCGAGCCCTCGCCGCTCGAGGCCGACGGCGACGTGGCGGCCATCTTGAAGGTCGACCCCGCGGCCGAGGCCGAGCTGCGCGCCGACGTGGCCCGCTGGAAGGCCGGCCGCGACAACGCGGCGGTCGACCGGGCGCTGGCCGAGCTGCGCCGGGTGGCGTCCGACGACGGTGACAACGTGATGCCGGCCACCATCGCCCTGGCGCACGCCGGGGGCACCACCCAGGAGTGGGCCGACGCCCTGCGCGAGGTGTTCGGCGAGTACCGCGCCCCCACCGGGGTGGGCGGCGGCGTGGGCCGGCACGGCGCCGAGCTGGCCGAGGTGCGTGCGCGCACGCGGGCGCTGGCCGAGCGGGTCGGGGGGCCGCCCCGGCTGCTCGTGGCCAAGCCGGGGCTCGACGGGCACTCCAACGGGGCCGAGCAGATCGCCGTGGCGGCCCGCGACGTCGGCTTCGAAGTCGTCTACCAGGGCATCCGGATCAGCCCCGCCCAGATCGCGGCCACGGCGCGCGACGAGGACGTGGACGTGGTGGGCATCTCCATCCTGTCGGGGAGCCACCTCGATCTCGTGCCCGAGGTGCTCGACCGCCTGCGGGGCGAGGGCGTGGACGCCCCCGTGGTCGTGGGCGGCATCATCCCCCCCGGCGACGCCGAGGTGCTCAAGGGCAAGGGCGTCGCCGCCGTGTTCACACCGAAGGACTTCCAGCTCGGCCGGATCATGGGCGAGTTGGTGGCGCTGGTCGAGGCCCGCCGAGGCAACGGAGCCGTTCCCGCCGCGCCGTAGGCGGCGGTCAGCGGCTGACCGGGGGGCGCTGCCGGCGCCGGGCCACGGGCTCGGTCCACCACCGCCCGCTGAAGCGCCACGCCGCGGGGCGCGCCGGCTGTTCGTCGCGGGGCAGGGGCTTGGGCCACGCCTCCTCGACGGCGGTGACGATGGCGGCCAGCACGGCGGGCTCGGGCACGGGGCGCACCGACACCACCTGGGTCGTCCGGTGCTCGGGGGCGTCGGTCACAACGGCACGTTCCCGTGCTTGCGCTTGGGCAGCTCCTCGCGCTTGGAGGCCAGGAGGCGCAGGCTGCGCACGAGCACCCGGCGCGTCTCGGCCGGGTCGATCACGTCGTCGACGTAGCCGCGCTCGGCCGCCACGTAGGGGTTGGCGTAGCGCTCGGAGTACTCCTCGACGAGCTCGGCGCGCCGGGCCGCGGGGTCGGCGGCCTCGGCCAGCTCCCGGCGGTAGACGATCTCCACCGCCCCCTGCGGGCCCATGACGGCGAGCTCGGCCGACGGCCAGGCGAAGGCGAGGTCGGCGCCGATCGACTTGGAGTTCATGACGACATAGGCCCCGCCGTAGGCCTTGCGCGTCACGACCTGGATGCGGGGCACCGTGGACTCGCAGTAGGCGTAGAGGAGCTTGGCGCCGTGGCGGATGATGCCGCCGTACTCCTGGTCGGTGCCGGGCATGAACCCGGGCACGTCCACGAAGGTCACCAGCGGGATGTTGAAGGCGTCGCAGGTGCGCACGAAGCGGGCCGCCTTCTCCGAGGAGTCGATGTCGAGCACGCCGGCGAGCACGGCGGGCTGGTTCCCGACGACGCCCACCACCCGGCCGTCGATGCGGGCGAAGCCGCAGGTGATGCTCATGGCCCAGTGGGGGTGCACCTCGAAGTAGTCGCCCTCGTCCACGACCGACGTGATGACCCGCTTCATGTCGTAGGGCTGCGTGGGCGACGCCGGCATCAGGTCGACGAGCTCGGGCGTGCCCCGGTCGGGGTCGTCGTCGGTGTCGACGACGGGGGGCTCCTCGAGGTTGTTGGAGGGCAGGAACGACAGCAGGTAGCGGACCTCGTCGAGGCACGTCTTCTCGTCGGGGGCCACGAAGGTGGCCACCCCCGACTTCGTGGCGTGGCTCATGGCGCCACCGAGCTCCTCGAGCGACACGTCCTCGCCGGTGACGGTCTTCACCACGTCGGGGCCGGTGATGAACATGTGGCTCGACTGGTTGACCATGAAGATGAAGTCGGTGATGGCCGGCGAGTAGACGGCCCCCCCGGCGCAGGGCCCCAGGACGACGCTGATCTGGGGGATCACGCCCGAGGCGCGCACGTTGCGGTGGAAGATGCCGCCGTAGGCGTGGAGCGACACCACCCCCTCCTGGATCCGGGCCCCCGCCCCGTCGTTCAGCCCGATCATGGGGACGCCGATCGACTCCGCCAGGTCCATCACCTTGTGGATCTTCTCGGCGAAGACCTCGCCCAGGGCCCCCCCGAAGACCGTGAAGTCCTGGCTGAACACGCACACCCGGCGCCCGTCGATGGTCCCGAACCCGGTGATCACCCCGTCGGTGTAGGGACGCTTGTCCTCGAGGCCCATGCCGTGCGCCCGGTGGCGGGCCAGCATGTCGAGCTCCTGGAACGACCCGTCGTCGAGGAGGTACTCGATGCGCTCCCGGGCCGTCATCTTGCCCTTGGCGTGCTGACGCTCCACGGCGTGCGGCGAGCCGGCGTGCAGGGCCTCTTCCTTGCGGGCCTTGAGCTCCGCCAACCGTTGTGACATGGGGTGATCCATGGCCGTCGAGGCTACCGGAGCGCCGTGGACGCCCCCGGCCGGGCCCGCGGCGCGCAAGGTCCCCGACAAGCCCACGTTTCCCCACAAGGCGGTGGCGCAGTGGCTCGACCAGGGCGACGAGGGAGGACGCGCCGGTCGTAGACGTGCCGGCCGACCCGAGCCTCGCCCCCGTCGAGCGGGGAGGGGACGTTGCAGGCACGACTCGAAGTGACAGGCGCTGAGGTCCGCTTCGGCGGCATCGCCGCGCTGCGCGGCGTGGACCTGACCGTGGACGGCGGGGGCGTCACGGGGCTCATCGGCCCCAACGGCGCCGGGAAGACCACGTTGTTCAACGTCGTCACCGGCCTCCAGAAGGCCCAGCGCGGCCACGTCCGCCTCGACGGCGCCGAGATCGGCCACCTGGCCCCGCACCGCCGGGCCCGGCTGGGCATCGCCCGCACCTTCCAGCGCCTCGAGGTCTTCGGGTCGCTCACCGTGCGCGAGAACATCCTCGTGGCGGCGGAGATCCGCCGGCGCTGGGCACGGGACGGCTCCAACCCCCGCACGGTGGCCGACGCCGTCATCGACGAGGTGGGGCTGCGCCCGGTGGCCCGGGTGCGCTGCGACACGCTGCCCACCGGCATCGCCCGCCTGGTCGAGGTGGGCCGGGCGCTGGCCACCCAGCCCCGCATCGTCCTCCTCGACGAGCCCTCCTCGGGACTGGACGAGGCCGAGACCGACGCGCTGGGCACGCTGCTCGCCCGCCTGGCCGGCCGGGGCGTGGGGGTGCTGCTCGTCGAGCACGACGTCGAGCTGGTGATGTCGGTGTGCAGCCGCATCTCGGTGCTCGACTTCGGCCGCATCCTGGCGGTGGGCACCCCGGCCGAGATCCGCGCCGACCCCGAGGTGCGGGCCGCCTACCTCGGCACCGAGGACCCCGACGCCGACCCCGGACGCGAGGTGGCCGATGCCCTCGCCTGAGCACGACGCCGCCCCGGCGCGCCGCCCGGTCATCGAGCTGCGCGCCGTGCAGGCCGGCTACGGGCGCATCGAGGTGCTCCACGACGTGGACCTGGCCCTGCGGGCCGGCGACGTCCTCGCCCTGCTGGGCCCCAACGGCGCCGGCAAGTCGACCACCCTCAAGGTGGTCGCCGGGCTGCTCACCCCGGCGCACGGGTGCTTCCACGTGCTCGGGCGCCACATGAACGGCGTGGCCCCCGAGGCCCTGGCGCGCGCCGGGGTGTGCACGATCCCCGAGGGCCGCGGGGTGTTCCCCAACCTCACCGTCACCGAGAACCTGCGCATGATGACCT
>DATJBC010000043.1:0-4239 GCA_035515515.1 Acidimicrobiales bacterium
GGGCAAGCTGAGCTGGCTGCCCTACGTCATCGTGGCCGCGGCCGCGGTGGTCGTGATGGGGCTGGCAACATGGCGGATCACCAAAGGCCCCGCCGCCCGGGTCGACCGGGGCCGTTCCGTGGGGAGGCGCTGACTGTGGCCACCACGACGTCGAGACGCGACGCAGGGCGCGCGTCGGGGAGGATCAGCCGCGACGACCTCGAGGCCAAGCTGCGCGAGATGTCGGGCGGCGTGGAGGACTCGGTGGCCCAGGTGCGGCCCGCGCTCGTCACCAGCGCGGTGGCCGGGGTGCTGCTGGCCGTGCTGGTGGCCTACCTGCTGGGCCGGCGCCGCGGCCGCGCCCGGTCGGCCATCGTCGAGATCCGCAAGGTCTGAGGGCCGTGGACCGCCTGCTGCGCTCGCTGGTGTCGCGGGCGGCACGTCGTGGGTTCGCCGGGGAGCCGCTGTGGCTGGCGGTGGCGGGGGCGGCGTGGCTCGTGCGCCGGAGCCGCACGCGCCGCGAGGCGCCGGCGTGGCGCGGGCGCCTCGCGCCCGGCGAGGGCCTGGTGATCGCCGTCTCCGACCCCGCCACCCCCGCACCGGCCACCCGCCCCGGGGGGTGAGGGCCCGCCCCGGGCCCGCCCGGGGCCCGCTGGCGGCCGGGGAGCGGGTGCTGCTCGTCGACCCCAAGCAGCGGCGCTACCTCGTGACCCTGCGGGCGGGAGGGTCGTTCCACACCCACGCGGGCATCGTGGCGCACGACGAGGTGATCGGTGCCGCCGAGGGCGCCACGGTGACGGCGTCGACGGGCCGGCGCTTCCTGGCGCTGCGGCCCACGCTGGCCGACGTCGTGCTGAAGATGCCCCGCGGCGCGCAGGTGATCTACCCCAAGGACCTCGGGGCCATCCTGCTCGCCGGGGACGTGGGGCCGGGCATGCGCGTGCTCGAGGCCGGGGTGGGGTCCGGTGCGCTGTCGATGGCGCTGTTGCGGGCCGGGGCCGAGGTGGTGGGCTACGAGATCAGGGCCGACTTCGCCGCCGGGGCGCGCGCCAACGTGGCCGCCTGGGTGGGCGAGGACGCCGCCTACCGCGTCGAGGAGCGCGACGTCTACGCCGGCATCGCCGAGCGGGACCTCGACCGGGTCGTCCTCGACCTCCCCGAGCCGTGGCGGGCCCTGGAGCCCGCCGCCGAGGCGCTGCGCCCGGGGGGGATCCTGGTGTCCTACGTCCCGTCCATCACCCAGGTGGCGACGTTGCGGGCCCGCATGGCCTCGGGCCCCTTCGCCCTGGCCGAGACCCAGGAGGTGCTGCGCCGGACCTGGCACGTGGAGGAGCGCTCGGTCCGCCCCGACCACCGCATGGTGGCCCACACCGGGTTCATCACGTCGGCCCGCCTGCTCGCCGGCGAGGCCGGCGCCACGCTCAGCCCTGCTCGATGAAGATGCACTCCCCGGGGCACTCCTCGGCCGCCTCGGTCACGGCGTCCTCGAGGTCCTCGGGCACGAGCGCCATGCCCGCCGAGCCGCCGGGGTCGTTGCGCACCTGGTCGCCCTCCTTGACGTAGGCGAGGCCGTCGTCGAGCAGCGTGAACACGGCGGGCGCGATCTCCTCGCACAGCCCGTCGCCGGTGCACAGATCCTGGTCGATCCAGACCTTCATCGGCTCGCTCTCGTCACTCCTCGTTCAGTCAAGCGGCGCTTGCGGACGGTAACGACGGGCCTTCGGGAGTGTCAATTGTCCCTGCTGTCGATCCTGCCGTGCCCGGCGCCGCCCCGGCCCGCTCGGGAGCCCTGGGCGGCGCGCCGTCCGCCCGGCGTGTCGGAACCAACGCCACTCGGAAGCCCGAGCTTACCGGCCTCTGCGCCCGTACCCGGTCCCCGCCCACGCCGACCAGCGTTTTCCCCGGCCGCCGCGGGGCTCCCGGGGGCGCCAACGGGCCACAGGCCCGGTGTATGGTCCACCGAGGGGCCCCGAACACTCCCGGGAGGTGGTTCCGACGGCCGAGCCGGAAGAGGAACGAGCGCTGGCTCTGCGTGAAGAGCTCGACCGCCTGCGCGAGCGCTGCGGGCAGGCAGAGGAAGAGGTGGCCGTGCTGCGCCGCCGTCTGTCCGAGGGGCCGGGCCGGGTCCAGTCGCTCGAGGAGCGGCTGCTCGAGACCAAGGGCCAGCTCGCCCAGGCGGTGTCCCAGAACGAGAAGCTGACCTACACCCTCCAGCAGGCGAAGGAGCACATCGCCGCACTGCGCGAGGAGGTCGACAAGCTCACCCAGCCGCCCAGCGCCTACGGCACCTTCCTCCACACCAACGACGACGGCACGGTCGACGTGTTCTCGGGCGGGCGCAAGATGCGGGTGGCGGTCCACCCCGAGATCGAGGCCGCCGAGCTCCGGCGCGGCCAGGAGGTCGTGCTCAACGAGTCCCTCAACGTCATCCTGGCCCGCGAGGGCGAGGACTCGGGCGAGGTCGTGACGCTCAAGGAGGTCCTCGAGGACGGACGCCGGGCCATCGTCTACGCCCGGGCCGACGAGGAGCGCGTGGTCGAGCTGTCCCACGACCTGTTGGGCGTGCACCTGCGGGCGGGCGACGCCGTGCTCATGGAGACGCGCTCGCAGCTGCTGGTGGAGAAGCTGCCCCGGCCCGAGGTCGAGGAGCTCGTCCTCGAGGAGGTGCCCGACGTCACCTACGCGGACGTCGGCGGGCTCGACAGCCAGATCGAGGCCATCACCGACGCCGTGGAGCTGCCCTACCTGCACCGGGCGCTGTTCAACGAGTACAAGCTGCCCGCCCCCAAGGGGATCCTGCTCTACGGCCCCCCGGGGTGCGGCAAGACCCTCATCGCCAAGGCGGTGGCCAACTCGCTGGCCAAGAAGGTGGCCGAGGTGACGGGCAACGCCAGCACCCGCAGCTACTTCCTCAACATCAAGGGCCCGGAGCTGCTCAACAAGTACGTGGGCGAGACCGAGCGCCAGATCCGGCTGGTGTTCCAGCGCGCCCGGGAGAAGGCCGAGGAGGGCGTGCCCGTCATCGTGTTCTTCGACGAGATGGACTCGCTGTTCCGCACCCGGGGCACCGGCATCAGCTCCGACATCGAGTCCACCATCGTCCCGCAGCTGCTGGCCGAGATCGACGGCGTCGAGACGCTGCGCGACGTGATCGTCATCGGCGCCTCCAACCGCGAGGACCTCATCGACCCCGCCATCCTGCGGCCGGGGCGTCTCGACGTGAAGATCAAGATCGAGCGCCCCAACGAGGATGCGGCCGCCCAGATCTTCGCCCGCTACCTCACCCCCGAGCTCCCCCTCGACACCGGGGAGCTCGAGCGCCTGGGCGGCGGGGACGCCGCCAAGGCGGTGCAGGCCATGATCGAGAGCACGGTCTCGGAGATGTACCGCGCCGACGACGAGAACAAGTTCCTCGAGGTCACGTATCAGAACGGTGACAAGGAGCTGCTGTACTTCCGCGACTTCGCGTCGGGCGCCATGATCGAGAACATCGTTCGTCGCGCCAAGAAGCTCGCCATCAAGCGGGCCATCGCCGGCGAGGGCGCCGGCGTGCGCACGGACGACCTCGTCGAGTCGATCCGCCGGGAGTACAAGGAGAACGAGGACCTGCCGAACACGACCAACCCCGACGACTGGGCGCGGATCTCGGGCAAGAAGGGTGAACGCATCGTGTACGTGCGCACGCTCCTGGCCGACACGGAGGAGACCCGCGGTGGGCGTTCGATCGAGCGGGTGGGGACCGGCCAGTACCTGTGAGCCGCTGACCGAGCGGCTCCCCGGGCGCGAGGGCCGCACCGGCCCACCCGGCAGGCACTAGGGTCGTTTTCGTGGCCGTCGCGAAGGTGTGCGGGATCGAGACGGAGTACGGGATCCACCACGTCGGTGGGGACGGGAACCCCGTGGCGTCGTCGTCGTTGCTCGTCAACGCGTACGTCTCCGACCTCGCCCGGGCCGGCTGGGACTTCGAGGACGAGTCACCGGGGAACGACGCCCGGGGATTCGCGCGCGAGGGAGCGCTCCCCCCCGAGGTGGAGACGCATCTCGTGAACGCGGTGCTCACCAACGGCGCCCGGTACTACGTCGACCACGCCCATCCAGAGTTCTCCACGCCCGAGTGCGCAGACGCCCTCGAGGTCGTCCGCTACGACAAGGCGGGGGAGGAGGTGCTGCGGCGCTCGATGCACGCCGTGCGGCGCATGCTGCCCGAGGGGCAGTCGATCGTCGTCTACAAGAACAACTCGGACGGCAAGGGGAACTCCT
>DATJBC010000044.1:0-5964 GCA_035515515.1 Acidimicrobiales bacterium
CGCGGCTGATCCTCCCGGGCCCGCCGGCGCGGCGGCGGGCCGATGCGGTGGCGGCCATGTCAGCCCCTCCCCTCGGAACGGCCCCGCTCCATGCGGGCGGCGGGGCCCTTGGTGATCCGCCATGCTGCCAGGCCCATGACGATCACGGCGGCGGCGGCCACGATGACGTACGGCAGCCAGCTCAGGTCGCCGGTGAAGGTGGACCCCGTCTCGCTCTGGATGGCGCGCAGCCCCGCCAGCAACAGCAGCACCGCCCCGGCGGCCAGCGCCACCGAGCCGATCACGCCGAAGGCGACGAAGCGGGCCAGCCCCTTCAAGGGCTCCAGGGTCTCCTGCTTGGCGTAGGCCATGACGAGCTGCGTGAACTCGCTGCCCGAGGACGTCAGGCCGCCCTTCTTCGAACCTCGTCCCTCGCCAGCCGGCACCGACCCTCCCTCACGCCCGCCTCCCCTCGGCCCGGCCGTGGCGGCGGGACGGCCGCCACCTGCCCGAAGGTTCCGGCGAAGGGCCATCCTCCCCCGCCCGGCGCGGGGCCGCAACCACCTCGGCGCCCGAGCGCCCGGCCCGTGCCGGAGCCGTCAGCCCTCCCCCGCGCCGGGGCCGTCGTCCCCGGCGCGCGCGGCGAGGAGGTAGGTGGAGCTGGCCTTGGCCACGAGGCGCCCGGCGTCGTCGCGCACCTCGGCCTCCACGAAGGCGACGCGCCGGCCGCCGGAGATGACCCGCGCCGTGCAGGTGAGCAGGCCGCCGGGGCGCACCGGGGCGAGGAAGCTCACCTTCAGCTCGGCGTTGGCCGAGAACACCTTCCTTCCCTGGGCCCACGTCACGCTGGCGGCGCCCATCGCCGAGTCGCAGCAGGCGGCGAGGAACCCCCCCTGGATGGTGCCGGCCGGGTTGGCGAAGCGCTCGTCGGCGGGCATCTGCCACACGGTGGTGCCCGGCTCGGACTTGTCGGTGCACACCATGCCGAGCGTCAGGTCGCAGTTGGGCGGCACCTGCACCCGGGGGTCGGCCACGGGGAGACGGTACCGTAGGCCCCGCGTGCCCCCGCCCCGACACGACCGCCCGGCACGGGCCGTCGTGCGTGCCGCCACCGTGCTCACGCCGGAGGGACCGCTCGAGGACGCCGAGGTCGTCGTGGACGGCGGCGTCATCACCGCCGTGCGCCCCGCCACCGGGCCCCCGGCCCACGCCGTGCTGGCGCCCGGCTTCGTCGACCTCCAGGTCAACGGGATCGGGCCCGTCGACGTGGCGGGCGCCGCCGGAGAGGACTGGGGCGTGCTCGACCGGGCCCTGCTGGCCCAGGGCGTGACCACGTGGTGCCCGACGCTGGTCTCGGCGCCGGCCGGCGCCCTCGAGGCGTCGCTGGCCCGCATCGCGGCCGCCATGGGGCGGCCGGCGGCCTCCCGACCGGCCATCGCCGGCGCCCACGTGGAGGGGCCCTTCCTGGCCGTGCCCGGCGCCCACCGGCGCGCCGCGCTGCGCGCCGAGGTCGACGCCCGCTGGCTGGGCTCGCTGGGACCGGTGGTGCGCGTCGTGACCCTGGCGCCCGAGCTCCCCGGGGCGCTCGACGCCGTGGCGGCGCTGGCGGGCGCCGGCGTGCTCGTGTCGCTCGGGCACTCGGCGTGCCGCGCCGAGACGGCCGTGGCCGCCGCCGACGCCGGCGCCCGCCTGGTCACGCACCTGGGCAACGCCATGGGCACCATGCACCAGCGCGCACCGGGGCTCGTGGGCGCCGCCCTGGCCGACGAGCGCCTGGCCGTGTCGGTCATCGCCGACCTCGTCCACAGCCACGCGCTGTTCGTGCGGGCGGCCTTCGCCGCCAAGGGGGCCGGCCGGGTGGCCCTGGTCACCGACGCCGTGGCCACCGGGGGCCCGGGCGACGGGCCGCCCCGCCTCGCCGACGGGACCCTGGCCGGCTCGGTGCTGCGCATGGACGGCGCGCTGTCCAACGTCGTCACCCGCTGCGGCGTCTCGCTGTCCGACGCCGTGGCGGCCGCCAGCACCACGCCGGCGCGCCTGCTCGGCTTGGCCGACCGCGGCGCGCTGGAGCCGGGCCGGCGCGCCGACCTGGTGGCGCTCGACGGCGCCGGCCCCTGGCGGGTGGCGGCGGTGTGGGTGGCGGGCGAGCCCTCCTGGCCCGCCTGAGGGGGACCGGGGCCCCGGCGGTAGGGTCGGCCATGCCCTTCGCGGCGGCCATGAGCGAGCACCCCCTCACCGCGCACGCCGTGGGCGAGGTCACCGGGTCGGTGCTCGAGCGCCTCGGCGAGCGCCCCGACCTGGCCGTGGTGTTCGTGACGCCCCCGCACGCCGGGGCCCTCGAGGACGCCGTGCGCACCGTGCAGGAGGTGCTGCACCCCCTGGTGGTGCTGGGCAGCGCGGCCGAGTCGGTGCTCGGGCCCCACCGGGAGGTGGAGCAGGAGGCGGCCGTCACGCTGCTCGCCGGGCACACCGGCCCGCTCGTCCCCGTGGCCCTCGACGCCGTGCCCGGGGGGCCCGACGCCGGGATGGTCCTGCACGGGTGGCCGGCCGAGCTCCCCTTCGAGCCCGAGGCCCTCCTCCTGGTGGGCGACCCCTACAGCTTCCCGGCCGAGGCCTTCCTCGACTGGGCCCGGGCGCGCCACCCCGGGCTGCGGGTGATCGGCGGGATGGCCTCGGCGGCGCGGGGGCCGGGGGGCAACCGCATGGCGCTCGGCCCCCAGCTGCGCACGGCCGGGGCGGTGGGCGTGCTGCTCGGCCCGGGGACCGAGGTGGGGACGCTCGTGTCCCAGGGGTGCCGGCCCTTCGGCCACCCCCTCGTGGTCACCAAGGCCAGCGGGAACATCGTGTACGAGCTGGCGGGCCGGCCCGCCCTCGAGCAGCTCGTGGCCCAGGCGCACCAGACGCTCAGCGAGGACGAGGTGGTGCTCCTCGAGTCGGGCGGCGTGCACATGGGCCGCGTCATCGACGAGCACAAGGAGCACTTCGGCCGGGGCGACTTCCTGGTCCGGGCGGTGGTGGGCGCCGACCGCTCCAGCGGCGCCATCGCCGTGGGCGACACCATGGACGTGGGCACCACCGTGCAGTTCCACCTGCGCGACGCGCGCAGCGCCGACGAGGACCTGCACGCCCTGTTGACGACCCGTCGTGCCGAGGCGGCCCTCGTCTTCACGTGCAACGGGCGCGGCACCCGCCTCTTCGGCCGCCCCCACCACGACGTGCGGGTCATCGCCGAGCACCTGGGGACGATCCCCATGGCCGGCTTCTTCGCCGCCGGGGAGCTCGGGCCCGTGGGCGGGCGCAACTTCCTCCACGGCTTCACCGCCTCGGTCGCCCTCCTCGGCGCCGGGTCGGCAGCCGACGGGACCCGGCGCGCGCCCGGCTGAAGGGCCGACCGCCAGGGGCCGTTGCCCGCCGGCACCGACCGGGTACGGTTCTCCACGTGACCGATCCGGAGCTCGAACAGCTCGGCATCAACGTCATCCGGGGCCTGGCCATGGACGCCCCCCAGACGGCGGGCGCAGGGCACCCGGGGACGGCGATGGCGCTCGCCCCGCTGGCCCACGTGCTGTTCACGCGGATCATGCACTACGACCCGGCCGAACCCCTGTGGCCCGACCGCGACCGCTTCATCTTGTCCAACGGCCACGCCTCGATCCTGCTGTACGCCCTGCTCTACCTCACCGGCTACGGGCTCACCCTCGACGACCTCACCAAGTTCCGCCAGTGGGGGTCCAAGACGCCGGGCCATCCCGAGGTGCACCTCACCGACGGGGTCGAGGTGACCACGGGGCCCCTCGGCCAGGGCTTCGGCAACGGCGTGGGCATGGGCATCGCCGAGCGCTGGCTGCGGGCGCGTTTTGGCCCCGAGCTCGTCGACCACCGCACCTTCGTGATCTGCTCCGACGGCGACCTCATGGAGGGCATCAGCCACGAGGCGGCGTCGCTGGCCGGTCACCTCGGCCTGGGACGGCTCGTCTACGTGTACGACGACAACCACATCACCATCGACGGTCCCACCGAGCTGGCCTACTCCGACCGCGTGGCCGAGCGCTTCGACGCCTACGGCTGGCACACCCAGAACATCGGGGACGTGGCCAACGACACCGGCGCGCTGGAGTCGGCCCTGCGCCGGGCGGTCGACGCCCAGGACAAGCCGTCGCTCATCATCCTGCGCAGCCACATCGGCTGGCCCTCGCCCCACAAGACCGACACGGCCGAGGCCCACGGGAGCCCCCTCGGCGAGGAGGAGGTGCGCGAGACCAAGGCCATCCTGGGCCTCCCCCCCGACGAGTCGTTCTGGGTGCCCGAGGAGGTCCTCGCCTTCTACCGCGGCTGCGGGGCGTCGGGCGCGGCGCGCCGCGCGGCGTGGCACCAACGCCTGGCGGCCTGGGACGGCGAGCGCGCCGTGTGGGACGCCTGCCAGCGCGGCGCCGGCCTCGAGGGGTGGGCCGAGAAGCTGCCGGTGTTCGACACCTCGGACAAGCTGGCCACGCGGGTGGCCCTCAACCGCTGCATCACCGCCACCGCCGAGGTCATCCCCGGCCTCCTGGCGGGCTCGGCCGACCTGACGGGCAACACCGGGGTCAAGCTCGAGGACGGGGTGACCCAGTCGGCCCAGGACCCCGAGGGGACGCAGATCCACTTCGGGATCAGGGAGCACGCCATGGGGGCGACCATGGTGGGCATGGCCCGCCACGGCGGGGTCCTGCCCGTGGGCGGCACCTTCTTCGTCTTCAGCGACTACATGCGGCCCTCGGTCCGCCTGGCCGCGCTGTCGGAGGCGCACGTCGTGTACTCCTGGACCCACGACTCCGTCGGCCTGGGCGAGGACGGGCCCACCCACCAGCCCGTCGAGCACCTGGCGTCGCTGCGCGCCATGCCGGGCCTGCGCCTCATCCGGCCGGCCGACGCCAACGAGTGCGCGCACGCCTGGCGCGTGGCCGTGGACAGCGAGGGCCCCACGGGGCTCGTGCTGTCGCGCCAGTCGGTGCCGGTCCTCGACGGCACCGCCGAGGCGGCCGAGGGGGTGGCGCGGGGCGCCTACGTGCTGGTGGACACGAGCGGCCCGCCCGACGTCGTCCTCGTGGGCACGGGCGCCGAGGTGGGGCTGTGCGTCGAGGCGGCGGCCATGCTAGCCGGCGACCCCCTGGCCGCCCGGGTGGTGTCGTTCCCCTCCTGGGACCTCTTCGCGCTGCAGGCCGAGGACTACCGGGCCGGCGTGTTCCCCCCCGGGGTGCCCCGGCTGGCGGTCGAGGCGGGGGCGTCGCTCGGCTGGGACCGCTACGCCGACGACGTGGTGGCCATCGACCACTTCGGCGCCTCGGCGCCGGGCACCGAGGTGCTGGCGCACTTCGGCTACACCCCCGAGAACGTCGCGGCGCGCGCCCGGGCGCTCGTGGCCCGCGGCGGGGCGCCGGCGCGCTGAGCGGGCGACACGGCGCCGGCGCCGGCGCGCCATCGACGAAAAGGAGCGACATGACCAGGCTGCACGACCTCTACGAGCAGCAGGGCCAGAGCCCGTGGCTCGACAACCTCCGGCGCGACCACCTGCGCGGCGGGCGCCTGGCCGAGCTCATCGCCCAGGGGATCCGGGGGGTGACGTCGAACCCCACCATCTTCGCCAAGGCCATCGAGGCCGGTGACGCCTACGACGAGCAGTTCGACGCCCTGCTGGCCACCCGCACGGTGGAGGAGGCCTACTGGGAGCTGGTCGTGAGCGACATCCGCGACGCCCTGGCGCTGCTGCGCCCCGTGCACGACGCCTCGGGCGGCGAGGACGGGTTCGTCTCCCTGGAGGTGGCGCCGGCGCTGGCCCACGACACGGCGGGCACCATCACCGCGGCCCGCCACTTCCACGAGCTCGTGGACGAGCCCAACCTCTACGTCAAGATCCCCGCCACCGCCGAGGGCGTGCCCGCCGTGCGGGCCATGATCGCCGAGGGCCGCAGCATCAACATCACGCTGTTGTTCAGCGTGGAGCGCTAC
>DATJBC010000045.1:0-27428 GCA_035515515.1 Acidimicrobiales bacterium
CGGCGAGAAGTCGGGATTGATGACCGTCGCCTGTTGGTGCAGCGTGTGCCACCAGTTGACCGAGAAGTGGACGATGGGGACGTCCAGCGCGCTCACGAGCGCCACCACCGCGCAGCGCCGGGCCCGGGCGTCGGCGTCCGCGGGGATGCGGCGCACGGCCAGGTAGCCGAGCAGCAGCACGAGCAACAGCGCCGTCGACGTCAGCCGGGCGTCCCACACCCACCACACCCCCCAGGTGGGCCGGCCCCAGATGGACCCGGTGACGAGCGTGAGGGCGGTGAAGACCGTGCCCACCTCGACCGAGGCGGCCGCCAGGCGATCCCAGAAGCGGCTGCGCGTCCGGGGCCACAGCCACAGCGCGCTCGACACCGCGGCGATCCCGAAGGCCAGGTAGAGCGCCACCCAGGCGAGCGGCGGGTGCACGTAGACCAGTCGCACGAGCTCGCCCTGGGTCCGGTCGGGCGGGGTCACCCACAGCCCGAGCCACACGGTGGCGGCCACGCTCAGCAGCGAGGCCGCCCCCAGGGCGCGCACCACGCGGGTGGAGCGCGTACTGAAGCGGGGCGCGGCCGGGCCGGCCGTGCTCACGGCGCCTCCTGCAGGGGGCCGAACACCACCACGCCCAGGGCCAGGTACACCACGGCGAACACCACCAGCAGGCGCAGCCACGGCGCACCGGACCCGCTGCCGGCGATCCCCATGGCCGACTGCCACGCCCGGGTGCCGGCCAAGAGCACCGGGGCGGCCACCGGGAGGAAGAGGAAGGGCAACAGCGTCTCGCGCACCCGCAGCCCCGAGGAGAGGGCGCCGTAGAGCGTCCCGGCGGCGGCCAGGCCGGCCGTGCCCGCCAGGCCGCTCAGGACGATGGCGCCGGCCGAGCGGACGTGCGACCCGTAGAACACGAGCACGCCCGCCACGAGCACCATCTCGAGCACCACCAGCTGCAGCGCCACGGCGGCGGCCTTGCCCAGGAACACGCCGGCGGGGTCGAGTCCCGACAGCCGCAGGGCGTCGCGGGCCCCCTCGGCGTTCTCCAGGGCGAAGCTGCGCTGGACCGCCAGCACGCTGGCGACGAGCACCGCCACCCAGAACAGGCCGGGGGCCGCCGCCACCAGGGGCGCCCGGTCGGGCCCCAGGGCGAAGGCGAACAGCACGAGCAGCAGCGCCGCCACCGGGGCCACCTGGTGGAGCACGACGCGCGAGCGCAGCTCGATGCGCAGGTCCTTGCCCGCCATGAGGACGGTGTCACGCCACATGGGCGCCTCCCGCCACGACGCGACCGGGGTCCGACGTCGACGCGCCGCGCAGGGCGCGTGACCCCACCACCCGGCCGCCCGCCATCGACACGGCACGGTCGGCGAGGGGGAGCGCGCGCTCGGGCTCGTGCGACGCCAGCACGACGGTGGCGCCCGCGGCGGCCGCCTCCGACACGAGCGCGTCGAGCACGGCGCGCGCCTCGCGGTCCAGGCCGGCGTGGGGCTCGTCGAGCAGCCACAGCTCGGGCCGGCGCGCCACCAGCAGGGCGACCGCCACCCGGCGGCGCTGGCCCGCCGACAGCCGGCCCACGGCGGTGCGCGGGACGCGGCCCACGAGGTCGAGGCGCTCGAGGGCGGCGCCGATGGCGCGGGGGTCCCCCCCCGCGGCGCGCACGCCGAAGCGCAGGTTCTCGGCCACCGTGAGGTCGTCGTAGAGGGCGGGCCCGTGGCCGAGCACCCCCACCCGGCGGCGCAGCGCGGCGCGACCGGCGGGCAGCTCGCACCCGAGCACGGTGGCCGAGCCGCCGCTCAGCGCCAGCAGCCCGGCGCACACCCGCAGGACGCTCGTCTTGCCGGCGCCGTTGGGGCCCTCCAGCACGACCACCTCGCCCTGGTCGACGGCGAGATCGACGCCGGCCAGGGCCGGGAACCGCCCGGTCATGCAGACGGCGGCACGGAGGAGGACTGCGGGGGCCATGGCCAGGGGCCCCATGCTACGAGGCACCTCCCGCCTGGTTCCAAGCGGGACGGCGCCTGCCGTCAGCTGACCGTCAGGCGGCCCAGGCCCAGGGTGCGCAGCACCGCGGCGGCGGCGGAGGACACCCAGTGCAGGCTGTCGGTGAGCAGGAGCGCGCCGAACACCACCAGCGCCACCCCCGACACCAGGTCCACCACGAAGAGGCGTCGCCTGACCCGGGCCAGCAGCGTGGTGATGCGCCCGAAGGCGATCCCGGTGACGAGGAACGGCACGCCCAGGCCGAGCGAGTAGGTCACCAGGAGGGCGACGCCCGACGCCAGGGTGGCCCGGACCTCGGCCAGGCCCAGGACCCCTCCGAGGACGGGGCCGATGCACGGGGTCCACCCGAAGGCGAAGGCCATGCCGAGGATGGGGGGGGCCCACGCCCCCAGCCGGGAGGGGCGGGGGTGGAAGCGCCGCTCGCGCAGGAAGCGGGCGGGCGTGGCGATGCCGAGCAGCCACAGGCCGAAGACGATCACCACCGCCCCCGACACCACGTCGATCTGGCGCTGGTGGGTGAGCAGCAACCGCCCGACGCCCGAGGCGACCGCTCCCAGCAAGGTGAACACCACGGTGAAGCCGGCCACGAAGAGGAGCAACCCCCGCACCACCACGCCCAGATTGCGGGACCCGCCGCTCTCGATGTCGGTGGCCGACAGCCCCGAGACCATCGACACGTAGCCGGGCACCAGCGGCAGCACGCACGGGGAGAGGAACGACAACATGCCGGCGCCGAAGGCCACCAGCAGTCCGACGGGGTCGGCAGCGATGGTGGAGGGCAGCCCGGGCAGCACCGTCGTCATCTCGGAGGCGCCTGCGCCCGCCTCAGCGGGGCTGACGGCGCAGGATGTCCACGTCGGCGTCGACCATCAAGGCCACGAGCTCGGGGAAGTCGACGGTCTGCTCCCACCCGAGGACGGTGCGGGCCTTGGTGGCGTCGCCCACCAGCAGGTCCACCTCGGCGGGCCGGAGGAAGCGGTCGTCCACCACGACGTGCTCCTGGTAGTCGAGCCCCACGCGCGAGAAGGCGATCTCGCACAGGTCGCGCACCGAATGGGTGGTGCCGGTGGCCACCACGAAGTCGTCGGGCTCGTCGCGCTGGACCATGAGCCACATGGCGCGCACGTAGTCGCCGGCGAACCCCCAGTCGCGCTGGGCGTCGAGGTTGCCGAGCGCCAGCTTGTCGTCCAGGCCGCAGACGATGCGGGCGACGCCGTGGGCGACCTTGCGCTCCACGAACTCGAGCCCCCGACGGGGGCTCCCGTGGTTGAAGAGGATGCCCGAGGTGGCGTGCAGGCCGTAGCTCTCGCGGTAGTTGACCGTGATCCAGTGCCCGTACACCTTCGCCACCCCGTAGGGGCTGCGCGGATAGAGGGGGGTCTTCTCGTTCTGGGGCACCTCCTGCACCTTGCCGAACATCTCCGACGACGACGCCTGGTAGAAGCGGATCTCGGGGTCGACGATGCGGATGGCGTCGAGCAGGCGGGTGACGCCCAGGGCGGTGGTCTCCCCCGTGAGGACGGGCTGGCCCCACGAGGTCTGCACGAACGACTGAGCGGCGAGGTTGTAGACCTCGGCGGGACGGTGCTCGCGCAGGATGCCGATGAGCGAGACCTCGTCGAGGAGGTCGCCGGCCACCAGCGTGACCTGGTCCTGGATGTGGGCGATGCGCTCGAAGTTGACCGTCGAGGACCGGCGCACCATGCCGAACACCTCGTAACCCTCGGCGAGCAGGAGCTCGGCGAGATACGACCCGTCCTGCCCGGTGATGCCGGTGATGAGTGCTCGTCTGCGCATCGTCGTGCTCGCTTCCTCAGCGGCCCCGCCAGACAGGCGCCCGCTTCTCCATGAAAGCGGTCATGCCCTCGGCGGCGTCCTCGGTCTGGGCGGTGATCGACAGCATGGCCTGGAGGTGGGCGAGCGCCTCCGCGGCGTGCATGTCCCACACAGCGTAGAACGCGTCTCGGCCGAGCTTGACCACCGCCGGTGACTTGGAGGCCAGCGAGTCCGCCAGGGCGCCGACCTCGGCGTCGAGGTCCTCGTGCGGCACCACCTTGGTCACGAACCCCAGCCGGTCGGCCTCCCCGGCGTCCACCACGCGGCCCGACAGCATGAGCTCGAGCGCCTTCTTGGGCGGCATGGAGCGCACCATGGGCACCGTGATCATGTAGGGCCACAGCCCCACGTTGATCTCGGGCGCGCCGAAGCGGGCACGCTCCGAGGCGATCACCAGGTCGCACGCCAGCGCCAGCCCGAAGCCCCCCGCCATGGCGAACCCCTGGACCCTGGCCACCGTGGGCTTGCCCAGGCCCCACAGGGCGTGGAACACCGCCGCCAGCTCGCCGCGCGCCTCGTGCACGGCGAGGGACCCGGCCTCGGGCTCGCCCTGTCCCGACATCGAGCTCAGGTCGGCCCCCGAGCAGAACGCGGCGTCACCGGCACCCCCGAGCACCACCACCCGGACGTCGTCGTCGGCGGCGGCGGCCTCCAGCGCCCGCCGCAGGCCCCGCATGACCTCCCACGACATGGCGTTGCGGCGCTCGGGGCGGTTGATGGTGACCTCGGCCCGCCCGCGCCCCACGGCGTAGAGCACGCTGGGCGTGCCGGTCACGTCGTGCGCCGGGAGGGCCGGGTCGGAGCGGGATCCGGCCACGCCGGTCGACGGTAGCGCCCGGGCGGCGGGGCGCGCCTGCCGGCGCCGCCGCGCGCGTGCCGGGTCGGCCGGCCGGCGGGCGGGGGCTAGCGTGACGCCCCCGTGCCCGGGCCCCTCGTCGCCATCGTGTCGTTCCGGCTGGGCGCCGCCGACGGTGTGTCGGTCGAGGCCGCCAAGTGGGCGGGCGCGTTCGAGCAGCTGGGTTGGCGCGTGCGCACCGTGGCGGGCGAGGGACCGGTGGACCGCGTCGTGCCCGGCCTGGCCATGTCGGCCGTCACGGCCCCCGGAGCCGACGAGGTCGAGGCGGCCCTCGAGGGTGCCGAGCTCGTCGTGGTCGAGAACCTCTGCTCGCTCCCGCTCAACCCGGCGGCGTCCGAGGTGGTCGGCACCGTGCTGCGCGGCCGGCCGGCGGTGCTGCACCACCACGACCTCCCCTGGCAGCGCCCGCGCTACGCCCACCACCCCCCGCCTCCCGACGACCCGGCGTGGCTGCACGTGACCATCAACGACCTGAGCCGCGCCGAGCTGGCCGGACGCGGCATCAGCGCGCACGTCGTGCGCAACACCTTCGACACCGAGGCCGCACCCGGGGACCGTCACCGCACCCGGGCGCTGCTCCCCGTGGGGGGCGACACCACGGTGGTGCTCCAGCCCACGCGGGCCATCCCCCGCAAGAACATCCCGGGGGGGCTGGTGCTCGCCGAGGCGCTGGGCGCCACCTACTGGCTGCTCGGGCCGGCCGAGGACGGGTACGGCCCGGACCTCGAGCGCCTCCTGGCGGCGACCGCCGCGCCGGTGGTGCGCGGGGCGGCGCCGGGCGGGCGGCGCGTGTCGATGGCGGACGCCTACGCGGCGTGCGACCTCGTCGTCCTGGGGTCGACCTGGGAGGGCTTCGGCAACCCCGCGGTGGAGTCGGCCGTGCACCGGCGGCCGCTCGCCATCGGCCCCTACCCCGTGGCCGCCGAGCTGGCCGCCTTCGGCTTCCGCTGGTTCGCCCTCGACGACGTGGCGGCCGTCGCCGCGCAGCTGCGGCGCCCCGACGCGGCCCTGCTCGAGCACAACCACAAGGTGGCCCGGCGCCATTTCTCGTCTCGGGACCTGCCCGCCCGGATCGAGCGCCTCTTGGCGTCGGCCGGTTGGACCGTGTCCTGAGCGGCGCCCCAGTACGCTGCGGGGATGGCGACCCGCCCACTCCCCGGGGCCGCAGCCCCGGCCAAGCGCCTGCCCGCCGACCGCCGGCGCGAGCAGCTCCTCGAGGTGGCCCTCGAGCTCTTCGCCCGGCGCGGCTTCAACGCCACCACGATGGACGACATCGCCGAGGCGGCGGGCGTCACCAAGCCCCTGCTGTACCAGCACTTCGCGTCCAAGCGCGCCCTCTACCTCGAGCTCGTCGACTCGGTCGCCCACACCATGCTGGAGGCCATCGGCAAGGCGGTGGCGGCCGCCGGGGGACCCCGCCAGCAGGTGGAGGGCGGCTTCGCCGCCTACTTCCACCTCGTGGTGACCCACGCGGACGCCTTCCGCCTGCTCTTCGGCAGCGACGTCCCCAACGACCCCGAGCTGTCGCGGGCGGTGCGCAACGTCGAGAACACCATCGCCGAGTCGATCGACGACCTCATCGACGCCGGCCTCGACGAGGACCACCGCCGGCTCCTCGCCTACGCCGTGGCCGGGATGGCCGAGGGCGCCAGCCGGCACTTCCTGGCCACCCACGACCCGCGCGCCGGCACCCCGGATGAGTCCGAGGCGACGCGCCTGGCCCAGCGGCTGGCCGACCTGGCCTGGGCCGGGCTGCGCTCGGTCCACCCCGTCTGAGACGCCCGCCTGGGCGGTGCCGCCCGTCGGGGGGAGGCGCTCAGGGCAGCCGGCCGGCCAGCTCGGCCATGAGGGCGGCGAGCTCCCGGGCGCACGACACGTAGTCGGCCTCGTCGCCCCCGGCGGGGTCGGCCACGTCGCCCTGGCGGGCGGGGTCGAGGTCGCCGAGGCCCAAGCCGGCCACGCGCGCCGGCAGCGGCCCCGGGCCGGGGGGCAGGTGCGCGGCCAGGTACCGCAGGGTGGCGGTGCGGGCCGCCGCCTCGGGGTGGCGGCGCCGGACGAACCACACGTGCTCGGCCGCCATCGCCACCACCAGGTGGGCGTGGGCCGCCTCCGCCGCGGTGAGCTGGCGGCTGCGGTGCGCGGGGGCCTCGAACCCCACGGCCGCCAGGGCGGCGCGGGTGCGGATGCTCATGGGCTGGTGCTCGACCACGTGGGTGCCCGCCGTGGTCACCTGCACGGGCGTGCCGTGCGCCTCGAGCATGACCCCGGCCATGACCGAGCGCGCCGCGTTGCCCGTGCACAGGAACACGACGTGCGCGCCGGCCGGGCGCGCCGCGCCCGGGACGCCGGGCTCGGCCGGAGGCAGCGGCCGCCTCAGGGACTGTGGATGCCCGAGACCGCCCGGGCGGCGATGAGGCGCTGGATCTGCGAGGTCCCCTCGAAGGTCGCGTCGGACCCGAACACCTCGTTGCGGCGTATCGTCACGTCCACCTCGTGCGTTTGACCAGGTCATCAGTATCGCACAGTCCCCGCGGCTCTCCGCCGTCTCGCCCAGTCGCAGGGGACGAGGCCCGAAGATGAGCGCGATGACACGGCTCTCTCAAGGACCCGGGGAGGACGCGCGCACCGAGGCGAGGGTGTCGGCCGGAATGTCGCCGATCTGGGCCCGGACCTCGGCCCCTCCAGCTCCCGGGTTAACGCTGAGCCCGTCGGCGGATCACGAAGCCCACCCATGCAACGCCTGCCAGGCTGAGCGATGCGACGACCAACGCGGCCACGGAGACGGCGTCGGTGCCAGACTGGCCGCCGTTGACGGCGGCTGACGACTCCCTGGCGGGAGTACTGGCCGCCGTCGATGACGACCCGGCCGTCAACGTGACGATCGGAGCAGGGGTGTCGGGTTCTGGTTGCCCGGCCTCCGGCACCTCGATCCATCGCACGATCTCTCCTGAAGAGTAGGTCTGGAGCGCCTTGAAAACGAGTTGCGCGGCTTTGTCCGGCACCGCCCCCACTGCGACGTCGAAGTCCTCGTACTGGCCCTGAGCGATGCCCCCTGCCGTAGCCTTCCACGTGACTTCGGAGACGATCTGACTCACCGGACCGTCATCGGTGTCGATCGGCTTGGGCAGGGTCTGCGTCTGGACGGTGGACGTCCAACCCGGCACCGGCAGAACATCGACCGTCAGCAGCGGCAGGTTGGTCGGGAAGAAGACCTGCAGCATGACCGTGTTGGCGTCGTCGCGCTCGTTGGGGCAGCGGAACGTGAGTTCGACGTCGCTCGACCCAGACGGGAGCGTGGCTGGATGGACGGTGACGTGTGCCCACGCCGTCGCGCCCACCAGGAGAACCGATGCGGACCCGAGGGTCAGTCCTGCAAGGCTCAGGACGGCGAACCGACGAAGTCGAAGAGCGCCCACGGCCCTACCGAACCAGGAGTCCGACGACGGGCACGATCATGACCGCCACCGCGGCGAAGAGGGCCCAGGCCGCCACGTGCTTGGACCGATGCTCGGGGTCTCGCAGGCGGCTGATGCGGACGGGGATCCCGATACTGCTGGCACCGAGTGCACAACTCGGGGTCGCCCCGAACCCGGCCATCCCGAGCAGGGCGGAGACCAGGGGCTCCCGACCGATGCGGCGCACCGCGTAGTCGTCCGCGGCCATCTCCAGCAGTCCGGCGACCTGCTCACGCGCGTGACGTGCGTATGGAACCCACCCGAGAAGCGTGTCGAGCGATGCGAAGGGCAACATGACGATGCCGTGGCGCCCGTGGGCATGACCGCGCTCGTGAGCGAGGACCGCCGACAGCTCGTCCGAGGTCAAACGACCGAGCACACCCGTGCTCACGACGATCTGCGGCCGAAGGCCCGGAAGGCAGTAGGCGGCAGCCCGGTGGTCATCCAGGACGAGGGCCCCCGGGGCCCGCTCCGTGCGGCAGGCCACGAGCCGGAGGAGCTGGCGGTGTCGGGCCCGGCTGCGACGTGTGCGCACGAAGGTGAGCGACAGACCCAGGACCAGCACGATCGTCACGTCGGTCGCCAGCTGAAGACCGAGCGCGGCATAGAGGCCCAAGCCCTGAAATGGACGTCCAGCCCGTGTCTGCGCCATCACGCTTCGAAGCCCATCGATCACCGACTGGTGCAAGGGGGCGAGGGCGACGGACAGTCCCGCGCCGACGGCAGCCAATGCGCCCGCGATGCCGGTCGCCTGCCACAACAGGACGGCGGCACGCGGGGCACGATGGGACCACCGGGCCCGAGCGAGCAGGGTGGCTCCCGGCCAGTAGAGGCCGACGGCGACAGCGGTGAGGAGGCCAGCCACGATCACCTCGGCGGCCTTCCCTTCTCCGATCGCTCGAGGGCGCGACGGAGCACCCCGGCCTCCCGTCCGGACACCGTCTGGGCGAAGCGGACGAGAGCGGCGTCGCGGTCGGAAGTGCCTTCCAGGGCCTCGTGCATGACCTCGGCGACGTAGGCCTCCCGGGTCTCGATGGCCGCGTAGCGATGCGTCGTGTGGCTGCGCTCGCGGCGCACCAGGCCCTTGTGCTCGAGGCGCCCCAGCACCGTCAGCACCGTCGTGTAGGCGTGGCCGGGCAGCCGTGCCGCCACGTCGCGTCCCGTCAACTCAGAACCGAAGCCAGCCCACAAGATCTCCATCACCTGGCGCTCCAAGTCCCCGAGGCGGGCCACGGGCAACCTCCTGTGCGTCCCGGAGTTGCTCGCTCCAGGCGACACCGAGCGTAGCAAGTCGTCGTCTGGAGTTCTACAAGATGTCGTACTACGGTCCGTCGAAGCTAGGAGGCCACCCTGCGCACGATCCGTCGTCTCCACTCTGCGGCCACCCGACGGGCGCTGTCGGCCGTCGTCCTGCTCGCTCTGGGGCCGGGCTTGGCGGCGTGCGCCGACGGCCCTCCCGGTCCCCCACCCAGGAATTCGGGCACGGTGGAGGCGAGAGCGGTTCCCGCCGCGGTCGCCGCGGCGCCGCTCACCGACCAAGCGGGGCGGTCGGTCACTCTCGCCTCCTTCCGCGGCAAGACGGTCATGCTCGTCCCCTTTCTCACCCTGTGCAGCGACATCTGCCCTATGACGACGGGGAACCTCCTCCAGGTCGAGCACTCGCTCCGGGCCGCCCACCTTGCGGGCAAGGTGCAGATCGTGGAGCTGAGCGTCGACCCCGACCGGGACTCAGCGGCTCGTCTCTCCGCCTATGCGCAGCTCACCGGGGCCGACTGGGAACTCGTCACCGAATCGGACCACGAGCTCACCGCCATTGCGCACTTCTTCGGCTTCGTCTACCAGAAAGTGCCCCAGGACGACCCGCCGGCCGTGGACTGGTGGACGGGCAAGACCCTGACCTATGACGTGAACCATTCGGACGGCTACGTGCTCATCACACCGGCGGGCACGGAGCGCTTCTTCACCGGAGCGGCACCCGCCTTCAAGGGTCGGCTCAATCCGAAGCTCCACGCCTTCCTGAGCGACGAGGGCCTCGACCACCTCGCTCACCCTCCTGCTCCGAACTGGGCTCCGTCCAACGCCCTCGCCGCCCTGGGCTGGATGCTCGGTACGTCGATCCCCTACGAGCCCTGACCAAGGAGTTGCTCTTCGTGTTCGCCGACGAGATCCCCCCCGACATCTGGCACAACCTGGGGGCCACCGCCATCGCCTTCACACCGTGTCTCCTCATCTCCGGGGCGGCCGCGCTGTATCTGGTCGGCGTCTACCGGTTCGACCGGGCCCACCCCGAGGCGCCCTGGTCGCGACGCCGGACGGTCGCGTTCCTCGCAGGCACGACGATCACCTTCGTCGCCATCCAACTCTTCATCGGCGTCTACGACGACGTCCTCTTCTACGACCACATGATCCAGCACCTGCTGCTCATCATGGTCGCCGCCGCCCTCTATGCCATGGGGGCACCGCTGGAGCTCCTCAGGCACGCAACCGGTGGCCACCTCCATCGGATGGTCTCCACGGCGCTCGACTCCAAACCGGCGGAGGCGGTCGGGCACCCCATCACCGCGTTCGTCCTCTACGCGCTCTTGATCCCCGTCGCCCACCTGACCGGCCTCTACAACTTGACCCTCACCCACGAGCTCGTCCACGACAACGAGCATCTCGCCTTCCTGGTCGTGGGGTATCTGTTCTGGCGCCCCGTGGTGGGCATCGAGCCAAGCCGTCATCCGCTGCACCCCGGGGTACGGCTCGTCTATCTCGCCCTGGCGGTCCCGGTCGACACCTTCTCGGGTATCGCACTCGTCTCGGCCTCCCACGAGATGTTCTCCTTCTACGACACGTTCACCCGGCCTTGGGGACCGACGAGGCTCGCGGATCTCCACATCGGCGGCTCGATCATGTGGATCGGCGGGGACGGGATTATGGGCTTCGCGATGATCCCGTGCTTGGTCCAGTGGCTGCGCTACGAGGAGGCGCAGACAGCCGAACTCGATGCCCGACTGGAGGCCGAGCGCGCCGCGCAGGCAACGCCGACCTCGCTCGATGGCTAGCTAGGGAGCCCCGATCCAGGGGATCCGGGCAGAGATGGCCCCGACCTGCGCCCTCGCCGGCTGCCGCGCCGCGAGGGCTGGGGCGACGGAGTCCCCGCCAGAGCTAGTGAATGTGGATTCCCGAGACGGCCCGGGCGATGATGAGGCGCTGGATCTCCGAGGTCCCCTCGAAGATCGTGTAGATCTTCGAGTCCCGGTGCCAGCGCTCCACGGGGTGCTCACGGATGTAGCCGTAGCCGCCCATGATCTGGATGGCCTGCTCGGTGACCCACACCGCCGCCTCCCCGGCGTAGAGCTTGGACATCGACCCCTCGCCCGACTCGAAGGCCTTGCCCGTGCGCCCCATCCAGGCCGCCCGCCACACGAGCAGGCGCGAGGCGTCGACGCGCATCTTCATGTCGGCCAGCTTGAAGGCGATGCCCTGGTTCTCGATGATGCGGCGCCCGAAGGCCTTGCGCTCCTTGGCGTAGTCCAGGGCGTACTCGTAGGCGGCGCGGGCGATGCCCAGCGCCTGGGCCCCCACAGACGGGCGGGTGGCCTCGAAGGTGGCCATGGCCGCCTGGGAGTTCGACCGCTTGCCCTCGCGCGCCCGCGCCAGCTTGGCGTCGAGCTTCTCCTTGCCGCCGAGCAGGCAGTGCCCGGGGACGCGCACGTCGTCGAGGATGACCTCGCCCGTGTGCGAGGCCCTGATGCCCATCTTCTTGAACTTCTGGCCCGCCGAGAGGCCGGGGGTCCCCGGGGGGACGATGAAGCTGGCGTGGCCGCGCGCTCCGAGGTCGGGGTCGACGGCCGCCACCACGACGTGCAGGTCGGCGATGCCGCCGTTGGTGATCCACGTCTTGGTGCCGTTCAGGACCCACTCGTCCTTGGCCTCGTCGTACACGGCGCGCGTGCGCAGCGAGCTGACATCGGAGCCGGCGTCGGGCTCGGAGACGGCGAAGGCCGCCATCTGGATCTTGTCGGGGGTGCCGAAGCACTGCGGCCCCCACTCCATGAGCTGCTCGGGGGTGGCGTTGGCCACGATGCCGGCCAGCCCCAGGGCGCTGCCGAAGATGGCCAACCCCAGCCCGGCGTCCCCCCAGGCCAGCTCCTCGTTGGCGATGGGCAGGAGCAGGCCCGTGGGGTCCATGAAGCACTGGGTCATGAAGTCGAAGGAGTACAGCCCCACCCGGGCGGCCTCCTCGATGATCGGCCACGGGGTCTCCTCCCGCTCGTCCCACTCGTGGGCGGCGGGGCGCATCACCTGCTCGGCGAAGTCGTGGACCCACTTCTGGATCTGCAGCTGGTCTTCGTTGAGTTCGAGCGAGAACTCCGACATGTCCTCCCCTTCGTGTCACCGCAGGTCCTGGCGGTGTCCCGTCCAGGCCTGCGCCGGCGACCCGGCCGGGTGCGCCGAGGCGCCCGGCCGCTCGTTGACCCTGGTCTACCCGTTGTTACTCAACGGTAACCTGCCGGGGACGTCTTCGGCAACCATCTGGGGGCGCCCGGGCGGCACGGTGGCCAGGCCGCCCCGCACGACCAGGGAGCACACCAGGGCGCCGGCCACCACGAGGCCGCCCCCCACGAAGGGAGACCCCGTGCCGACCAGCCCGTAGGCGAGGCCGCCGGCCAGCGGGCCGGCCACGCGGGCCAGGGCCGACGACCCCTGCTGGGCCCCCAGGGCGGCGCCGGTGCGGTCGGGCCCCACCCGGCCGGCCACCAGCGCGGCGAGGGTCGGGGTGGTGAGGCTCTGCCCCGCCGCCACCAGCACGAGGGGGACGACCAGCCCGGGGCGGGAGTGCACGGTGGGTACGAGCAGGAGTCCGACGCCCTCGAGCCCGAGCCCGAGGCGCAGGCAGCCGGCCTCCCCCAGGCGCGCCACGGCGGGACGCACCACGCCCAGCTGCATGACGGCCACCACCGCCCCCACCAGCGCGAACACCACGCCCGTGGCGGACAGCCCGAAGCCCAGCCGGCGGTGCCCGAAGAGGGGGAAGGTGGCCTCGAAGGCGCTGAAGGCCCCCACCACGAGCACGGTGATGGCCGCCGGGACGGCGACGGCGCCCAGCACGCCCCGGCGTCCCCGCCACGCCCCGGTCCCCTCGCCGCCCGACCGGGGCGACGGGCGCGTCTCGGGGAGCCGGCGGCGCGCCACCACGGTGTTGGCGCCGGCGATGGCGGCGGCCACGAAGAAGGGCAGGCGGGCGCCGCCCAGGGCGGCCAACCCGCCCACGGCCGGGCCGACCACGAACCCGACGCCGAACGCCGAGCCCAGCATCCCGAACACCCGGGCCCTTTGACCCGGCCCCACCATGTCGCTGGCGGCGGCCTGCGCCACGGCCACGCTGCCGCCCGACGCGCCGTCGAGCACGCGCGCCACGAGGAGGAGCCACAGCGACCCCGCCAGGCCGGTGAGCAGGCTGGCGGCCGCCGTCCCCGCCAGCGACAGGAGCAGGACGGGCTTGCGCCCGACCCGGTCCGACACCCGGCCCAGCACGGGGGCGCACGCCAGTTGGGCGCCCGAGAACGCCGCCAGCAACAGGCCGATCGACACCGGCCCGGCGCCGAGGTGGCGCGCGTAGAGCGGCAGGAGGGGCACGACGATCCCGAACCCGAGGAGGTCGACGGCGACGGTGGTCCACAGCACGCCGAACCCGGCGGGGAGGTCGGCGCCGGGCAGGCGGCGCCGGAGGCGCGCCGCACGCCCCGGAGGCCGGGCACACGACATGGGTGACAGCACACGACAGGGCGCGCGCGGCGTCAAGTCGGGGACGGCTCGAGGCGGGCGGTGCCGGACGGACGCCGGTGTCGGCCCCCCGGCCTCGGCCGGGACGCGTCAGGCGGGGGGCGTCAGGCGGAGGCGGGCCGCACCTCCACGGCCTGCAGCCCCTTGGGGCCCTCCTTCAGCTCGAACTCCACCGCCTGCCCCTCTTCGAGGCTGCGGTAGCCGTTCATCTGGATGGCGGAGTGGTGGACGAAGACGTCCTCCCCGTCGGCCTGGGCGATGAACCCGTAGCCCTTCTCCGCGTTGAACCACTTGACCGTTCCCGACGGCACTTCATTCTCCCCTCTGGTGTCCTGCACCCCCCCGTTGCGGGAAGAACGTAGCAGCGGCACCACCCGGCAGGCGGGCTTGCGGGGGCGGCCCGTGGGGAGCGCCGGCCCGGGCCCTAGGCCCCGGGCCGGCGGTGCAGACGGGTGCCGTCGGGGCCGTCCTCCACCACGAAGCCCTCGTCCTCGAGGCGGCGGCGGATGTCGTCGGCGCGGGCGTAGTCGCCTGCGGCCCGCGCCCGGTCGCGCTCGGAGAGGAGGGCGGCGGCCGCCTCGTCCACGGCGGGGGCCGCCCCCGAGAGCCGCAGGCCCAACGCGCCGCACAGCACGGCGACCGTCGTGGCCAGGCGCCGCCCGGTGTCGTCGTCGCCGGCGTCGGCGCTCTGGTGCGCCCGGCGGGCCAGGTCGAACACCTCGGCCAGCGCCCCCGGGGTGTCGAGGTCGTCGTCCATGCGCGCCACGAAGGACGCCACGGCGTCGGCGTCGACCTCCCCCGCCACGGCGTCGGCCCGCACCCCGGTGCGGTCCTCGCCCAGGCCGAAGCGGCGCGCCATGTCGTCGAGGCGCGCCAGCGCGCCCTCGGCCTGGGCGATGGTGCCGGGGTTCACCTCGATGGGCGAGCGGTAGTGGGCGCGCAGGACGAGCAGCCGGTAGGCCCGCCCGTCCGAGCCGGCCAGGAGGTCGGTGAGCGAGGTGTAGTTGCCGAGGGACTTCGACATCTTCTCGCCCTCCACCACGACCCAGCCGTTGTGCACCCAGTGGCGGGCGAAGGGCCGGCCCACGCCCACGGCCTGGGCCCGTTCGTTCTCGTGGTGGGGGAAGGCCAGGTCGATCCCGCCCCCGTGCAGGTCGAAGCCCTCCCCCAGGAGCCCGAGCGACATCACCACGCACTCGGTGTGCCAGCCGGGCCGGCCCGGACCCCACGGAGAGGGCCACGTGGGCTCGCCCGGGCGGGCCTTCTTCCACAAGGCGAAGTCGAGCGGCGAGCGCTTCTCCTCGCCGGGCTCGACGCGTGCCCCGGCGCGCAGCGAGTCCAGGCTCTGGCGGGCGAGCAGGCCGTACCCCTCGATCCGGTCGACCGACAGGTAGACGCCGTCGCCCGTCTCGTAGGCCACGCCGCCCTCCACGAGCGCCGCCACCAGCTCGACCATGGCGGCGACGAAGGCGGTGGCGTGCGGGGTTTCGGTGGGCCGCTTGACGCCGAGGGCGTCCATCGCCTCCCACCACACCTCCTCGTACTGGCGCGCCACCTCGCCCTCGCTGCGGCCCTCGCGGGCGGCGCGGTTGATGATGTTGTCGTCGATGTCGGTGACGTTGGAGACGTAGTGCACCTCGAGGCCGCGGAACTCCAGGTACCGGCGCAGCACGTCGAACACGAGGCTGAAGCGGCCGTGCCCGAGGTGGGGCACGTCGTAGACCGTCGGGCCGCAGACGTACATCGACACCCGCCCCTCGTCCCGCAGCTCCAGGGGCCTGACCGTGCCGGTCGCAGTGTCGTGGATGCGCAGCACGCGGAGTACGGTAACCGAACCGTGGACGCCGCCCCGACGAGCTCTGTGCACCCTCCGGCGCTCGAACCGTCGCGGGCGCCGGCGGTTCCCGAGCGGCCGACGGTGGACGGCCTGGAGGCCACGTGGTCGGCCCGCTGGGAGCGCGACGGCACCTACCGCTTCGACCGCAGCGCGCCGAAGGAGCGGATCTACGCCATCGACACGCCGCCGCCCTCGGTGACCGGCGAGCTCCACCTCGGCCACATCTTCTCCTACACCCACACCGACACCGTGGCGCGCTTCCGGCGCATGCGGGGCTACGAGGTCTTCTACCCCATGGGTTGGGACGACAACGGGCTGCCCACCGAGCGCCGGGTGCAGAACTACTACGGGGTGCGCTGCGACCCCAGCCTGCGCCACGACCCGGCCTTCGTCCCCCCCGACAAGCCGGGCCGCGAGCCCGTGGCGGTGTCGCGGCCGAACTTCATCGAGCTGTGCACGCGTCTGGTGGCCGAGGACGAGAAGGCCTTCGAGCGGCTGTGGCGCACGCTCGGGCTGTCGGTGGACTGGACCCAGACCTACGCCACCGTCGACGCCGGGGCGCGGCGGGTGTCCCAGCGCGGCTTCCTCCGCCTGCTGCGTGCGGGGCACGCCTACTCGGCCGAGGCCCCCACGCAGTGGGACGTCGACTTCCAGACGGCGGTGTCGCAGGCCGAGATGGAGGACCGCGAGCTCGCCGGGGCATACCACCGGGTGCGCTTCGCACGCGTGGACGACGACGGGTTCGTCGACATCGAGACCACGCGCCCCGAGCTGCTGGCGGCCTGCGTCGCCCTGGTGGCCCACCCCGAGGACGGCCGCTACCGGGCGCTGGTCGGCTCCACCGTGCGCACGCCGCTGTTCGCCGTGCGGGTCCCCGTCCTCGCCCACCCCCTGGCCGACCCCGAGAAGGGGTCGGGCATCGCCATGATCTGCACCTTCGGCGACGCCACCGACGTCACGTGGTGGCGCGAGCTGTCGCTGCCCAACCGCACCGTGGTGGGCCGCGACGGGCGCCTGCGCGCCGTGGCCTGGGGTACCGAGGGCTGGGAGTCCGACGACCCGGCGGCGGCCGCCGCCGCCTACGCCCGGCTCGAGGGGCGCACCGTGGCCCAGGCCCAGCGGGCGACGGTGGAGCTGCTGACCGAGGCGGGCGCCCTCGTGGGGGAGCCCGCGCCCATCACCCACCCGGTCAAGTTCTACGAGCGTGGCGAGCGGCCCCTCGAGATCGTGTCCAGCCGGCAGTGGTACGTGCGGACGCTGGCCATGCGCGACCGGCTGCTCGAGCGGGGGCGGGAGCTGCGCTGGCACCCGGCGCACATGCGCCACCGCTACGACGCCTGGGTGGAGGGGCTGAACGGGGACTGGAACATCTCGCGCCAGCGCTTCTTCGGCGTCCCCTTCCCGGTGTGGTACCCCGTGCGCCCCGACGGCACCGTCGACCACGACACCCCCCTCCTCCCGTCCGAGGACCGCCTCCCCCTCGACCCGTCGTCGGACGTGCCCGACGGCTACCGCGACGACCAGCGCGGCCGGCCCGGCGGGTTCGTGGGCGACCCCGACGTCATGGACACCTGGGCCACCTCGTCGCTCACGCCGCAGATCGCCGGGCGCTGGGAGCACGACCCCGACCTCTTCGCCCGGGTGTTCCCCATGGACCTGCGCCCCCAGGCGCACGAGATCATCCGGACCTGGCTGTTCACCACGATCGTGCGCAGCGAGCTGGAGCACGGCTGCCTGCCGTGGAGCAACGCGGCCATCTCGGGCTGGGTGCTCGACCCCGAGCGCAAGAAGATGTCCAAGTCCCGGGGGAACGTGGTCACCCCGATGCCCCTCCTCGAGGCCCACGGTGCCGACGCCGTGCGCTACTGGGCCGCCAGCGGGCGCCCCGCGGTGGACACCGCCGTGGACGAGGGCCAGATGAAGGTGGGGCGGCGCCTGGCCATCAAGATCCTCAACGCCTCGCGCTTCGCGCTGAGCAGGCTGGGCGACGGGCCCGCGCCGGGCCCCGAGGCGGTCACCGAGCCGCTGGACCTGGCCATGCTGGGCCGGCTGGCCGCCGTGCTGTCCGAGGCCACCGACACCTTCGAGTCCTACGACTACGCCCGGGCCCTGGAGCGGGCCGAGGCCTTCTTCTGGTCGTTCTGCGACGACTACCTGGAGCTGGTCAAGGCGCGCGCCTACGAGGACCCCCTGTCCCCCGGGCCGGCCTCGGCGCGCGGCGCGCTGGCGCTCGCCCTGTCGGTGCAGCTGCGCCTCATGGCGCCCTTCCTCCCCTACGTCACCGAGGAGGTGTGGTCGTGGTGGCACGACGGGTCGATCCACCGGGCCCCGTGGCCCGAGCTGGCCGAGCTCCCCGAGGCCGCCCGCCACGGCGACCCCGCCGTCCTCGACGTGGCGGCCGAGGTCCTGGGGGAGATCCGCCGGGCCAAGACGGCGGCCAAGGTGTCCATGCGCACCCGCGTGGCCCGGGTGGTGGTGCAGGACGACCCCGGGCGCCTGGCCCTGCTGGGGCAGGCGGCTGCCGACCTGGTGCAGGCGGGCGGCATCGACGAGCTCGTCACCCTGCCGGGCGCCCGCACCGTGACGGTGACGGTCGGCGCCGCCGAGGCGCCGTGAGCGGCGGCGGGCCGGCGGGCGCCGACGCCGCCCGGGAGCTGGCCGCCGTGCTGGCGGGGTGCCGGGCGTCGCACGCCCGGCTCCTCGAGGCCGTGGGCGCCCTCGGAGACGACGCCGTGCGGGGCCCGAGCCGCCTGCCGGGGTGGAGCGTCGGGCACGTGCTCGCCCATCTCCGCGCCAACGCCGAGTCCCACACGCGCATGCTCACGGCGGCGGCGCGCGGCGAGGCCGTCGAGCAGTACCCGGGCGGCCCCGGGGCGCGTGCCGAGGCCATCGAGGCGGGGGCCCGGGCCCAGCCCGCCGAGCTGCGCGCCGGGGCGCGGCGCGCCGCCGAGGAGCTCGAGGCGACGTGGGCGGCCATGACGCCTCCGGCCTGGGACGGCCACGGCCTCACCCGGGGCCGGCCCCGGGCGTGCCGCAGCCTCCCCTACGCGCGCTGGCGCGAGGTGGAGATCCACCACGTCGACCTGGGCGTGGGCTACGAGCCCGCGCAGTGGCCCGACGAGTACGTGGCCCGCGAGCTGCGGCTCACGCTGGACGGCCTGCCCGAGCGCCTGGCCGACGCCGGGCAACGGCGCGCCCTGCTCGCCTGGCTGGTGGGACGGGCCGAGGGCCCCGGTGCCCTCGACATCACGGCCTGGGAGTCGCGCCCCGCCCACTACCTACGGGGCATGACGGGCTGACGACGGGGCGTCAGCCCTCGAGCTTGAACACCCGCAGGGCGTTCTCGCGCAGGAACTTGGGCCACACGTGGTCGCGCAGCGGCACCTGGGGCAGCTCCGTGAAGATCCGCTCCAGGGTGAGCCCCATGGGGAAGTAGCCGGCGTACATGACCTTGTCGGCGCCCCGGGTGTTGGCGTAGTCGATGATCGCCTTGGGGTAGTAGCGCGGCGCGAAGGCGCTCGTCATGTAGTGGAGCCCGGGCCACTTGAGCATGAGCTTGACGGCCAGCTCCTCCCACGGCTCGGCTCCGTGGCGCATCACGATGCGCAGCTCGGGGAAGTCGTAGCAGACCTGGTCGAAGTGCATCACGTCCTGGCACGCCGAGGGGACGCGGGGCCCGGCGATGCCCGCGTTGACCACGATGGGGAGGTCGAGGTCGACGCAGGTCTGGTACACGGGGTAGTAGCGCCGGTCGCTCACGGGGACCTGGGGGTTGCAGCCGGCGGGGAAGGTCGTCACGGCCTTGATGTCCCGCTCGGCGTGGGCCTGGCGGATGCGGCGGACGGCCCCGGTGATGTCGTTGGGGTCGAGGGCCTCGAGGTTGGCCTTGAACCGGTCGGGGTGCTCGGCCAGGGCCCGGTCGACGAGCTCGCCGGCCAGCCCCACCAGGCCGACGGCGATCCCGAAGCGGTCCATCTCGGCCAGCGTGAGCGCCACGGGGTCGTCGTCCTCGTCGACGCGGTTGGGGTCCTCCTTGAACATGTAGGCGACGGGTGAGCGCGCCGTAGCGCTCTCGGCGTCGCGCAGCTGGGGCTGGAGGAAGGCGAAGCGGCGCTCGGCCTTGGAGCTCGGGAACCCGATCATGCAGTCGACCACGCCGACGTCGGTGGGCATGGGCACGGCGGCCACCGTAGCGGGGCGGGCCCGGCGGGCGACACGCCGGTGCCGGGGGTGGCAACCTGGGCGCGCCGGTGCGGGCCCGGACGGGCCGCACCCAGAGGTGGAGGTGGCCGCAATGGACGTCGCCGACATGACGGGGAAGACCGTCGTCATCACGGGGGGGAACTCGGGCATCGGCCTCGAGACGGCCGTGGCCCTGGCCCGGGCCGGGGCCAGGGTCCTCATCACGGCCCGCGACCGCGCCCGGGGCGAGGCGGCGGTGGCCGACATCCGGGCCCGCTCGGGCAACGACCGCGTCGAGGTGGTGGTCTTCGACCTCGCCTCGCTGGCGTCGGTCCGCCAGGGGGCCGCCGACATCCTGGCGCGCTGTGAGCGCATCGACGTGCTCGTCAACAACGCCGGGTTGGTGCTCACCCACCGCCGGGAGACGGCCGACGGCTTCGAGGCGACCTTCGGCACCAACCACCTCGGGCCCTTCCTGCTCACCGAGCTGCTCCTCGATCGGATCAAGGCCAGCGCCCCGGCGCGCATCGTGAACGTGGCGTCGACGGCCCACAAAGGGGCGCGCCGGGGGTTGGACTTCGACGACCTGCAGTCGACGCGCGGCTACGTCGGCATGCGGGCGTACTCCAAGTCCAAGCTGGCCAACATCTACTTCACCACCGAGCTGGCCCGGCGCCTGGAGGGCACGGGCGTCGACGTCAACTGCCTGCACCCGGGGACCGTGGCGTCGGGCTTCGCCCGCGACGGCGACACCTCGGGTGTCTTCGCCTTCGGTATCAAGGTCATCAAGCCCTTCGTGCTCACGTCGGAGCAGGGGGCGCGCACGTCGATCTACGTGGCCTCGGCGCCGGAGCTGTCCGGCGTGAGCGGCCGCTACTTCGTGCGGCGCAAGCCCCATACGCCGTCGAAGGCGGCCCGCGACGACGAGGCGGCGGCCCGGCTGTGGAAGGTGAGCGAGGAGCTGGTGGCCGCCAAGGCCTGACCGGCGCCGCCCGGCGTCAGCCGGCCTCGCCCATGTAGGCCTCGAGCAGGTGATCGGCCACCTCGGCGGGGGTGCCGTCGCGCACGATGCGGCCGTTCACCATGACCCCGGCGTGGTCCGCGATGGCCAGCGCCGTCTGGGCGAACTGCTCGACGAGGAGGATGGTGATGCGCTCGTTGGCCACGGCCTGGGCCACGAGCTCGTAGAGCTCGGCCACCACCAGCGGCGCCAGCCCCATGGAGATCTCGTCCAGCAACAGGAGCCGGGGGTTGGTGAACAGGGCCCGGGCCAGCGCCAGCATCTGCTGCTCGCCGCCCGACAGGCGCCCGGCCAGCTGCCGGCGCCGCTCCCCCAGCACGGGGAAGCGGGCGTAGCTCTGCTCCTCGAGGTCCGACACCTTGGTGCCGCGCGAGCGGTAGCTGTACATGAGGAGGTTCTCCGCCACCGTGAGGTTGGGGAACACGGCTCGGCCCTCGGGCACCGCGCACAGGCCCTTGCGGGCCAGGCGGTCCGGCGCCAGGCGCCGGATGTCGTCCCCGGCGAACTCGACGCGCCCCGCGCTGGGGGCGAGCCGGCCGCTGGCCACCTTGAGCAGCGTGGACTTGCCGGCGCCGTTCGGCCCGAGCAGGGCGTACACCGAGCCCTCGGGGACGCGGAGCGACACGCCGTGCACGACCTCGATGCGCCCGTAGGCGGCGCGCACGTCGGTGATCGCCAGCATGGGCCCGGCGCCCGGCCCGGGCGCGGGGCCCGCCCCCGGGAAGGCGAGCATCGTGCCGGGCCCCGCCGGGGAGGCGGGCGCCGCGGCCGGCCGGGGGGGCGCGGGGTCGGGCACGGTCTCCTCGGCCGCGCCCAGGTAGGCGGCCTGCACGGCCGGGTCGGCCTGCACGGTGGCCGGGTCGCCGCGGGCGATGATGGCGCCGTAGTCGAGCACGCTCACGTGGTCGCAGATGCTCATCACGAGGCTCATGTCGTGCTCGACGAGCAGCACCGCCATGCCCCGGTGGGCGAGGTCGCGCAGGACGCGGCCCAGCTCCAGCGTCTCCTCCTGGTTGAGGCCCGAGCTGGGCTCGTCGAGGAGGAGCACCGAGGGGCCCGTGGCCAGGGCGCGGGCCAGCTCCACCAGCCGGGCCAGGCCGGTGGGCAGGAGGTCCGTGGGCTCGTCGGCCACGTGGCTGAGGCCGCAGTGGGCGAGGAGGATGTCGGCCTCGGCGCGCGAGCCCGCGCCCGTGGGCCGCCGCCGCCGCGTCTCCGCCGCCATCTGGACGTTCTCGCGGGCGGTGAGCGTGCCGAAGAGCTCGAGGCGCTGGAAGGTGCGGGCCACCCCGAGGCGCGCCCGCTGGTGGGGCGGGGCGCCGGTGATGTCCACGCCTCCCAGGCGGACGCGCCCCCTCGTGGGGGGCTGCAGGCCCGTGATGACGTTGAACAGCGTGGTCTTCCCGGCGCCGTTGGGACCGATGAGGCCGTTCACCGCGCCGGCGTGCACGTCGAGGTTGACGTCCTGCAGGGCCTGGAGCCCGCCGAAGCGGACGGCGATCTCCTCGACGACGAGCTCAGCCAACCGAGCGCACCTCCGGCCCCACGGCGGCGGCCGCCACGACCGGCGCCTCGATGGCGTCGGGCGCCGGGGCGCGTGCCCCCCGGCGGCGGTTCCAGAACTCCGACACCTCGGCGTAGAAGCGGCCGATGCCCGTGGGGTTGCGGCCGATGGTGACGATGCCCGCCCCCAGGCTCAGGCCGGTGAAGTTGGGGATCTGGGGGATGTGCGCGCCGATCACCGGCCCGATGGCCACGAAGACGCCGGCCATGATCGCCCCCGTGAGCAGGTTGACGCCGGCCAGCGTCACGCCCACGAAGATGGCGATGCTGAAGAGGAAGGTGAACTGCTGGTCGTTCACGCTCGTGCTGAGGCCTCCGTAGAGGGCGCCCGCCAGCCCGGCCAGCCCGGCCGAGAAGGCGAACACCGCCAGCTTGGTGACGGTCAGGCTCAGGCCCACGGTGCTGCAGGCCGCGGGCGAGTCGTTCATGCCCACCAGGCGCCGCCCGAACGACCCCCGCCGCAGGGCGCCCACGCCGATGCAGCACAGGGCGAGCACGACGGCGAGCAGCACGTCGAAGGCGCGGTCGGTGCTGAAGCGCATGCCGAAGATGTCGGGGCGGCCCACCGACACCGACCCGCCCACGCCCATGATCGAGCTCGACTGGAAGAAGATGTTGTCCATGAGCACGGCGAAGGCCAGGGTGGCCAGCGCCAGGTAGATGCCGCGCAGGCGCAGCACCGGGAGGGCGAGCACCGCCCCCACGCCCGCGCACACGCCCACGGCGGCCAGCAGCCCGAGCACCGAGTCCCCGCCCGCCACCCAGTGCATGACCAGCGCGCCCAGGCCGAGGAACGTGTACTGGCACAGCGAGACCTGCCCGGCGTAGCCCGACAGCGGGACGAGGCTCAGCGCCAGGATGGACAGCGCCAGGGCGTTGCCCAGGGTGAAGAGGTTGTTGCCCGTGAGCACCGAGCTGAGGACGACCGCCCCCACCACGATCACGCCGGCGCCGGCCAGGGTGGTGCGGGCGTCGGCCACCCGGGGGGGACGGACGCGCACCACCCGCCCGATGGAGAGGCGCACCTCGGGGATCACGAGGAGCACGATGAACAACATGGCCATGGGGAGCGCTTCCTCGACGTCGTTGAGCGCGCCCTGGGGCACGTAGCCGGTGGCCATGGAACCGGCGATGCCGAGGATCATCGCCCCCAGGAACGTCATGGGCAGGCTGCGCAGGCGGCCCACCACGGCGGCCGCGTAGCCGTAGATGACCAGCTGCGTGAGCTGCAGCTGGTTCATGCCGGGCAGCGTGGGGGACAGCAGGATGCCCCCCAGGGCGGCGAACATCACCCCCAGCATCCAGGCGTAGGCCGAGATGCGCCCCGAGGGCGCGCCGGACAGCGACGCCAGGCTGGGGTCGTCGACGACGGCGCGCATGGCCACGCCGGTGCGGGTGCGACGGAAGAACAGCCGCAGGAACACGGCCACGGCCACCGCCACCCCGATGGTGATGAGCTGCTGGGCCGAGAGCTGGACGCCGAACAGCGAGAAGGGGTTGCCGTTCACCAGGTTGGGCGTGTTGTAGACGTTGCTCGGGCCCCACAGCGCCCCCGCGCCGGCCACGAGCACGAGCAACAGCCCCAGGGTGACGGCCAGCCGGATGCTCATGGCCGCCCCGTACAACGGCCGCATGATCACCCGTTCGACGATCATGCCGAGCAGCGGCGCCCCCACGAACAAGGTGAGGGCCAGCGCCACCAGGTTGGGCAGGCCCCACGACTGCCACAGCTGCCAGTAGAGGTAGGCCAGCACCATGCCCATGGCGCCGTGGGCGAAGTTGAACGTCCCCGTCGTGTTGTAGGTCACCACCAGGCCGCTGGCGCTCACGGCGTAGATCGACCCCACGACGATCCCGGCGATGAGCAGGCTCAGGAACTCGGTCACGACGGCACGCTCCGCGGCGCGGGGCCCCGGTCCACCACGGAGCAGCGACGGCGCGTCACCGGGCGGTCCCTACGAGCTCGCGCGGACGATGGGCTTGTAGCCGGGCGCCTGCAGGAAGCCGCTCGACCCGCAGTAGAAGCCCGTGGCCGGGGTGGGCGCCACCCGCTTGATCTGGCCGTTGTGCACCTGGGCGAGCAGGAAGCACCCCGAGGGGATGTTCTGGGCGGGGTTGCCCGGGGGGACCAGGCCGTCCCCGTTGAACAAGGTGACCTTGTTCAGCGCGGCGATGAGCCCGCTGCGGGTGGGCGGGTTCCCCGCCTGGCGCAGGGCCTGGACGAAGAGCTCCGCCGAGGTCCATCCGTAGATCGACTCGATCTCGAAGTTGGCGTTGGAGTCGACCGCCTTCATCCAGTGGGTGAAGAGCTTGACGGCGGGGACGACGTTGGCGTCCTGGCCCAGGTACAGGACGTATCCCTGCTCGATGTACATGTTGTTGGCGGCGCTGCCCGCCAGCTTGAGCAGCTGGCTGGAGTACGCCGCGCCTTCGATGTTGACGGGGTGGAAGTTCTGCTGCTTGAACTGCTTGGCCAGGGTGGCGGCGTAGTTGTCGGGGAGCTCCTGGCTGAAGAAGATCTTCACGCCCTTGTTCTTCATGGCGATGATGTCGGGCAGGAAGTTGGTGTCGAAGGGCCCGACGCCGCGGTCGTAGAGGATCTTGAAGCCCACAGCCTTCATGGCGGTCTCCACCGCCTTCTCGGCCGACTTGGTGGACGCCGTGGCGTTCTCCCAGATGATGCCGATCTTCTTGGTGTCGGCGCCGAACTTCTGCTTCAGGTACTTGAAGAAGCCGAGCGGGTAGTAGTTCTCGGGGTTGGGCAGGGGGCTGTAGACGTAGGGGTCGCTCGCCATGTCCTGGTCGAGGGGGAACCCGATGTCGGGCATGTGGGCCAGGTCGATGAGCGGCTTCTCCGAGGAGTCCAGCAGTGAGAACCCGCCCACCAGGGCGAAGTCCTTCTGCACCTGCGAGCCGGTGGCGCTGGCCACCACCCCGCCCTGGAACAGGCTGTCCTGGGCGTCGAGGACGAGCTTGCGCCCGTTCACGCCCCCCTGGCTGTTCACGTAGGCGAAGTAGGCCTTGGTGCCGTCCTCGGCCCCCTTGAACAGACCGGGGAGGGGAACGGTCAGGTCGTCGACCTGGCCCACGGTCACCGACGTGTCGGTCACGCCCGGGGACGACCCGGTGGGCACGGAGCCGCCCGCGGAGGTGCTCGGGCCGCCGCCGCCCCCGGGCGAGGAGGTCGACGTCCCGCCCTGCGGGGAGGTGGACGAGCAGGCGACAGTCACCACTGCCAACACCGAAAGCGTGACCATCACCGCGGCACGTGACGAGGGGCGCCACGATCGACGGCGGCCGTGGCGCGTTGGCCCCGCCGATCCCTCTCGCTTCGCGTCCACCGCGCCCCCCTCCGTGTCCCCGTTCACCAGAAGGTGCGGCCCCCTCGGGATCCTCACCCAGATTGCCACGTCGCCCCGCCGAGGTGGGCCCGACAATTCCTTTTTCCCCGTGCGGCCCGGAGGCGCCCCGGGCCTGCGGGCCCGCCGCCAGAACGCGTTCTAGTGATGGTACGTCAGACGGGGCGGAATTGGGAGATCGCGGCCCGGCCGGCGAGCCCTGGCAGCCAACACTGACAAAAGCGTACGGCCAGGGCCGACGCGAAGCGGGAGGGCCGAAGCCCTCCCCGCTCGCCGGTACCGATCCGGCCCCCCGACTTCTCTGCAGTGTGGGCGCGTCGGCCCCCCAGGTCCAGTACCAGGGAGTAACGACGAGCCCGCGGCCGGCGGCGGCCGGGGCCGGGGGCCTAGGACGGGACCGGGGTCTCGGTCACGGGCAGGTTGACCCGCACCGCCTCGAGGAAGCGCACGACGGCCGCCACGGCATGGCCCACCCGCACCGAGGGCAGGACGTCGAAGGCGTGCTGGGTGTAGGGCAGCTCGGCGTAGAGGACCGGGCGGCGGGAGACCTCCCGGAGGGCGGACACGAAGGCACGGGCCTCGGTCACGGGCACCAGGGTGTCGTTGGTGCCGTGCACCACGAGGAAGGGCGGGGCCCCGGGGTGCACCCGCCGGATGGGCGAAGCGGCCTCGAACAGCTCGGGCGCCTCGTCCAGCCGACGCTTGAAGACCCTGGTCTCGAGCAGCCTGAGCAGCCCTTCGTCATAGCGGGAGCCGCCCCGGCCCGCCGTCATGTCGTACACGCCGTAGAAGGGCACGCAGGCGGCGACCGAGGTGTCGGCGTCCTCGAAGCCGGGCTGAAAGCGCGGGTCGCCGGCGCTGAGGGCGACCAGTGCGGCCAGGTGGCCGCCGGCCGAGCCCCCCGACACGGCCACGAAGCGCGGGTCCCCGCCGTACTCGGCGATGTGGTCGCGCACCCACGCCAGGGCGCGTTTGCAGTCCACCACGTGCTCGGGCCAGGTGGCCTTGGGGCTGAGCCCGTAGTTGATGGTGACGGCCACCCACCCCCGGCGGGCCAGCTCGTGCATGAGGGGAAAGCCCTGCTCACGCTTGTCGCCGACCACCCACGCCCCACCGTGGATGTAGAGCAGGACGGGGGCGCCGGAGGGGGGTTCGCCGCGGCCGCGCACGATGTCGAGGCGGTGCGAGCGCAGGCCGTCGCCGGCGTAGTCGATGTTGCGCACCACCTGCACCGAGCGGGCCGGGCGCGGCAGCGGATAGATGAGGCGGGGGAACCGCCACATGGTGAGGCGCCCGTGGGTGGGCAGGCCGTCGGGGGCGGGCACGGCGAAGGGCACCTCGTCCTCGGCCGCCTGGAACACGAGGTGGGCGGCGCCCCCCAGCCGGGCGTGCACGACGAGCCCCGTCCAGGCCGCCACGTTGACCCCGAGGGCGACCCATCCCGGCCACGCCCCGAACGCCCCCTCGAAGGCGAAGAGCACGGTGGCGCCCACCTGCCAGACGACGTGCCACACCGGCATCTCCGCCGTGTACCAGCCGGCGAAGAAGCTGGGGACGG
>DATJBC010000046.1:0-2382 GCA_035515515.1 Acidimicrobiales bacterium
CGCCGAACAGCCAAGTGGTGACGAGCGACCTCGTCCATGCCGATCGGGCATCATTGAGAGAGGTCCTGTGGGTGGGTACAGCCGTCCCTCGGGCCGTGAGCGAGCTGGCCACGCGGGAGGAAACGGTGGGGACATGGGCCGTGTACCGGTCGCAGACGGCTGTCACAGAGCGAATCGTGCAACAGGCTTTTGGATGACCCCCACCGAGGCCTGTCGTGGGCGTGCCATCGAGGGTGACACACCATCGACCGACCGCTAGCCCGCGTCCGCTCGGTGCGACACAAGAAACGGATGCCCTGAGGAGGACCTCGCAGCGGGACGTGGACAGGCCGCCACACCCATCCGGTATCACCGCGTCCGAGAGAGCAGGGGCAGTTAAGGGCCGCTCGCACTTACCGGGGGTCCTGCGGTCGTGCGCACCCATGTCCCCCTCGACCCCACCGACTCGTGACGGACTCCCAAGACTCAACGTTCGGGACTCTCCAACGCCGCGGGCGCCGGGCGTCGACGCCCCCGACTCACGGTGGGGGCGGACTCCGGCGCACGACGACCGTGGAGCGGTCGGGGTGGTCGGGGTCGAGGTGGACCTCCGGCGTGTCGCCGCGGGGCGGGTCCCCGCCGCATTCGACCACGATGGCCGCCTCCTCGACGCGCCCGTAGATGAGGTCGCGCAGCCCGAGCATGGCCACGCCCAGCATGCTGGCGGGCCGGCGCGCCTGGGACGGCCGCCCCGGCGCGCTGGCATCGTCGTCCTCGGCGTCGGTGGCCTCGAGCCAGGCGATCCACTGCTCGTCGGTCCAGGCCTCGGCGTCGGCGGGAGGCTCACCGAGGGGCGCTCGACCGGCGTCGTCCATCGCCTCCCACCGTACAAGCGCGCCAGAGACTCGGGGCGCATGGCGGCGGGGACGGCCGCGTCGGCGGTCGGCGGCGGGGCCCGGCCGGCGCTCAGGCCGAGGTGGGCGGCTCCGGCGGGGTCCGGGGAGCGCCCTGCGTGGAGCCGTCGGAGCCGTCGGAACCGTCGTCGCGCGCCCGCCACACGGTCTCGCCGCGCCGCAGCACGTCGCGCAGCGGCACCCCGCCCCGGGCGGCGGCGCGCGCCGCGTCGGCCTGCTCCACCTTCACGCGCCCCGGGCTCACCTTGACGCGCAGCGGCAGTCCGTCCACCTCCACCTCGTCCATGGCCCGCGTCGCCGGCCAGCGTTCGAGGAGTACGCCCCGGACCCCGAGCGTCCCCGTCTCGGCCTGCAACGTCCGGCGGACGGGATCGCTCAGCACGGGGTCGACGAGGACGCTCACGGTGTGGCCCGGCCGGCCCTTCTTCATCACCACCGGCGTGATCCAGGCGTCGTGCGCCCCGGCGTCGAGCACCATCGCCACGGCGTGGGCCAGCACCTCGCCGGTGGCGTCGTCGACGTTGGTCTCGAGCAGCATGACCGGCTGGCCGGGTGCCGGCGGGGCCGCCGTCGACGCACCCACCACCACCTGTGTGCAGTTGGGCATGCCGTCGAGCTCGCGGGCGCCCGCCCCGAAGCCCGTGGAGGCGATGCGCATGGGGGGCATGGGCCCGAACGCCGTGGCGTTGGCGGCGACGATGGCTGCACCGGTGGGCGTGGTCAGCTCCACCGAGATGTCCCGGCCCCAGGTGGGGATGCCCCGCAGGAGCTGCACCACGGCCGGGGACGGGTTGGGCAGGAACCCGTGCGCGCTGCGCACCGTGCCGATGCCCGTGGCGACCGGGGACGACGCCAGCTCGTCGACGCCGAGCACCTCGAGGGCGGCGGCCGTCCCCACCACGTCGATCACGGTGTCGTGGGAGCCCACCTCGTGGAAGTGGACCTGTTCCGGCGGGCGGCGGTGCAGGCGGCCCTCCACCTCGGCGAGGGCCCCAAAGGTCGCCAGGGCCCGCTGCGCCACCCGCTCGGGCAGACGGGCCTCCTCCACCAGGCCCACGATGTGGGCGTGGGTGCGCACCACGACGTCGTCGGTCACCTCCACCACGGCGCGCACCGCGGCGATGCCGGCCCGCAACGTGGGCTCGGCCCGCAGGCCCCACCCCCGCAGCGGGAGCCGGCGAAGGAGCGCCAGGACCTCGTCGAGGTCGGCGCCGGCGTCGATGAGGCTGCCCAGGGCCATGTCCCCGGCGATCCCCGCGAAGCAGTGGAACCAGGCGACCCGGCGCTCCGGCGACGTCACGGCAGGATCCGGGCGACGGCGCACGCCGCCCCGAAGCCGTTGTCGATGCCCACCACGGTGAGCCCCGCCGCGCAGGACGCGTGCATGGCGAGCAGGGCGGTGACCCCCTCGAGTCCGGCTCCGTAGCCGGTCGACACGGGCACGGCCACCACGGGCGCGGCGGTGATGCCCGCCACCATGCTGGCGAGC
>DATJBC010000047.1:0-5059 GCA_035515515.1 Acidimicrobiales bacterium
ACCACGTCGGAGCCGAGGGTCCCGAACCACCCCATCCAGGCCTGCATGGCCCGCTCCTGCTCTTCGGGGGTGTCGTTCATCTGTCCCCCGGCGTAGATGAAGACGTACTTCGCCATGGTGCTTCCTCCTTGTTGTGGGTCCCGGCCCGCGGGCGCGGGCGCGGTGGTGCTGGTCGAGGCGGCACGGCCCGCCCCGGGGCGCTGCTCGTGCGCGCCGGCGACGCAGATGCTGTCGTCGGATGCTGTTGCTCGGATGCTGGGTCGTTCGTGGCGGGGTCGTTCGTGGCGGGGTCGTGCGGGGTCCTCAGCCGCCGCCGATGCCGGGATCGGGCCCGGGATCCCCGCCGGCGGCGGCGACGGCCATGCGGGCCAGGTGGTGGGGCCAGCCGGCGTCGTGGGGCCCGACGGCGGCGGCGGGCAGTCCCCGGTGCACGAGCCGCACGATGGTGCCGTCGCCGTCGGGGATCAGGTCGACCTCGACCGTGCTCGACCCGGCGGGCACGAGCTGGTCGTCGCCCTCCCAGCCCCAGGTGAAGCGCACCCGCCGGGGCGGCGAGACCTCGACGAAGGTGCCGAGGACCACGTGGCCGCCGCCCATGTCGACGCGGTAGACGCCGCCGGGCTGGGCTTCGAGCTTGTGGTCCACGCCGCTCCAATGCCGCATCTTGTCGGGATCGGTGAAGTAGGAGAACACCGCCTCGGGCGGCGCCGCCACCCTGATCTCCTGCTCGATGACGTCACCGTCGTCGGCCACGGTCGTCCCCTTTCCCCCGCGCCGTGCGGGCCGGCGCCGCCTGCTGCTCTCGCTCGGCGGCGATCTTGAGGCGGCGCAGCCCGGTCGACCAGAAGGTGTCGATGTAGCTGCGCACCTCGTCGAGCCCGTCGGGCCGGGCCCGGTAGATGACGCGGGTGGCCTCCCGGCGCTGGTCGAGGAGCCCCGCCTCCACCAGGACCTTCAGGTGCTGCGACACCGCCGGGCGGCTGAGGGTGAAGTGCGCGGCGATGTCGCCGGCGCTCAGCTCGCCGTCGGCGACGAGGCGCAGGATCTCGCGCCGGTGCGGTTCGGCGATGGCCCGGAGGGCGGCGTCCACACCCCGTAGTGTAAGCAGTTACTTACGTAAGTAGCAAGTGAAATTTACGGGCCCGGCGGGCCGGCGCCCGGATCAGCGCCGGGGCATCTTGATGGCGCGGTCGGCGATGATGTTCTTCTGCACCTCGGTGGTGCCCGCGCCGATCGAGGTGTAGCGCTGCCACACGTAGTTGTGGCCCCAGTGACCCTTGTCGACGGCATCGGGGCCGCCCTTGGTGAGCACGCCGACCGGCCCGAGCACGTCCACGCCGAGCTCGGCGATGGTCTGCGACAGGTAGCTCCACTGCAGCTTGGCCAGCGGCACCTCGGGCCAGTTCTTCTCGCCCTTGAGGATCTTCGACAGCGCTCGGGCGTTGAGGAGCCTGGTGAGCTCGAGCTGGGTCCACAGCCGGGCCACGCGGTCGCGGATGCCGGGGTCCTCGAGCGCGGCGGGGTTGTGCTCGCGGGCCGTGGCGATGAGGTTGTCGAGCTCGATGCGCATGGTCACCGACAGCCCCGAGGTCCCCACCCGCTCGTTGGCCAGCGTCCCCATGGCCACGTTCCAGCCCTGGTTCTCGTCGCCGAGGCGGTCGGTGACCGGCACGCGGGCCCCGTCGAAGTTGACCTCGCAGAACAGCTCGCCCCCGGTGATGTCGCGGATGACGTTGACCTCGATGCCGGGCAGCTCCATGTCCACGATGAGCGCGGTGATCCCCTCGTGCTTGGCGCCGCGCTCGATGGCGGTGGGGTCGGTGCGCACCAGGAACAGCCCCCACTTGGCCAGGTGCGCGGTGGAGATCCAGATCTTCCTCCCCGTCACCACGTACTCGTCGCCGTCGCGCACCGCCAGGGTGCGCAGGTTGGCGAGGTCCGAGCCCGCCTCGGGCTCGGTGAAGCCCTGGCACCAGTGCACGTCGGCGTTGAGGATCCCCGGCAGCCACATCTGCTGCTGCTCCTCGGTGCCCCAGCGCAGGATCATGGGCCCGATCTGCCAGATGCCGTTGGTGTTGTAGATGCCGGGTGTCTTGGCCCGCGCCATCTCCTCGGAGTAGATGGTGTTCTGCATCACGGTGGCCTCGCGGCCCCCCCACGACGTGGGCCAGTTGATGGCGGCCCACCGCCCGGCGTGCAGCCGGCGCTGCCACGCCTGGCGGCGCAGCATGGTGCGGCGGTCGGGGTTGCTCTCGTCGCCGATCTCCCCCGAGGCCATGAACTCGGGGAGGTTGTCGTCCAGCCACCGGCGCAGCTCGGCCCGGAACGCCTCGTCCTCGGGCTCGTAGGAGAAGTCCACGGCTCAGCGCTTCAGGACGTCGGGGTTGACGATGTTGCGGGGGGTGGCCCCCGCCAGCAGCCGGCACAGGTCCTCGGCGATGGTCCGGGTGTGGTTGGCCTCGGTGTCGTAGGTGGCCCCGCCGATGTGGGGGGTGAGCACCACGTTTGCGAACGTGGTGAGGGGATGGTCGGGGGGCAGGTGCTCGCCCTCGAAGTGGTCGAGGCCCGCGGCCCCCACCTTCCCCGAGGCCAGGGCGGCCACCAGGGCGTCGGTGTCGTGCAACTGGGCCCGGGCGGTGTTGAGGAAGACCACGCCGTCGCGCATGGCGGCGAACTGCGCGGCGCCCACCATCCCGGCCGTCTCCTCGGTGACCGGGGCGTGCATCGACACCACGTCGGCCACCTCGAGGAGCTGCTCGAGGCTGTGGGTGGCGTCCGCCGCGTAGGGGTCGCAGGCCACCACGCGCATCCCGAGGCCCTCGAGCCGCCAGCGCAGCGCCCGGCCCACCGCCCCCAGGCCCACCAGGCCGGCGGTGCGCCCCGCCAGCTGCCAGGCCCGGAAGCGCTGGTAGGGGATGGTGCCGTCCCTGTAGACCTCCCCGGCGCGCACGTCGGCGTCGGCGCCCACGACACCCCGGGTGGCGGCGAGCAACAGCGCCACGGCCAGCTCGGCCACGGCGTCGGCGTTGCGGGCCGGCGCCCGCAGCACGGGCACCCCGGCGGCCGTGGCCGCCTCGACGTCGACGTTGTTGGGGTCGCCGCGGGCGCTGGCCACGGCCACGAGCGGCAGGTCGAACACGGGGCCGGCGCAGCGGTCGGCCTCCACCACGAGGACGGTGGCCCCCTCGGCCGCCGCCCGCTCGGCCAGCTGCTCGGCGTTGTAGATGCGCAGCGGCTGGTGGTCGATCCACGGGTCGACGACGAGGTCGGCGAGCTCCCCGAGCAGCTCCAACCCGGGGCCCCGCACCGGGGCGGTGACGAGCGCCCGGGGGCGACTCGGCGGCATCGATCCTCCTAGGGCCGGCGAAGTCCTTCATAATGGCCGATCATGACGGCCATGTCAGGTTCGGTCACCGTGGGCATCGACATCGGCACCACCGCCGTGAAGGCGCTGGCCGTGGACGCCGAGGGCACGGTGCTGGCCCGGGCGCGCATCCCCCACCGCCTCATCACGCCCGCCCCCGACCGCCTCGAGCACGACGCGGCGCGCGCCTGGCGCCAGGGCCCGCTGCGCGCCCTGGCCCAGGTGGCCGGGGAGGAGGCGGTGGCCGGCGTGTGCGTGGCCAGCATGGTGCCCTCGCTCACGGCGGTGGACAGCCGGGGGGTGCCGCGCGCCCCGGGACTGCTCTACGGCGACGCCCGGGGCCGGGCCCCGGCGGGCCGGCCCGGGGGCGGGGGACCGCCGCGGGCCGCCGACGCCATGCCCGACGCCGAGGGGTTCGTGGCGTGGGCGGTGCGCGAGCACCCCGGCGCCCGCGGGTACTGGCCCGCGCAGGCCGTCGCCAACTACGCCCTGGGGCGCGTGCCCGCCATCGACACGGGGATGGCCATGTGCATGGGGTCCATGCGCGCCGGCACGACCTGGGACCCCGACGTGCTGGCCGCCTTCCCCGTCGAGGAGCGCCAGCTCCCCGTGGTCGTGCCCATGGGGGAGGCGGCCGGCGCGGTGCGCGCCGCGGGCCCGCGCCGGGGCGCCACCGGGGCGGTGCTGTCGGGCGGGACGGTGGACGCCCTGTGCGACCAGATCGTGTGCGGGGCGTCGGAGCCGGGCGACGTGCTCGTGATCTGCGGGGCCACCCTGATCGTGTGGGCGGTGACCGACGACTGGCTCGAGGCCCCGGGGCTGTGGACCGTCCCCCACACCGTGGCCGGCAAGGTGCTCGTGGGCGGGCCCTCCAACGCCGGGGCGCTCTTCGTCGACTGGGCCCGGGCGCTGTTGTCGCAGGGGGCGCACACCACGGCCCGACGCCCGCGCCCCGCCCCCCGCCCCGGCGACCCCGAGCCCGCCCGCCAGGGCGACCCCGCGGCGGTGCCGGTGTGGACGCCGTACGTGCGGGGCGAGCGCGCCCCGTACCACGACACGACGCTGCGCGCCGGGCTGCACGACCTCGACATCACCCACGACGCGGCCGCCGCCGAGCGCGCCGCCTACGAGGCCAGCGGGTTCGTGGTGCGCCACATCCTCGAGCGCGCCGGCATCGCGGCCCGGCGCATCGTGGCCAGCGGGGGCGGGACGCAGGTGCTGGCGTGGATGCAGGCCATGGCGGACGCCGCGGGCCTCCCCGTCGACACCGTGGCCGTCCCCGAGGGCGCCGCCCTGGGGGCCGCCTACGTGGCGCGCTGGACGGCGGGCCTCGAGTCGTCGCTCGACGGGGCCCAGCGCTGGGCGCGCGTGGGGCGGCGCGTCGAGCCCGACGTCCGCTGGCAGGCGGCGGCCGACGGGCGCTACGCGCGCTTCAAGGCACTGTCGCCCCCGGCCTGAGCGGGCCTGTCGCCGCCCGTTCCGCACCGGTGGCCGGGGAGGTTGGGTGGCGCGCCGGGCCTCTGCCATGCTGGGGACGGAGGTGACGCGGTGAGCCCGAAGCCACGCGAGCCCGAAGGGGCCGATGCCGCTGAGAAGTGGGTGTTCCCCTTCGAGTCCGAGCTGCACGCCATCGCCCCCGGCCTGCACGAGGCGCAGAACGGCTGGCTGGCACAGATCGACTCGCTGCGCGCCCCC
>DATJBC010000048.1:0-3935 GCA_035515515.1 Acidimicrobiales bacterium
GGCCACGGCCATCGGGGAGATCGTGAGCCGCAGCGGGGCCCGGGGCTTCGAGGGGTACTACAAGAACCCGGCGGGGGACGCCGAGCGGGTGCGCCGGGACTGGTACTGGACGGGCGACCTCGGGTACCGCGACGAGGCGGGCTTCTTCTACTTCGCCGGGCGGGGCTCCGACTGGCTGCGCGTCGACTCCGAGAACTTCGCCGCCGCGCCGGTGGAGCGCATCGTCGAGCGCCATCCCGACGTGGCGGCGGCCGCCGTGTACGCCGTGCCCGACCCCCGCTCGGGCGACCAGGTCATGGCGGCCGTCGAGCTCCGCCCCGGCGCGGCCTTCGACCCCGACGGCTTCGCCGACTTCCTCCGGCGGCAGCCCGACATGGGCACCAAGTGGGCGCCGAGGTTCGTGCGCCTCGTCCCCGCCCTGCCCCTCACCGCCACCGGCAAGATCACCAAGGCCCCCCTCCGGGCCGAGGCCTGGCGGTGCCCGGACGCCGTGTACTGGAGTCCCGGTCGGGGCGGCCCCCGGTACCGCCTGCTCACCGAGCACGACCGCGGGGCGCTCGCCGCCCAGTTCGACCGGCACGGACGCGGGGCCGTCGCGCCCTGAGCCCGCTCTCGACGGGCCCGCCGCGACGTGCTCTGATCGTGAGCGGCATCGCGACGAAAGGTCCATCCAGCATGAGCGTCATGAAGCGGCTGTCGGGGATCCTCCAGGCCAAGGCCAACAAGGCCCTCGACCGGGCCGAGAACCCCGCCGACATGCTCGACCTCTCCTACGAGAAGCAGGTCGAGAACCTCCAGAAGGTCCGCAGGGCGATCGCCGACGTGGCCACGGCCAAGAAGCGTCTCGAGCTCCAGGCCACCCAGCTCCAGGCCCAGGCCCAGAAGCTCCAGGACCAGGCCAAGCAGGCACTGGCCCAGGGCAACGAGGACCTGGCCCGCGAGGCGCTGTCGCGGCGGGCCACCCTGGCCGACCAGCTCCAGGGGCTGGGCACCCAGCACCAGCAGGTGGAGACCCAGCTCCAGCAGCTCGAGACCACCGCCACGCGCCTGCAGACGCAGGTGGACGCCTTCCGCACCAAGAAGGAGACGCTCAAGGCGAGCTACACGGCGTCCAAGGCCCAGGCGAGCATCGGCGAGGCGGTGTCGGGCATCTCCGAGTCGATGTCGGACGCGGGCATGACCCTGGACCGGGCCCAGGAGAAGATCGCCCAGATGCAGGCGCGTGCCGGGGCGGTCGACGAGCTCATCGACACCGGCGCCCTCCCCGACGTCCTCGGCGGCGGTGGCGACGACATCCAGAAGCAGCTCGACGCCGCCTCCCAGTCGGGACAGGTCGACGCCGAGCTCGCCGCCCTGAAGGCGCAGATGGGCGCGGGCGGCGGGGGCCTGCCCGCGGGCGGGGCCGCCCCCGAGGGCGGCGGCGACGCCGGTGCCGGCGAGGGGGGCGCGTCGTGATCGTCCGCATCCTGGGCGAGGGCCGCTACGAGGTGCCCGAGGGGGACCTGCCCGCCATCGAGCAGCTCGACGCCACGCTGGTCGACGCCATGGAGCGCGGCGACGAGGCGGCGTTCTCGGGGACACTGGCCGACCTCATCGGCCAGGTCCGCCACACCGGCACGCTGCTGCCCGCCGACGACCTGCGGACCTCGGAGCTGGCCGTCCCCCACGAGGGCTCCACCCTGGCCGAGGTGCGGGCCCTGCTGGCCGAAGAGGGCTGAGGCCCCCTCAGGCGGCGCCCTTGTGGGCGGCGCCCGCCAGCGCCACGAACTCGGCGCGCTCGGCGGGGTCGAGGGCGGCGAAGGCCTGGGACAGGGCGCGGTTGGTGGCGCGCTCGGCCTCCTCCCAGGCGGGCCGCCGGGCCTCCACGTCGGGATAGGGCTCGGGCCATCCGAAGAGCCCCGCCATGAACGGCGTGCGGACCAGCACCGCCTCGAGCGGCGCCAGGCCCGCGGCCCGCACGGCGGCCCCGTGCAGCGCCCCCCGCAGCTCGCGCAGCACGTGCATGCGCTGCAGGGCCCGCGCCTTGGGGTCGTCGGGCTCGGCCAGCGCCCTCCAGCCCTCGAAGAGCGGGGCGTCGTCGGGCGCCGCCGCCTCGACGAGCCGCCCGCTCAGCGCGGCCAGCCGCGGCCAGGGCACGTCGTCGGCGAGATGGGCGACCGCCCACGCCTCGAGGCAGCCGGCGAAGGCGGACGCCGCGTCGAGCCGGCTCATCACGGGCGCGGCGCGGTCCCACGCCTCGGTCACCGTGACGGGATTGAAGAAGAAGAAGGCGGCCGCCACGGCGGCACCGTCCACGTCGCCCAGGGCGCCCCCGCGCCCGGCGGTGTAGAAGTCGATGCCGTCGAAGCCGAGCGCGCCACCGCGCTCGTAGGTGGCGCCGTCGACCATGAAGCCGGCCGGCAACGCCACGATGGCCTCGGCGCTCTCGCGGGCGGCTTGCTCTGCGTCCATGGCGGGCTCCGCTCCTCGACGACTCCGGCGGCGCAGGCTACCAGCGACGGCCCCCGCTACCCTCGGGCGGGGAGGTGCCGTGAAGGTCCGCATCGGGGTGGGCACGGGGACGGCGGTGATGTCGGGCGACGACCTGCGCGCCGTCGTGGACGAGGCGGCCGCCGTGGGGTTCGACTCCCTGTGGTGGTCGGACGTGCTCACCTCCCCGGGCGACGACCCCCTGGCCGCCATGGCCTTCGCAGCGGGACGCGCCCCGGGGCTCAAGGTCGGCACGACCATGGTGCTCCCGGGCCGCAACCCCGTCCGCCTGGCCAAGCAGCTGGCGACCCTCGACCGTCTCTCGGCCGGCCGGCTGCTCGTGACCTTCGTGCTCGGGCTGCGCAGTCCCGCCGAGCTCGCCGCCCTGGGCGTGGGCGCCGGCGACCGGGGCCGCCAGGTCGACGAGGCCCTCCCCCTCCTGCGCCGCCTGTGGACCGAGGACGCCGTGGACCACGACGGCCCGTGGTGGACGCTGCGGGGCGTGGGGGTCGATCCCAAGCCCGCGCAAGAGCCCTTCGACGTGTGGCTCGGGGGCTCGGCGCCGGCCGCCCTGGCCCGCACGGGCCGGCTGGCCGACGGATGGCTCCCCGCCCTGTGCACCCCGGCCGAGGCCGCCGCGGGACGGCGCGTGGTCGAGGAGGCCGCCGCCCGGGCGGGGCGGGCCATCGACCCCGAGCACTTCGGCGTGAGCATCGGCTACACGCACCACGATCCCCCCGAGGCCCTGCTGCAGAGGGTGCAGGCGCGCCGGCGGCCCACGGGGGCGCCGGCGGGCACCGGCGGCCCGGGCCCGGCCGACGCCGACGTGCGCGACCTCGTGCCGGCGGGCGCCGACGGGATCCGGGGCCTCCTGGAGCGCTTCGTGGCGGTGGGGTTCTCCAAGTTCGTGCTGCGCCCCGTCGTCCCCCCGTCCTCGCTGCGCGACGAGATCGGCTGGCTGGCCGACGGGGTCCTCGACCTGCAGCGCTGACACCGTCGCGCCGTGGCAAGCTGCAGCGTTCGCGAACCGAGGAGGGGCGATGGGCAAGGCCCGGGCAGAGATCGACATCAGCCAGCCGGCGGACGCGGTGTGGGCGGTGGTGGGTGACTTCGGGGGCATCGGCTCGTGGATGCCGGGGATCGAGGCCTGTCACCTCGACGGCGACGACCGCGTGCTCAAGATGATGGGCATGGAGATCGTCGAGCGCCTCGAGCGCCGCGACGACGACGACCGCGTCATCGTCTACGGCATCGTGGGCGGCGTCCCGGTGGGCAACCACAAGGCCACCATCTCGGTGGTCCCCGAGGGGGCGGGCTCCCACGTCACGTGGGACGTCGAGGTGGAGCCCGACGAGATGACCGACATGATGTTCCAGGTCTACCAGCAGAGCCTCGAGGCCCTGAAGGCCCACCTGGCGTCCTGACGTGGGTCGGCGCCTGGGGTTCGAGGCCTCGGCGGTGAGCGC
>DATJBC010000049.1:0-3694 GCA_035515515.1 Acidimicrobiales bacterium
CCGAGGTCGTGCGCGATGCCCTCGTGGTCCCGGTAGGCGATGGCGCGCGGGCCGTTCCACGAGCCGAACACGGCCTCGATGGCCCCGCGCAGCTGGTCGTCGGGGTCCTGGGGGAAGGCCGACCCGGTGTGGCGCCGCACGATGTCCTTGAAGGAGTCGACGAGGGCGCGCAGCTCGTGCACGGGCACCTCGGCGTCCGAGCGCGCCCCGGCGCGCTCCTTGGCCTCGTCGAGGAGCCTGTCGAACTCCTCGCCGGGGATGTCGAGCACGATCCGCCCGTACATGGAGACGAACCGGCGGTAGGAGTCGTAGGCGAAGCGCTCGTCGTCGGTCTGCTTGGCGAGGCCCTGCACCGACTCGTCGTTGAGCCCGAGGTTGAGGACCGTGTCCATCATCCCGGGCATGGAGAACTTGGCCCCCGAGCGCACGCTCACGAGCAGGGGGTCGACGGGGTCGCCCAGGCGCTTGCCCATCTTGCGCTCCAGGCGCACCCGGGCCCGCTTGACCTCGCCGGAGAGCGCGACGGGCCACCCGCCCGCCATGTAGGCGCGGCAGGCGTCGGTGGTGATGGTGAAACCCCAGGGGACGGGCAACCGCAGCACCGACGTCATCTCGGCGAGGTTGGCGCCCTTGCCCCCGAGGAGATCCTTCATGTCCATGGGCGGACGGCGGTGGCGGTGGTCGAAGTCGAAGATGAACGGCATGCGGGCTCCTGGCCGGGGGTGGGCGCGGGGAGGCCCAGCCTACCGGCGCGGCGGCCGGCCCCCGGGGCCGGCGGGGCCGTCGTGGCTCAGGGCCGCAGCCGCCCGCCGACCTCCTCGGCCAACCGGTCGATGGGCACCCGCACCTGCTCGGTCGTGTCGCGGTCGCGGATGGTGACGGCCTTGTCCTGCAGCGACTCGAAGTCGACGGTCACGCAACAGGGCGTGCCCACCTCGTCCTGGCGGCGGTAGCGCCTGCCGATGGACTGGGTGGTGTCGAAGTCGCACACCGCCACCGGCTGGAGGAGCTCGAGCACCCGGCGCGACAGGGGTACGAGGTCCTCGTTCTTCGACAGCGGGAGCACCGCCACCTGGTAGGGGGCGAGGCGGGGGTCGAGGTGCAGCACGGTCCGGCGCTCCCCTCCCACCTCGTCCTCGTCGTAGGCGGCGAGCAGGAACGCCATCATGGTCCGGGTGGCGCCCGCGGCGGGCTCGATGACGTAGGGCACGTAGCGCTCGCCCGAGGCCTGGTCGAAGTACTCGAGGCGCTCCCCCGACGCCGCGGCGTGGGCCTTCAGGTCGTAGTCGGTGCGGTTGGCGATGCCCTCGAGCTCGTCCCAGCCCCAGGGGAAGAGGAACTCGACGTCCGCCGTGGCGGCCGAGTAGTGCGACAGCTCGTCGGGCGCGTGGTGGCGCAGCCGCAGCTGCTCGGCGGGGATGCCGAGGTCGAGGTACCAGGCCATGCGCTGCTCGAGCCAGTACTCGAACCACCGGTCGGCCTCGGCGGGCGGCACGAAGTACTCCATCTCCATCTGCTCGAACTCGCGGGTGCGGAACACGAAGTTCTGGGGGGTGATCTCGTTGCGGAACGACTTGCCCACCTGGGCGATGCCGAAGGGCGGCTTCTTGCGGGTGGTGGTGAGGACGTTCAGGAAGTTCACGAACATCCCCTGGGCCGTCTCGGGCCGCAGGTAGGCCACGGCCGCGTCCTCCTCCACCGGCCCGGCGTGGGTCTTGAACATGAGGTTGAAGGCCCGGGGCTCGGTGAGGTCGGAGGAGCCGCAGTTGGGGCAGACGCCCTCGATCTTGTCGGCCCGCCATCGCTCCCGGCAGTTTCGGCAGTCGACCAGGGGGTCGGTGAAGCTGGCGAGGTGCCCCGACGCCTCCCAGATGCGCGGCGTCGACAGGATCGCCGCGTCGATGCCCACCACGTCGTCGCGCAGCTGGACCATGGCGCGCCACCAGGCGTCCTTGACGTTGCGCAGCATGAGCACGCCCAGCGGGCCGTAGTCGTAGGTGGAGCGGAAGCCTCCGTAGATCTCGGCGGACGGGAAGACGAACCCGCGCCGCTTGCACAGGTTGACGATCTTCTCCGTGAGGTCGGGCGACGCGGCCGCGGGCGACATGGGGCTCTCCTCGGTCAGGCGACGAGGCTACCGGGCACGACCAGGCGCACCGTCACCTCGTTGGCGAGCAACCGGCCCCGCACCGTGAGGACCGCCCGGCCGCCGCGCCGCTCCACCAACCCGTCGAGGTCGGGGTCGTCGGGCAGCGCCGAGGAGGGCACGCCGGCCGACGTGCGCAGCGCCAGGGCGGCGCCCTCGAAGGCCCACTGCTCGTCGGAGAGCACCTCCTCCCCCGCCGTGGCGCTGCGCCCGGCGGTGACCGCCGAGATATAGCGCTCGGGGGTGCGCACGTTCCACCACCGCCGGCGCCCGGCGTGGCTGTGCGCTGCGCAGCCCACGCCCCGGTAGTCGCCCTGGGACCAGTACAGGGCGTTGTGGCGGCACTCGTGTCCGGGGCGCGCCCAGTTCGACACCTCGTACCACCGGTAGCCGGCGTCGGCCAGCACCGACTCCACCAGGGCGTAGCGCCGGGCGGAGGTGTCGTCGTCGGGGTGGCGGGCGACGTCGCGCGCCAGCGGGGTGCCGGGCTCGACCGTGAGGGCGTAGGCGCTCACGTGGTCGGGGCGCGGCTCCAGCGCCAGCACGGCGTCGAGCGTGGCGCGCAGGTCGGCGTCGCGCTCGCCCCGGGCGCCGAAGATGAGGTCCACGCTGAGGGAGGCGAAGCCGGCCGCGCCGGCCAGCGCCAGGGCGGCGGGCACCTGGGCGGTGCCGTGACGCCGGCCCAGGGCGGCGAGGACGTGGGGGACCATGGACTGCACGCCGAAGGAGACCCGCGTCACGCCGGCGTGGCGCCAGGCGGCGAAGCGCGCCGCGTCGGCGTCCTCGGGGTTGCACTCCACGGTCACCTCGGCCCCCGGCGCCCGCTCGACGGCGGCGAGGATCTCGCCCAGCAGCTCCCCGGGCAGCCGCGACGGGGTGCCCCCGCCCACGTAGACGCTGCTGGCGCGGGGGAGGCCCTCCTCGGCCCGGGCGCGGCGCACCTCGGACACGCACGCCCCGGCGTAGTCGGCCATGAGCGCATCGCGGTCGGTCCAGGTGGCGAAGGCGCAGTAGTCGCAGCGCGCTGCGCAGAACGGCACGTGCAGGTACACGCCGAAGGGACGCTCCACCGACGCCTCAGCTCGCCGGGCTGGCCCGCAGGCTGCGCAGGCGCCGGTCGAGGTGGACCTCCATGGCCTCGGTGGCCAGCTCGGTGACCTCGCCCACCACCGGCCCGTCCGGCTCGGCCAGGGCCGAGGCCAGGCCGCCCCCCAGGATGCGGCGCACCAGCTCCAGCGCGGCCGGCGACACCGCCCGCCCCCGGCGACACGAGCGGCACAGCACGCCCCCCTCGAGGAGGTCGAAGGCCACCAGGTCGCGGCGCGCCCCGCACGACGCGCACTCCTCGAGCACGGGCGCCGAGCCCTCGAGCGCCAGGGCCTTCAGGCAGAAGGCCGGCACCAGCAACGGGGCGTCGTCGGCCTCGAGGGCGCGCAGGGCGCCGACCAGCATGTCGTAGAGGCGGGCGTTGGCGTGGCGCTCCTGGGCCAGCTGGTCCACGACCTCGAGCACGGTGAAGGCCTTGGCCATGCGGGCCAGGTCCTCGCG
>DATJBC010000050.1:0-5757 GCA_035515515.1 Acidimicrobiales bacterium
GTCGTCCAGCCGCCGCCCGAGTCGCCCTCGCTGATGCCCTCCTTGGGGCTGAGGGCGGTGACGCCGAGGCGCAGGATGGAGTTCCCTAGGAGAAGACGCGCTCGCCGAGCGTCGTGCCCCCCGTGCTCACGCCGGCGGGGCCGCCCCACACCGGGATGGTCGGGTTGACCGCCCCCACGTCGGCGGCGGCCACCTTGACCAGGGCCAGGTCGTTGTAGGCGCAGGTGTTGGCGTCGCCCTCGTGGTCCTGCTGCATGGTCACCCACGAGCTGTAGACGAGGGTGCCGGGCTCCGTGGCCCCGCTGATGGTCACGGGCGTGCCCACCGGCAGGGTGGGGGAGGTGCACCCGTCGGTGTCGGTGTTGCCGCCCGTCCCCGCGCAGTGGGCGGCCTGGCCGACGTAGACGTTGGTGCCGTCGCTGAAGACGAAGTTCGACGTGCACTGCGAGCCCTCGGTGAAGGTCTCCACCCCGGGGTGGACGGTGGCGCTGGCGGCCGGCGCCCACGTCACGGCGGCCGGCGCGGCCGCCTCCGAGGTGCCGTGGATGACCATGCCCACGACGAGGGTCAGGGCGCCCACCACGGCCAGGGCGCGCAGGAGGCGGAGCAGGGAGGCGGTGCGTCTCATGTCCTGGCAACGAGCGGCACCGGCAGTTCTTCCGGTTTTCGGGCCCCGGCCGTGCCCGGCGGGACCCTCAGCGACGCCCGATGGCGGCCTCCAGGGCGGCCGCGTCCGCCTCGCCGAGTGGCTCATAGGCGTCGCCGCCGTCACGTCCCGGGCGCCACCACACCGCGTCGTCGCAGTTCCAGCGCTCCGCCCGCAGGGCCCGCACGAGCACCTTGCCGGTGGCCGTGACGGGAGCGCTGTCGCACACGCGCACGAAGCGGGGCGCCCACTTGGTCCCCATGTCGCCCTGGGCGGCGAGGAAGGCGGCGAAAGACCCCGGGTCGAAGGCCGTCCCGGGGCGCAGCTGGATGGCCGCCATGACCTGGTCACCGACGGCGGGGTCGGGCACGGCGTACACCACCGCCACCACGACGTCGGGATGGCGCTCGAGGACGCGGGCCACGGGCGCGGCCGCGAAGTTCTCGCCGTCGACGCGCAGCCAGTCGTCGGCGCGCCCCGCGAAGTAGAAGAAGCCCGCCTCGTCGCGGTACGCCAGGTCGCCGGTCCAGTACCAGCCGTTGCGCAGCCGGGCCCGCTCGGCTTCGTCGTTGCGCCAGTACCCCTCGAAGCCGGCCGCGCCGCCGGCGGAGACGAGCTCGCCGATGGCCTCCTCGGCGTTGAGGAGCCGCCCGCGATCGTCGAAGCGCGCCGGCGGGCACTCGCGTGCGGTGACGGGGTCGACCACCATGGTCCCCTCGGGGGCGCGCCCCAGCGCGCCCGGCGGGGTGTCGCGCGTGCGCTGGACGGTGGCACCGCCCTCGGTGGAGCCGTAGTTGTCGGTCACCGTGCACCCGAAGCGCTCGGCGAAGCGGGCCACGTCGCGCTCGGCGCCCTCGTTGCCGAACACCTTGACGAGCGGGTTCTCGGCGTCGTCGGGCCGCTCGGGGGTGGCCAGGATGTAGGAGAGGGGCTTGCCCACGTAGTTGAAGTAGGTGACGCCGTGGCGGCGCACGTCGGGCAGGAACCCCGACGCCGAGAAGCGCCCGCCGGTGGGCAGCGCGATGGCACACCCCCCGGCGATGGCGGGCGCCAGCCCCGCCATGAGCGCGTTGGAGTGGAACAGGGGCATGGCCGCGTAGCACACGTCGTCGGGCCCCAGCCCGTACATCTGGGCCACGATCACGCCGATGCGGGCCAGGCGCCCGTGGGTGCAGCGGCACGCCTTGGGCGCCCCCGAGGTGCCCGAGGTGAAGATGAGGTAGCCGAGGCTGTCCTCCTCCACGGCGGCCACGGCGGGGTCGGGGAGGGCGGCGCCGGCGTGGGGGGCGAGCACCGCGCCGTAGCCGGGATCGTCGACCACCACCACGCGGGGGCCCGGCCCGTCGACGGGCCCGATGCCCGGCCCGAGGTCGAGGCCGTCGACGAGCGGCAGGTGGGCGGTGTCGGTGACGAGCAGCTGGCACTCGGTGTGGGCCAGGTCCCGGGCGAGGTCGGCGCCCCGGTGCGTGGTGTTGCCCCCCACCAGCACCGCCCCCCCCAGGGCGGCGGCGCCCAGCCACAGGACGTGCTCGGGCACGTTGTCGAGGAGGGTGGCCACGTGGAAGGGCCCCGGGACCCGGCGCTCGGCGAGGACCGCGGCGCGCACGGCCGCGGCCGACACGACCGTGTCCCAGGTCCAGGTGCCGTCCTCGGCCACGAGCCCCACGTGGGTGTCGCCGACCCGGGCCCGCAGCAACTCGGCCATGGTGTCCATCGGTCGTCCTCGGGTGCGAGACGTCACGCGGCCCAGGTCAGGGCGCTGGGACGCAGCCTACCGGGCGCGCCGCCAAGACTGGAACACGTTGCATTTTTGCCGGCAGGGTGGTACCGTCCGGACCGAGCGAGAGAGGGGCGCTGGACATGGAGTTCGGGATCTTCAACGCCGTCAGCCTGCTTCCCGGGTACCGCGCCCAGCACGGTGCGGCGGCGGAGCACGACCGCATCATGGACGAGCTGGCCTACATCCGGGCCGCGGACCGCGCCGGGTTCAAGTACTCGTGGTCCTCCGAGCACCACTTCCTCACCGACTACTCGCACCTGTCGGCCAACGAGTCGTTCATGGCCTTCGCCGCCGCCCAGACCTCCAACATCCACCTGGGCTCGGGCATCTTCAACATCACCCCGCCCGCCAACCACCCGGCCCGGGTGGCCGAGCGGGTGGCCATGCTCGACCACCTGTCCGAGGGCCGCTTCGAGTTCGGCACCGGGCGGGGCTCGTCCACCATCGAGCAGAAGGGCTTCGGCATCGAGGACCAGGAGCTCACCCGGGAGATGGTCGCCGAGACGCTCCCGCAGATCGTGCGCATGTGGAAGGAGGAGGACTACTCCTACGACGGCAAGTTCTTCTCCATGCCCACCCGCAACGTCCTCCCCAAGCCCTACACCAACCCCCACCCGCCCCTGTGGGTGGCCGCCGGCAGCCCGGGCACCTTCGAGCTGGCCGCCCGCCAGGGCCTGGGCGTGCTGTGCTTCGCCTTCGGCAAGCCCGAGGGCTTCGCCCCGCTCATCGAGAAGTACAAGAAGGAGATCGAGAACGCCGAGCCCGTGGGCGACTACGTCAACAACAACATCATGGTCACCACCCAGATGCTGTGCCTCGAGGACAGCGGCCGGGCCCGCAGGATCTTCGCCGACATCGAGTCCAACGTGCACGTGAGCCTGGTGTTCCGCTACCTCGACACCTTCCCCAAGCCCCCCGGCATCCCCACGTGGCCCGACCTCATCCCGGCCACCCCGCCCGAGCAGATCGACAAGAACGTCGACAGCGGGCTCATCGCCGTGGGGGACCCCGAGGAGGTCACGCGCTCCATCCAGCGCTTCGTCGACATCGGCGCCGACCAGCTGAGCTTCGGCATGCTGTCGTCGTCGATGCCCATCGAGGTCTGCGAGGAGGCCGTGGCCACCTTCGGGACGCACGTGCTGCCCCAGTTCGACAAGGACCCGGTGCACTCCACCACCCGCCAGCGAGAGGCCCAGGTCAAGACCTGAGGACGCCGCCGGCCGCGGCCCGCTCAGGAGGGCCCGGCACCGTTGCGCCCCGGGTCCGCGGGCGCGGGGGGGACGGGGAAGAACATCTCGCAGCCGCCGGTGAAGTGCTTGAGGAAGCGGGGCGTGAGGCCCTCGGGGGCGTCGTTGCGCGCCGCCAGCTGGGACCGGTAGGACGACACCGCCCGCTGTTTGCGCTCGCGGTAGCCGGCGGTGCGCACGATCTCGGGGCGCCCCGAGCGCCGCACGAGGCCCATGAGGCGGGCGGGACGCTCGAAGTGCCACACGGGGTAGACGAGCAGCCGGGCGCCGGTGCCGGCCACGGCCCGGCGGGCCGCCGCCCCCAGCGCGGCGTGGTCGTTGTGGGGGTCGGTGTCCCCGGTGACCAGGACCTCGTCGGGGCGCCGGGCGGCGATCACCTCGGCCAGGGCGGCCACGAGGGTGTCGTCGTCCCGGTCGAGCTCGGCGTCGACGAAGGGGAGGCGGGTAACGTCGCCCGCGCCCAAGCCGAGGACCGTGCACGAGGCGCGCAGCTCGGCGTCCCGCAGGGCCGCCACCTCGGCGGGGTCGCCCACCGGCGACTTCGACCCGTCGGTGACCACCACCACGTGCACCGGGGTCCCGGCGTCGACCTTACGCATGATGGTGGCGCCGGCACCGAGCGTCTCGTCGTCGGGGTGCGGGGCGATCACCACGCACGAGCGCCGGGCCGACGCGTCGGTGACGTCGGTGCCCAGGCGCGCCAGTGCGGTGCGCATCACCACGCCGAGCGCGGGGTTGAACGGGTCGAGCGCGCGCTGCCCGAGCGCACGCGCCGAAGGATCGGGCATCGGCGACGAGACTACCGGGACACCCCCGCCGCCCCGGCCGGCGTGGTGCGCTGCCCCGGACGCGTGCGCGCCGCACGTGTGCGCCGGCGGCGCGGGGTGGTCCCGGATGCCGCCGCGGCCGAGCAACTAGCCTCGTGGCCGGTCACCTGTGCGTCATGTGCGGGGGGCTCTGGCGTCGCTGCCTGAGGCGGGTCCTCATTCGGTGCCGGCGCTTGGTCGGGCCTGCCGCCGCTGTGTCACCCTCGGCCCCCCCGGGGTCGGCACACGCGGTGGCGGTCCCGACGTATTGCACCGGGAACCGGTGCACGCGTGTATGCGCACCGCCGCCACAGGGACGCGCCGCGCCCTGCGGGCCGCGAGCCTCACTACCCGAAGGCGGCGACCACCTCGTCGGCGCTCGCCATGGTGGCCACCAGCCGAAGGGTGTGGCGCACGAGCGCGTCGGCGTAGTCGGCGGGCACGCCCGTCACCGCGTCGCGCACCACCACCACGCCGTAGCCGAGGTTCACCGCTTCGATGGCGAGGCCGGGGATCCCGAGGTTGAGCGACACCCCGGTGGCGACGACCGTCGACACCCCGTGCGCGCGCAGGATGGGGTCGAGCGTGGTGCCGGTGAACGGCGACACGCCGTGCCCGCGGTGCGACACCAGGTCCCCCGGCTCGGGCCCCAGCTCGGGCACGAGCTCCACGGCGGGGGAGCCGTCGAGCAGGTGCTCGGGCCGGCGCAGCAACGAGGCGATGAGCGGCGCGTTGGCGGGGGACCCCCGGCGGTCTGCCCGGAACCCGGCGGTGCAGTGCACCACGGGCACCCCGGCGGCGCGCGCCGCCTCGACGACGCGCGCCGCGCCGGCGAGGACGCCCTCGTCGCGCACCGCCGCGGCCAGCTCGGGAAAGCTCGACAGGTCGCCCACCACGCCCCGCTGGAGCTCCATGGTGAGCACCGCGGCGCGCCCCGCGCCGATCAGCTCCGACAGGGGCGCGGGCACGGTTCGGGCGCGCGGGCGCGGCGGGCGCTCAGTCCACCGACGGGGTGGTGGTGACGACGGTGTTGGCCCAGGGGTAGTCGGGCTTGCCGCTCGGGGAGCGCTCGATCTTGTCGACGGCGTGCAGCTGGCGGGGGACCTTGTACCCGGCGATGTGGGGACGGCAGTGCTCCTGCACGGCCTCCAGCGTCGGGACGGGGCGCCCCGGACGGGGCTCGACGATGGCGGCCACCCGCTGGCCGAAGCGCTCGTCGGGCGCCCCCACCACGATGGCGTCCATCACGTCGGGGTGTGAGCGCACGATGGACTCGAC